>CAJQKQ010000064.1 GCA_905478925.1 uncultured Verrucomicrobiales bacterium
TCAACCTCAGACCATTCAGGAACGAACCAAGAGCAGTGAAACGAAGGCCGAAAAACCACCCGCTACTCAACGCCCCACGGCATGAATATGAAGAGGTGTTCCACCGCTCCCGCTACTATCGAAAAAGCGCTTAACCTCGTGCCATTCGGGTCAGGTGCCGCATTTCGCATTACTTGAGAGAATGTTGAAAAGCGGCACCTGACCCGAATGGCAAACGCCTGCTCCATCGACGCGATGCTCAACGGCGGTGAGTGCGAGGCTTGCCAGTAAGGAAAAAATTAGGAGAAGGGCGCTTCCAGCCCCTTAGCACAACCCAAGCACATATCCACGATCACCCATGCCCCGCAAGATCCGCGACCTCCTCAAGGATCTTCGCGCGGCAGGGTTTTCCATCGACCGCCAGAAAGGCTCTCACCGCCAGTTCAAGCATCCCGCATTCAAAGGCACCGTCACTCTCAGCGGAGCCGATAACGGGGACGCGAAAACCTACCAAGAACGCCAGATCGCAAAAGCGATTGCCGAGGTGAAAGCAAAAGACTAAGTTACTCCCATGAAACCGGCAGACAACTACCTCCGTATCGTCCAGTGGTCGGACGAGGACCAGTGCTACATCGGCTACTGTCCTGACCTCTATATCGGCGGTGTCTGCCACGGCGACTCCGAGGAAGAGACCTACTCGGAACTCTGCTCAATCGTCCGCGACGAAATCGAACATCGCTTGGAAAAGGGCGAAAGTCTCCCAAAACCAACGGTCAGAGCCACCAAAGACCTGGACTTCGCCGCCGCATAGTAAATCTCTACGCGTTCGATTCGTGCCTTAGCTGCTTCAGTCCTTGGTTTCGAGAGTCTTCACCTCGGAAAACTCCAATTCCAAATCCAAAGTTAGCTTCCCTATCTCGTCTGTTGCGAACTTTTGGCAGTCTCGGTACAGCGTTTCGATTTTCTGGCGAAGTGATCCCCGGGTGCTTTCAGACCATTCAACGAATTGTCTATAAGGGCTTTGAAACTGATGGATCCTTTCACGCGCTGAGGTAAGCGACACAACGCATGTTTTCTGATCCGGCCAGATATCGCTCCAATAGGCACAGGCTTTGCATTTGGTGGCGCAGCGAGTTCCATCGTGAGATAGAAACGACTCCCATCCGTTTTCCGCAAGTGGAAGGAGTTGGTCATCTTGACGTTTCCCGTTGTTGCAGCGCTTGCAAGCTACTGCGACGTTACCTGGAACGTGCAGTCCGACGCTGACGCGATTCATTCCGTTTAGATGCTCAACCGAAGTACGGTCAGGCTCCAGTTCTCCACCGCAATAAAGACAACTTGTTCCAAATGCAGCTAGAACTGATTTCGCATAACGTGGGTCGGTGACCGACATTCCACCAGCTGTGCAAGCCTTACGACTCACCTCGTGCAAGAACATGCTCACCAGCTTATTTGCCACATCGGATTTAGACCGTCCAGTGGACCTCCTCAAGGCTGCTGCAACATCGAAACTCATTCCTGCCTCCTTCCTGGTTTTCTTGGCCCACCGGTGGTCTCCATTCCGAGTAACCACTTCACATCAACTTTTAGAGTTCGTGAAATCGCCGTTAGTTCGAAGTCGTAAACATGGCGCATTCCAAGTTCGATCTTGGCAATGCCAGCTCGATCAATTGCAACCCCCTGGGCTGCAAGTCTTCCTGATAATTGATCTTGGGTAATCCCTCCGTCCAAAGCTTTGCGAGCTAACCGAACCTGCGGCCCCACCAAATTCTTCGTAGTATTATCCACCAGTTCAGGCTTCGTGCCATTTGCCATGGACGGACGCTAGCAACGGCAGTGCTCTAGAATGTTCGAAAATAGAACATTCGAGTTGATTTTTTTCTTTGCTCCGAAATCATACCCCTATGTCAGCAGGCGCTTCTAAAAAATTCATCGTCAGTGGACGGATTCCCGGAGACGACGACGATACTCTCGCCGAAGTCTCAGTCGAGATTGACGAAACGCCGGTAAATGTGTTCATCGAAAGAATTCTCTACGATGGAAATATCCCGGCTGATTGGAAGTTTCGGCAACCCAATAAATTGGAAAACCATTATGGCGAATGGGCATATATCCAAAATGTTATAGAGTTGCCAAATGTTATAGGGAAGGAATGTAGACTAAAAGAAATACTTTTAGAATTTGCCAATATCCCTCCACATAATCCAGCTAGATTCGAGACTATTGATGGCCTAGATAGCCCTCGTTGCACCAATGCCATGAGGGTGGCTTTAGCGAGAACCGCCCTCAAAAAATTCCAGAATTCAAGCAGAACGAATGACGAGTTGGATATTGTTGTAGCAGACCTCATCGGCAATCTTCTCCATTTGGTTCATGCTTCAGGCCACGATCCAGCATCGATAACCAGATCGGCATTGGAGCATTTTTTCGCCGAAGCGGGTGGGGGGTGACCATTTCTAATCACTAAATAGTGGAGCAAAGTGGCTAGCTATCCGTGGATAGAATTAGAAGAAATGGTATGGAATAGATTTAATTTCATACAGCTCGAGCCCGGAAAACCTTAACGAATCCGTCGCGCGGCGCGTTGAAGAACGAATTTTTTTGAAGCTTTGGCGCATGTGGAATTTGACCGCCATGCCTGTGAGACGCTTCGCCAGAACCGTAATTGGGGTCATAATTGGTACCAGGTGCCGCATTTCGCATTCTTCTTGATTCCATGGATTCGATCGGAGAGGTTTGGCATATGCCGAGAGCATTGCGACATCAGTATCCGGAGGCGGTCTATCACGTCATGGCACGGGGCGATGGCGGCAAGGCGATTTTCGAAGAGGATGCGGACGGGAAGGCGTTTCTTTTCAGGCTCGGACAGGTTTGCGCGAGCCACGGGTGGCGAGTTCACGCTTGGGTGCTGATGAAGAATCACCCAGCCTTCGCGTAAAGCTACGGCGGGCAAGTTTTTCATTTACTGCTAGAGACACCGGAACCGAATCTTGTGACGGGAATGAAGTATTTACTCGGCACTTTTTGTCCTCGCTCCGCTCATACCAAGCGAAGTGTTCGTGCCTCCTCCGGCACTCTGGTAGGATTGGCAGCATAGCTGCCGTGCTTTGCCAGGGATGGAACGCGCGGAGGTCACGGAGAGGACATGTTTTTGCTCTCGCTCCGCTCACGCCATGAAATTTGGTCACACCTCCTCCGGTGTTCCGTTAGTTTAGGTGGCTGTCATTACAGCCGGATCATCCAAGGGCGTTACAAATCGATTCCGGTGAGTGCGGCGACGGAGAGCCCGTATTACTTCCGCATCGCGGCGGACTACATCCATCTCAATCCGGCCAGGGCAAAGCTTGCGGGTGGGAAGCGCGGATCACTCAGCTCCTACAAGTGGAGCAGTCTCCCGGACTACGCGAGGGGCAAGGGACCCGACTGGCTGGTCACAGACCGGTTGCTGGGAGCATTCGAGCTATCGAAAGATGGCAGGGGGAGAAGGGCATATGTTGCATGGCTGGAGAAGCGCGCGGCGAATGACGGCGGGAAGGTGGATGAGGCCGCGATGAAGGCGTTGAAGCGGGGCTGGTATCTTGGCGAGCCGACGTTCGCGGACAAGCTTCTGGCGATGGTGGTAAGGAAGAGTCCTGGAAAGAGGGGATGGGACGCAGTCGAACGTTTCCACGACGAGGCGGAGGCCGAGAGACTGGCGGTGCGTGCGCTTGCGACCTTGGGTCTGCCCCCGGAACGGAAGGGCCTGGCGAAAATCAGGAAGGGCGACGAGAACAAGGTGCTTATCGCGGCATTGCTGAGAGAACGGACTTCGGTTGGCAACGGATGGCTCGCCAAACGGCTGGAAATGGGACATCCCGGATCGGTGAGCCGCTTGGTCGGTGAATTTCGGAAAGACACCAAACGCATGAGGGAGCTTGGGAAACTTAAGAGAATGTTGAAAAGCGACACCTGACCCTATTTACAAAATACATGGCATTCTGATCATAAGAGATGTTCTTCTCGATATGCTTAAGCGTACTCGGAAAGGTCTCGTCGTGCATACCCTGACCTTTCTTCCAGTCACAGCCAATGGCGATCCACCCCAAGGAATCACAGCCTTTTCTCACGTGATTGAGCAACGGCTTGCTATCACCTCCGCTGTTGAAGAGGAACAACAGAGGCGGTTGGCTCCCATCCTTGTATGAGGACGGGTAATAAACATGGTAAGTCATCTGGGGACTTCCGTCGGAAAGCATCTCCACGGTACTCCCCGCTTTCGCTGAACCGTTTCCGGGTTCGTCCGCGGTGCCTTCGTCACCACCCTCCGCATCCTGTTCCTTTAGCCATTCACGGTCTGCCTCACTCAGTTTTTCGACAGAGATCGAGTGGGTCTTGCCGTCGGATTTCCGGATCCGGATCATTTCGTTCTCAGCGTCGTAGGAAACCAACTCGGCCTCGATCCTACGACTGTTGACATCCGTCCAAGTGCGGGTCTCGGCATGGCAGGTCACCTGTGCGACGAGAAGAATGGCAAAGCAATGGAAAATCGGGCGGATAATAAAAATTCTTAACCACGATTCTCTATCCTGTCACTTCGAAAAATCAATGAAAAGCAATAGAGTTCAATATCTGCCGAGTAGGTCTCGGTAAGCCCGACTCATGACGCGAGCGAGATCAAGCCCATTAGAAAGGATTCATGTGATAAATCTTATAACCATTCGGTTCAGTCACCGCTATGTAACATTTCTGCTTAATACATGGTTGTGGGCAGATGCTTTATCACAACATTTTTCCCGAGAAGACCTTTCGGTGAGTCGGCCAACTATCAACCGTCTGAAATGGGTCTGAAAGGGGGCGGTCCTTGAAATGCGGCGTTGATGGCGACGACTGGTTGGTTCAGCTTGGAGGGAATGGCGAGGCCGCTGCAATATCAGGCATCCGGTGCGATATGCCACGTGATGAGCCGGGGAGAGGGCGGGAAGGATGTCTTTGAGGGCGTCGAGGATAGGGAGGCTTGGCTGGAGTGGCTCGGGCAGGTTTGCGAGAAGCACGGTTGGCGAGTCCACGCCTGTGTGCAGATGGGCAACCATTATCATCTACTGTTGGAAACACCGCAGCCGAATCTTGTCGTGGGGATGAAGTGGTTCGTTGGCGTCTATTGTCCTCGCTCCGCTCCTAGCATGAGTCTAGGTCGCGCCTCCTCCGGCGCTCCATCAGCCAGGGCAGCATAGCTGCTGGATCATTCCCAAGGCTGGAACTTGAGGCGAAAGCGGAGAGGGCATGTGTTTCCTAGCTGGAGGCTCGGGCGAGGGAGGACGGTGGCAAGATCAGTGAGGAAGCTGAAGCGGAATTGCGGAAGGGTGATGAGAGGAAGGTTCTGCTAGCCGCGCTGCTGAGACGAAGGACGTCGGTGGGATTGAAATGGGTTTCGGAAAAGCTGGTAACGGGGTATCCGGGAGCGGTGAGTCGTCTGATCGGAGAGATGTTGACGACTTAGATGAAATTGGATAATGTATTTTTCATGAAAAGATATATCTTGTTCCCGCTTCTGCTCCTGGCCTCATGTCTCTTGGTCTCCTGTGGAGGTTCACCAAGCAAGGAGTTATTCCCAGCTCAGCCTCTCACAGGAGCTGAAACCTCGCTCTATAACGAGATTAATAAGGTCCGTTCCGATGCTGGCAAAAAAGCGATCAAGCGCTCATCGAAGCTTGATGCTCTCGCTGCAAGCGAAAGTGCCCGCCTTGTTGCCAATGCAGGTAGCAAGCCGGACGCCACGGCTCTCCGCAAAAGGGCGGGATATGGAGGGGCTACAGTTCTCGTGGGATCTCTGAGGGATCGCGGGCCGGAAACTGGAGCCATCTATCCATCCCACTGGATGAAGAGCGAGCAGCAGAAAGGATACCTCCTCGGCGACTGGTATCGCATTGGCGTAGGAACTGCTAAATCGAAAACAGGGGATCTCGTGAGCATCGTGATCTTTGGAAATGCCGGCGAGACATCGTTGATGACGCCGATGATCTTGAGGGGGAAAAAGTTTTGAATGCCTAGAAATCTCCACTCCTCCAGAGCATATTGGTTGGGAGCAGGTGCTTCATTATAACATTTTTTGCCCGAGAAGACCTTTCGGTGAAAAGGCAACGATCAACCGCCAGAGCAAATTCCTAGCATTTAAGCGAAGGCCATGCTCTTCCAAACTGGGCGCCGATTGAACGGGCTCGTCAGTCGAGCCCCTGTTCGATCAGCTTCAAGATCGCGACCCGTCCCGTGCGGTCTTTTGACGAACTGATAATCACCGGCGGAACGCCTTTCAGGTGTTCTGGCATTGCAGCGAGGAAGGTATCGACAGAAGCCTGCGTCTTGCCGGCGGATTGCTTGTCTGCCTTGGTGAAAACCAAGGCAAAGGGCACGCCAGTTTCTCCCAGCCAATTGATGAAATTGATGTCGATGCGCTGCGGTGGCAAACGCGAATCGATCAGAGTAAACACACGACGGAGGTTTTCCCGTGTTCCGAGATAGTCGCCGACGGATTCGTTGAAATTGATCTTTTCGCTCTTCGCCACCTTCGCGAATCCATATCCTGGGAGATCCACGAGGCTCCAGGTTTCGTTCATTACGAAGAAGTTCAGCAGCTGCGTCTTGCCCGGCGTGGCGGAAACTTTCGCGAGACCGGATTTATTAGAAAGCATGTTAATCATCGAGGATTTCCCGACGTTTGATCGGCCGATGAACGCGAACTCCGGGCGATCCCATTCCGGTGCTTTCTCGATGTCGCGGGCGCTGATATGAAATGTGGCGGATTTGATTCTCACGAACCACGCTCCGGGCACAACGGCTTACGAGCAAGGAAATATCCACTTCTCCTTGCTTAGAAAAGGGGGGCAGGTGCGGCACGTTAACATTTTCCGATCATTTCGAATTTGCTCCTCTCGATGAGGCCGAGAGCCGCCCCCACCCTTTGAAATCGAGACATTGCGTCGCATCGAGCCGCCCTGGCGCGCCATAAAAGAGTGGATTGCCGACGCTCCGCTCTGGCCATGCCGCCTGCAAGATACTCCTCCGGATCTTGTTTTCACCAACCTGCCTGCATGCCGTCGACAGAAATCCGCCGCAGATCAAACTGCAGGCGGGGTGGGGGAGTTGTGCCTCCGATGCCGGGAAATTCGGCTTAAGCGGTGGCTGGCACGCCCTAAACCGTTCAGCCTCAAAAGCTAATTCCTAGCAGCCAGCCTAAGAATTGAGTATTCGTTATCATTCCTCTTTGACGAATCTGAATACACTATTCTGACGGCGCTACTTCTGACCTTCGTCTCCTTTGTGACTCTAACTCTGATATCTGGAGTCGATGCCGCTCCTGAGTGGAAAATTGTCGAGGTAAGTCAGCCACCGAGCGATCCGGTCGTGGCGGGCTACAGCGTGTTGGATTTCGGAGCAAGCCTGATGGAAGGAGTGATTGTACCGAAGCGTTCCAAAGTGCGGCCGACCGGATGCTCGGTTCATACCTTTGATATTTTATAAATCATCTGACCGGATGTCATTTCATCGGCGTAACCTCTTGGAGCCAGCCGAGATGCATGTCCAGAAGCCGCTCCGCGACCTCCGGTTTCTCATTGAGGTAATTCTTCCTCTCCGGCTCCTCGTCCTCGAGATTCACTAGCAGGTTCGGCTTGTCACGCGCGCCGATCAGCTTCCACGGCCCTTCGCGCACCGCCCAGCCGTTGGCCCATGCCCAATGGAGTTCGCCGTGTTTGCTCTTCGCCTCTTTGGAATCGATCAAAGGGAGCACGCTCTTGCCGTCGATTGGGATCGGTGGTTTCCCGACGCCGCACAGGCTGAGCACGGTCGGAAACCAATCCATGACGGTGATCGCCTCTTCGCGCACTTCACCCTGGGGAACGTGCCCGGGATAGCTGATGATTGCCGGCACCCGGATCCCGCCCTCGAGGTATTGGCCTTTGTGGCCGATCCATTTGCCGGTATTTCCACCGCCGCCATTCGCGCTGTAGTAGTGGCCTTTCGGGTAGCCGCTTTTGTGATTCTCCATCGAAAGTGGCCCCTTGTTCTCGGCGGAATGGCCGTTGTCGCTCATGAAGATCAGCACCGTTTTCTCGCGCAGTTTCAAGTCCTCCAACTTCTTGACGATCCGACCGATTCGATCGTCTACCGTCGAAACTGCCGCAGCATAGGAGCTCCTCGGCATTTCTAAATCTGCATACCGCTTCACAAATTTCTCATCCGCCTGTTCCGGGTAATGCGGGAGATTGAAATTGACCATCATCAGGAACGGCGACTCTTTGTTTTCGTCGACATACTTGAGTGCCTCTGCGGTCATCAGATCTGGGAAATATTCGCCTTTACGTTCGACCTCCTCGTTGTCGTCGTAGAGGTCGTGATATCCGCGACCGTGCATGAAGTGGTGGCGGTAGTTGTCGATAAAACCGGAGAGGTGCCCAAAGTATCTGTCAAATCCTTGGTCGAGCGGTCCGTGACCCTTCTTCGCCCCGAGGTGCCATTTTCCAAAGATCGCCGTTTTGTACCCCGACGCTTTGAGCACCTCGGCCAAGGTGATTTCCGAAGCTGGCATATTCACATTTGCGGAGTCGGAGCCATGCCGATCACCCTGCGTCCAGCTCACGACCCCAGAGCGCTGCGGGTGCCGCCCGGTCATCAGTGCCGCCCGGGAAGGGCAGCACACCACGTGCGCGTAGGCCTGGGTGAACCGCACCCCGCTTGCCGCGAGATCATCGATGGCCGGCGTGTCGATATCGTCCGATCCGTAGCAGCCGGCGTCGAGCGTCCCCTGATCATCGGTGAAAAAAATGACAATGTTGGGGCGATCTGCGGCCTTGCCAGGATTCGCCGAAACGAAGGCGCAGAGGGCGAAGAGAAGAAAGCGGGGAAGCATGTGTTTGGGGTAGATATGGGTGGGGTGCTTGGGGGGATCGGAGAGGGGTCTTCGCTGAGCTTCGCCCGCCCAGGAGGGTGAAGGGGGGGCTTTTTATTTGTAAGATGCGACATGGGAGGCGCTTGGCGGGGCCTGATCCGTCTCATTCAAGCAGAACCTTCCTGACCTGTCTGTAGCGCATTGGATAAAATTTATGCGGTTTCGGACAGAGATGCGGGTTGTTAGATGTTCTCAGATGGCCGGACCCTCTATTTTTTGCCCCGGGAAATCTGGAGCGCGATATAGGTGCAGCTACCGACGTCTCCAAAGAAAATTCTGCTGCTGTGAAGCGTTTGCTCGCTTTGGCAGAGGCGATGCGTGAGGATCTTGGCGACGACAATCGGGTGGGGGAAATATGCGTTTATTCGAAGCCGATCTGACCAGACGGCCCAAACCGGAGCTCGAGTAGAATCGCAAACCATCCCCGTATTCCCCGAATTTTTCAGATGATCAAGAGCCTACAAACGATCGTTCTCGGCGGCATCTTGTCGCTTCCGTTATTCGCCGCAGCGGCGCCGCCGAACATCCTCTTCATTCTGGCCGATGACCTCGGATACGGCGACATCGCTTGCTACAACAGCGAGTCGGAGATCCCGACGCCGAATATCGATCGGCTCGCCACGCAGGGCATGCGCTTCACCGACGCGCACAGCCCGTCGACCGTCTGCACGCCGACGCGCTACAGTTTGATGACTGGCCGCATGGCGTTCCGCACCGGCTTCCGCGGTGTATTCACTGGGGTCGGCGGTCCATGCATGATCGAGGAGGAGCGGCTGACCTTGCCCGGGATGTTGAAGAAGCAGGGCTACGCCACCGCGATGTTCGGCAAATGGCACATCGGCATGAGTTTCATGGGCAAGGATGGCAAGCGCGTTACCCAGGGCGGCAACAAGGGGGTGAAGATGGTCGATTTTTCCCGCGCGATCCCCGATGCCCCTATCCATCGCGGGTTTGATCGGTTCTACGGCACGGTATGCTGCCCGACCACCGACTGGCTCTACGCCTACATCGACGGCGACCGCATCCCTGTGCCGCCGACGCAGGTCATCGACACAACGCCGTTGCCGAAGCATCCCTATTCGCACGACAACCGTGCCGGGATGATCGCGCCGAACTACGATGTTGAGGAGGTGGACCTGGTGTTCCTGGAAAAGAGCCAGGGGTTCTTGAAGGCGCACGTGAAGCAGAAACCCGATCAGCCCTTCTTCCTGTTCCACTCGATGCAGGCGGTGCACCTGCCTTCGTTCCCGGCGGACCAATTCAAGGGCAAGACCAAATCGGGACCACACGGCGACTTCCTTTATGAGATGGATTGGATCGTCGGCGAGTTGATGAAGACGCTCGAAGAACTCGGCGTGGCGGATAACACCATTGTCATGTTTGCTTCGGACAACGGGCCCGAGGTGCCGACCGTGAACGCCATGCGGCGCGATCACAAGCACGATGGCGCGCGTCCCTGGAGGGGCGTGAAGCGCGACCAGTGGGAGGGCGGGCATCGGACGCCCTTCATCGTGCGCTGGCCGGGGACGGTGAAGGCGGGATCCACCAGCGGCGAGATCACCAGCCTCACCGACGTGTTCGCCACCTGCGCAACGATCGCTGGGGCAAGGTTGCCGAACGATGCCGCCGAGGACAGCTACGACATTCTGCCCGTCCTCAAAGGCGAGCAGGGGGAGAAGCCAATTCGTCCCTACACCTTGCAGCAGACGATGTCGCTGGCGATGTCGGTGCGGCGCGGCGATTGGAAGTATCTCGATCACAAGGGGTCGGGGGGCAACAGCTACTCCGCAGGCGGCGAGTGGGGAATGAAGAAATACGCGATTGCGGATAACGACCCTGACTCGCCGGGGCAACTCTACAACTTGGCTGAAGACCCCGGCGAGACGAAGAATCTCTACTCGAAATACCCGGAGATCGTCGGGGAACTGAAAGACCTCTTGGAGGCTTCGAAGAAATCTGGCCGCAGTGCTCCGGAGAGGGGTGAGTGATCGTGATGCCCCAATTCCACTAACCAGACAGCTCAACCATGAAAAATCATCTACGAACCCTAGTCCTTGCCCCGTTCCTCGTAATTGCCGCAGTCGCGGAGGAATCCAGCGATCCGAACCGGACTGTGCTGGACAAACAAGGGACTCTGGAAAAACAGACCTTCTGGGACAATCGCGACTGGACGTGGTTCGCGGAGAACATCCCCATGTTGGAGACGCCGGATGCGGAGATCGACACGACCTGGTACTACCGTTGGGAACTCGTCACCAAACACCTGGTTTACGGTTCGCCGAAAGACGGCTACACCTTTACCGAATTCACCGACCGTCCGCGGTGGTCGGGGACCTACGGGTCTATTGTCTGCCCCGCCGGGCACGTCGCGCGGGAGGTGCGCTGGCTGCGTTCCCCACGGGTGGCGCGGGACTTCATGCGCTATTGGTTCCGGGCCGATGGCGCGCAGCCCGAAAGATACAGTAGCTGGCTGGCGGATTCCCTCTGGCAGATCCACCTGGCACACCCGGACAAGGCCTTCGCTCTCGATCTTTTCCCCGATCTTCTCAAATACCGCGAACGGTGGGTGAAGAAACATTTCGTGCCGGAAGCCGGCATGTTCTGGCAGAGCGGGATGGCCGATGGAATGGAAACCAACATCAACTCGCGCCAGACAAAAAACTGGTTCGCGGGAGCGCACGGGTACCGGCCGACCATGAATTCCTACATGTGGGCGGACGCCGTCGCCCTCGCCAAGCTCGCGACCCTGGCAGGTGACGATGACGCCGCGGCCGATTTCCAACAGCAGGCCGCCAAGCTCAAGCAGAAGGTCCAAGAGTCGCTCTGGGATCCTGAGCGGCAATTCTTTTTCCAAATGAACCTCAAGGACGAGGAAAAGAAGGACGGCTTCGCAATCCAGGCGGGAAAGCTCACGCACCGCTCGGGAAAGTTTGATGGCAGCCCGCACGGGCGCGAGCTGATGGGCTATGTGCCGTGGGCCTTCGGATTGCCCGATCGCGACAAGGGCTACGAACAAGCCTGGAAGTTCCTCATGGACCCGGCCTATTTCGCTGCGCCCTTCGGGCCGTTGACAGTGGAGCGCAACGACCCGCTTTTTCGCATTTCGCCAACCTGCTGCGTCTGGTCGGGCAACAGCTGGCCGTTTGCCACGACGCAGACCTTGGTCGCCTTGGCAAATGTCCTGCAAGATTACGAGCAGGACGTGGTCGACCGGCAGGACTATTTCGATCTACTCAAGACCTACACGCTGACACACCGTCACGGGGGCCATCCCTACATTGCAGAAGCGCTGAACCCTGACACGGGTTCCTTCGCCGGCCACAATCGTTATGAGCACAGCGAACACTATCTCCATTCGGGCTATTGTGATCTGATCGTCACGGGACTCATCGGGCTGCGCCCCCGGAATGATGAAATGATCGAAGTGAACCCTTTGGTGCCTGAGGAGTGGGACTTCTTCGCGCTCGACGACCTGAGCTACCGAGGCCATCGGATCTCCGTCGTATGGGATCGGACGGGCGGGAAATATGGAAAGGGCAAAGGCCTGCGGATCTTGCTCAATGGAGAAACCATCGCGGAGTCCGAGAAGATGGGCAGGCTGACCGCCAAACTTCCGCAGGCGGTGTCAGCGGTCACGGCCGAAAGCGATAAGGCGAACTACGCCGTCAACAATACGCTCGGGTATTTCCCGAAATTTTCTGCGTCGCACTCGTCTCCGGACTCGCGTATCACCGCGATCGGTGACGGCCAGGTCTGGTATCACCGCACACCGCCAAACCGGTGGACCTCCGAAGGATCGGAGGCAGCGACGGATTGGGCGATGGTCGATTTTGGAATCGCCCGTCCAGTTGATGAGGTGAAGCTTTACTTCCTCGACGACCGCAATGCGGCGCCGATCGACGCCATGCCGATTTACTCCCAATACGGCGAGCGGCCCGATACCTTGCGCCCCGAGCTCGGCCCTCCGGCAGTCGCTCCGCCCGCCTCATACGTGTTGGAATACCGGGTCGGCGACGAATGGAAACCCATTCCGGATCAGCGGCGCGCCTTCGAGTCGCCCGTGGGCAGGAGAGCGAACCCCATCCGCTTTCCGGAGATCCGGACCACGGCGATCCGGGCGGTCTTTACGCACGCCAAGGGCTTCCGGGTCGGCCTCAGCGAATTCGAAGCATGGGGGGCACCGCTCCAACCGCTGCCCGAGGCACCGCCGCCGTCGGGCAATCTCGCGGTCAACTCTCGCGGCGAGGGATTCCCGAAACCGTCAGCCTCGTACATTTCGAAATTTGATCGGAATATCTATTCGGTGAACGACGGTCTCGTCTCCTACCGGCCAAAGCCGCACAACCGCTGGACCGCGATGCAATCACCGAACCGCGAAGACTGGGTTGAGTTGGACTTTGGCAAGCGCGTGGCCTTCTCGCGGGTGGTGCTGCATCCCTACGGCGGGCGCGGCAAAATCCAGCCACCGGCGAGCTACGATTTACAGGTCTTTGCGGACGGTGAGTGGAGATCCATTCCCGATCAAGCAAAGACGCCGCCCGAACCAAAGGCGGCGAGCCCCAATGTCATCACCTTCGAACCCCAGACCGCTGAGAAACTGCGCGTCGCGTTCAAACATCGCGACGAAGTCTGGAGCGGCCTCACGGAAATCGAAGTTTGGAAGCCATAGGCCCGTCCCTGTGAAGCAGCGCTACTTCGCTTCCGGGCCAACCTGTTTGGCCGTGAGAGGTTTCGCCGCGGCCATCTTGTCCGAGAATTGAATGGCACCAAGGGTCGCGTTCGTAGCGCGGGACACGCCGCACATGTCTTTCTCTGCCGCCTTCACGCCGGGAACAGGTTCCTTCGTCGACGGGGTATTACGGGTCGGCAGGGCAACGGCGCCCTTCGTGGTATTCAAAGCCGGGGTCCCTTTGCGCAGGCCTTTTGTCGGCGGGATACCCAGTGTTCCGCTGTAGACGTTGTTAGCCCACGTCCAGCCCTCGGGCTTGTCTCCTTGCACATACTCGACGAGAGGTGACGCCTCATCTTTTGTGCCGCCAACGAAGAGGTTATTGGCAAGCACACACTGACTGGGAGCTGTCCCGTTCGGATGCTTTGAGTGATTGTGCCCCACACTCAGCGCACGCTTGCAATCGACAACGGTGTTATTGACGATCTTTGCGCGTTCAACGCGGACATAGAGATCGTCCGGGGTGCCGTCCATCATCGACAACGCATATTTCAGGCCATGGAAATAGTTGTTCACTATCACCTGATCCTTCCCCTGAAGACGGATTCCCCCGCTGCCTTCTTCCTTGCCGCCGATGAAGATATTGCACACGGCCTGGTTCCTGTGCCCATGGCGTAGGACCAGGGAACCCCGGCATTCATGAAACGTATTCCGCCGAACGATGTTTCCATTGGACTTCACCGAGATGATCTCGCCCTCTCCATTGCAGCGTTCAAACAGATTGTCTTCGATCACAGTGCCGCAGTCACCGCCCTTCGGATCGAACGGATTGCCCCCGGTCATCAATTGAATGGTCTCAAAACCGTTGCCCTTGCCTTTGGGTATGTCGCGAAAATGGTTGTGGTGAATGTGGTGCCCCTCGCCCTTGTTCCGAACCATAATCTGGAACAACTGGCAGTCCCTCGCCCGATTCAGGTTGTTCTCCTTCTTCTCGAACAAGCAATGATCAATCTCGATCTTGCGACTTCCTGAATTGACCGTGACCCATTTCCCGGACCCGACATTCGACATGCTGCAGCGACTGAGGCGAGAGCCCACACCGCTCATGTGTACACTCCCTTGTGCTGTAAAGTTCACGCCAAGTAAGGTGATATAGTTGCCCTGGATCGTCACCGGCTTGCTGATGCCGACCTTTCCAAGGGTCTGCGCACGGACGACGATCGGCTTGTCCTGCGTTCCCTTCCCCTTAAGCGTGCAGTCCTGATCGTAGTTGCCGTCAGCGAGGGTAATAACGTCGCCGGGCTTCGCTTTAGAGACAGCCTTCGCCAACTCAGCCATCGTCTTGACCAGCACGGGGCTTTCCTTCTTTGTTGTGGTAACGGGTTTCGTTTCCGCTGCGAATGATGGCAGAGCAAGAAACGGGAGTGTAAGCAGCAGAAGCAAAGAGACGAGCTGGAAAGGGGTATTTCTCTGTGTCCAAAGAATCATATTGCTAGGAATTTGCTTTTGGGGTGGGGAGCTTGAGGCCGCTGTTGAGAGGGGCGGAGAGGGGTGAAGGAGGGTTTTGTAATGGAACGTTATTGTTTTTTCGCCGCTGCTTGGGTTCTCGCGAAAAGCGTATCTCCGGTAGTCCACTCGACAGCGTTGCTCAGCAGTTTGTTAAACGCATCATTGGAAAAGTCTTCAGGTAGCCCCATCGAGGTGTAAAACACCCGCTGGTCTCCGATCGTCCGCACCCACGCGAGCGGATGGGTTTCTTTGGGCGACTTGCCCGTAAGCAGCAGCGTCACGCCCTTTCCGAGTTCTTTGTTGAGGTAGAGTTTGCCGCTGCGGGTCCACTCGTACACGCCGGACAGAACCGGATGCCTGGCGGTGCGATTGTTCACGATCACCTGGATGCCCTTCTCGTCGCCAAGGTGCCCGCTGTAGCTTCCACCAAGAACCTCGCGATCGAATTCGGGGAAGTTTTGAAAAGCGTGGCTGGCGGTACGGATTCCGATCACCGGGCGGCCTGAAGCGATGTAATCTTTCACCATTTTCAGTTGCTCACCGCTGAGCTCGAGCCTGCGAGCGTAGACCACCAAGAGATCGGCGTCTTCGAGTCGATTCAGGTTAGGAAGGCTTTTGGCTTTGTCCGTGCCGAACGATCGCGTGAAACTTGCGAGGTATTTCTTCTCGATTCGCTGCTGCCATGCGGTCAGTAATTCGGTGGCCTTGTACTCCTTGGCGGCAGCGATCAGGTGGATTTTGATCGTCTTTTTCTTCCCTGTGTTCTTGGCTTTCTCTGCGGCCTGCCATCGACTGTAGCCTTCGCGGACCCTCTTGGGCCAGACGAATTGGGGCGCCTTCGACGGATCGTAACCCTTGAGGTGATCCAGGCCCTCGCCCTTGCGTTCGGTCACCCTCGTATATCGCCAAGGGGGAGTTCCGAGCACTTCCTCTACGAGCTTCGCCAGCGCGGGATCATACTGTTTGAGTTCCTTCCGCAGATTCACGTGGTTATGCAGGTCGTCGTTCTCACGGTTGGTGTTGAACCAGGTTTGCACGGCTTCGGCCCAGAGTTCCCCGTGATTGGTGGCCGCATACGTGTCCTTCCACAGACCCTTCTTGGTGCCGACGTCGAAGACATCTCTCAGTCGCTGATCAAAGGTCTTGTCGACGAGTCTGGCACCATCGTGAATCTTGTGCGCAAATTCATGGACAAAAATACTCTCGGTGAAATACGGATCGCCTTCGAGGCTCAGGAGGTTCTCCTCGGCGCAACTCACCATATTTCCTCCGCAAATACCGCGAGCCCGCATGTCCCAGTAATCTGGATCCATTTTCCTGGATACGGGAATATCGGTCGTGAACTCGTTGTAAGCCATCACAACGATGCGGGTTCCATCCTTGTTGAGAGCCTTGATCAGGTCGGTCCGCCCACCGATGATCTTGTCCACCAGGTACGACGCCTCCAGCAGTGCGGCGTCCGAAACATTCTCCGAACCGATCACCGGCAGGCAGGTGTTGACGTATTTCTTGTAGAAATCCTTATCGAGATTGAGTCTCTCGATCTCCACTGGCGGCGGCGGGGTTATCTTTGTCGCGCCCCACACCGGCACCGCACATAAGACAACGCAAATTGCAGCCGTCGCGACGTTATTCAAATATTTAATCACTCTGGATTCATAGGTTCACTCTCCATTCAAGGCCAATACATTGTGCGAGGAATTTGCATTTTTCGGGGTGTTCCTGAGGATGATGCTGAGGAAATCGGAGAGGGGGGGGAGGTGACGGGAAGAAAACTCTAAACTTTAATCCGCCGCGGCGGATCAAACCCGAAGGGAGAGTTGTGCGGCGGACTGGGTGAATGAGGCGGAGGCTTTGGCTGCGATGAAGAGCGGGGAAGGGGAGGCGACTGAAAGTCACCGCTACCTAGCGGAGATTTCGATGGTGAAGATGCTGCGGCTGGATGAGACGGGATCGTCTCTTTTTAATCGGTATGGTGGGGAGACTTGTTTTCCGTGATCAGAAGACTGAGATCCGAGTGGCTCCCGGATAGTTCCGGGTCTTCGTCAAATACCCTGTCAGCCAGCGCCCTGGCCTCGCGGATCAGTTCTGTGTCGGTGATGAAATCAGCGAAGCGAAGATCGGAGAGGCCGGATTGGGCGGTGCCGAGGATGTCCCCGGGGCCGCGAAGGGCGAGGTCGGCCTCGGCGATCTCGAAGCCATCGGAGGTTTTCTCAAGGACGGAGAGTTTTTCGATGGCTTCGGGCAGTTTCGAATCGGTGAGCAAGATACAGTAAGACTTGTGCTCGCCGCGCCCGATGCGTCCGCGGAGTTGGTGGGTCTGGGCGAGGCCGAAACGCTCGGCGTTGTGGAGAATGAGGATGTTCGCGTTTGGGACATCGACGCCGACTTCGATGACCGTGGTGGCGACAAGCGCTTTGAGTTTTCCAGTCCGGAAATCCTCCATGACATTTTCCTTTTCTTCCGGGCGCAGTTTTCCGTGGATGAGGCCGACGTGATTGGCGCCGAGCCGCTTCTGCCATTTCGGAAAAGCCTCGGTGGCGGAATCGGCTTTCACGGATCCGCTTTCCTCGACAAGCGGATAGACGAGATATGCCTGCCTGCCTTCGGCGAGCTGCGCCTTTACGAAATCCGTGATGTCTCTTTGTTTGGGCTTTTTGCGGACGGCGGTGACGATCTTTCCGCGGCCTGCGGGTTTTTCATCGAGCAGGGAGACATCGAGGTCGCCGTAGATCGTCATCGTCAGGGTGCGGGGGATGGGGGTCGCGGTCATGACCAGGACGTCCGGGAGGGAGCCTTGGCGAATGAGTGTCGCTCGCTGGACGACACCGAACTTGTGTTGTTCGTCGATGACGACCATGCCGAGATCGGTGAAGAGATCGGGATCGTAGAGCAGGGCGTGGGTGCCGATGAAAATGGTTGGGCCGTGCTCGGCGATCGATTCCTCACGTTTGCTTGCGGTGCGGAGCACGAGGTTGACGCCGAGCGGGGCGAGCCATTTTCGGAAGGTGAGGAAATGTTGTTCGGCGAGGATCTGGGTGGGTGCCATGAGGGCGGCGTCCGTCCCGGAATCGATGGCGAGGAGCATGGCGGCCATGGCGACGAAGGTTTTTCCTGAGCCGACATCGCCCTGGAGCAGGCGGTTCATGGGGCGGGGTTCGCGCATGTCGGCGATGATTTCCCTGATGGATCGTTTCTGCGCGCCGGTGAGATCGAAGGGAAGGGAGTGGTAGAAGGCTTTGAGGAGGGTTGTCTTTTTTCCCAGAACACGGCCGTCGTGGGCACGCTGGCGGTTGCGTTGCCAGACGACGTTGAGTTGGAGTGTGAAGAAGGCCTCTAGCGCGAAGCGGCGACGCGCGGTTTTTCCCGAATCGGCATCTGTGGGGAAATGGGTTTCGAGTAGATCAGCGGCTCGCGGTCTATCGGAAACAGGGTAGGGGAATGTGAGGCTGGTGGGATCGGTGGCATTGAGCAGGCCGTGGATGGTTTCGCGGAGGCGGCGCTGGTTGATTCCGGAAATGTTGCGGTAGACCGGCACGATGCGGTTTAGGTGTATCGTTTCGGTATCGTCGTCATCCTCGCGTATTACTTCGATCTCCGGGTGGTCGATGATGAGGCGGCCGGCGCTTTCCTTCACCTTGCCGTAGGCGATGACCTGTTGGCCGGTTGCGATGACCTTGGACATGAAAGGCATGTTGAACCAACGGCAGGTGATTTTTCCCGATCCGAAGACCCCGCCATCCCCGTCCATGACGACGGCTTCGTAGAAACGGGTTTTGCCGAAGCCTTTTGTGCCGGAGTCGATCACGCCACCGGTGAGGCAAACTGGTTTCGCGGTTGGCTGGCTGGGGAAGCGGTCGAATTGCCGCCGGTCTTCGTAGCGTTTCGGGAAATGATCGAGCAGATCCGCAACGGTGGTGATGCCGGCGGCCTCAAGTGCCTGGATCTCCTTGTTCGCCAGGGAGGGCAGGGAGGAGATGTCGTCTTGGCCTGAAATCACGCTGAAAGTTCAAATTTCAAAACCCAAACTTCAAGGAAGAGTTTTGGGAAGCTAGTTGAAAGGGCCGCAAATCCAGGGTTGGTCGCTTCCAAAATTAAGATTTTTTCTATACAGGGGAGGGGTGAGGAAGAGATTCTCGCGCAAAGTCGGCAAGGCGCAAAGCTTGGATTCTGGCTTGAAATTTGAGCTTTGAAAGTTGGACTTTCAGGGAAATGGAAAGACTTGCGGGTTTCCCGCGGTTGGGTAGCCTTCCCGCAGTTCACCGAAACACCCATGACCGTTATCCAAACTACCCTACAGATCATCCTGTTGATCGTCGTCGTCGTGATGCTTTTCAACATCATCATCTTCGTCCACGAACTCGGCCACTTCCTCGCCGGAAAATGGCGAGGCCTGCAGGTCGACCGCTTCCAGATCTGGTTCGGCAAGCCGATTTGGAAGAAGGAGATCAAGGGCGTGCAATACGGGCTTGGCTGGATTCCAGCAGGTGGTTTTGTGGCTCTTCCACAGATGGCACCGATGGAGTCCATCGAGGGCGGGGATAAGGATCGCAAACCGCTACCGAAGATCACTCCGATGGACAAGATCATCGTCGCCTTCGCGGGGCCATTGTTTTCCATCCTGCTGGCACTTGCCGCGGCAGTGGTGGTCTGGGGTGTTGGCAAGCCGAAGGATTTCGTGCCGAGCACGACGATCGGCTATGTGCTTGCGGATAGTCCCGGGGAAAGGGCGGGAATCCAGCCCGGTGATGAGATTATTGCGATCAATGGCGAGAAAGTGAACGGCTTCGCCGGTTCGCTGGAAAGCATCACCGAGCGCATCGTGCTGAGCAGCGGGGACAAGATCGAGTTCACGGTCAAACGCCCGGGTGTTGCCGAGCCGCTCGTCCTCACCAGCGGGTTTGATAGGCCAGAGAGCAAGTGGTTCCAGCGCAGCGGATTGCGGCAGGTGGGACTCGCCCCGGCGGGGCCTGCGACCATCGGAGATGTTGTTAAGGGCAGTCCGGCGGACAAGGCCGGGCTTAAAGGAGGTGATGTGATCGTATCGGTGGACGGAAAGCCACTTTTCAGCGATATCCAACTGGCTCAATATCTCAAGGCCAGCGGCAACAAGACGGTGACCCTCGAGGTGGAGAGAGAGCTTGGTTTGGTTGTTTCTGTGGAGATTACCCCCGAGGTCCCCGTCAAACCGGAAGGGCGCGATCCGATGATCGGCGTGATCTGGAACCAGACGGGAGATGTGGATGTCCGCATCGTCCACCCCAACCCTTTCGTGCAGGTGGCTGATAGTCTCAAAATGATGTGGGTGACGATCATCAGCGTTGCGGATCCTGGATCGAGTATCGGGGTCGATCACCTGAGCGGTCCCGTGGGTATCGGGCAGATGCTCTATTCGCTGCTGCAGACGGATGACGGCTGGAGGCGTATCATCGGATTCATGGTGCTTTTCAATGTGAATCTCGCGGTGCTGAACATGCTTCCTTTCCCAGTGCTTGACGGCGGCCACATCACCCTCGCCCTAATGGAAAAGATTTTTGGCAAGCCTGTGCAGATGAAAACCCTGGAAATCATCCAGACGGTATGTGCGCTCGGCCTGATTTCTTTGATGCTCTACGTCACCAGCAAGGACATTGGAGATAAGTTTGGAAGGGGTGGAGGAAAAGCCAGCGAAGAGATCCAGTTCGCGAAATGAGCGGATCCGCGCAGGCTGCCGAGGAGCCTCCGCGCGAGACCTGCGATCGCTGCGGAAAAGAGGCTGCGGGGGCGCTTGGTGAGGAGATGCTTTGCGAGACGTGCTACCACGGAGAAAGCTCCTGTTGTGGCCGTTTTTGCGCCGATGAGGCATGATTTGCCCCAATAAACCGCGAAACCTACGTGATTGCGGTATGTTATCATGGCCGTTTTTGGCTAATCTGTAGGAGTCGGCGCGAGCGAAGCCTCCCCCCACTTCGCCCGCACCGGTCCCCCCCAAATTGATATCAGCCCCCCAAAAAAGAAGATCGGCAGGCACCTCCCCCCGGATGTCTGCCGATTCGCTTTTCGGGAAGCTCATGACGGGCATATGTAGGAGCAGGAGAAGATGCTGGCAATGCGCCGGATTCTGCAGGGCGCCTAGATCCCGGCAAGGAAAGCAGAACCGGATATGGGATTTGAACCGCCAAGTAAGAAAAGTTCGCCAAGTTTTTCAAAGCCAAATGCTTTCTGAACAGAAATCTTCAGCCAAAAAGACTCTTTGGAGACCTTTGTTCTCTTGGACTTGGTGAGGGCGATCAAGCTAGGGAACAGGAAAGATTGGATTTGCCACAAAAAGCACAAAAGGCACAGAAACTTGGGAAGTGTGCCTGCTTGAATCGGGTCTCATGCCTTCCTGATGTCCTGTTTTTTGATCAATGATCCGAAAAATCCTCCTTTTGTGCCTTCTGTGCCTTTTGTGGCGAAAATTCTCCCTAACTTGATCGCCCTGTGGACTTGGTGAGCTTCTTCACGATTTGCTGATCCGCTTCGCTTAGTCCATGGGGACTTTGCGTCCTTAGCGATCTTCTGTAAAAATCCATCTCGGTTCTCAGTATCGGGAGAGGGGAGATTTGGAACAGAAGGAATCAAAGGAAGCAAAGGGGACAGGAAAGATTGGATTTGCCACAAAAAGCACAAAAGGCACAGAAACTTGGAAAGTGTGCCTGCTTGAATCGGGTCTCATGCCTTCCTGATGTCCTGTTTTTTGATCAATGATCCGAAAAATCCTCCTTTTGTGCCTTCTGTGCCTTTTGTTGCGAAAATTCTCCCTAACTTGATCGCCCTGTGGACTTGGTGAGCTTCTTCACGATTTGCTGATCCGCTTCGCTTAGTCCATGGGGACTTTGCGTCCTTAGCGATCTTCTGTAAAAATCCATCTCGGTTCTCAGTATCGGGAGAGGGGAGATTTGGAACAGAAGGAATCAAAGGAAGCAAAGGGGACAGGAAAGATTGGATTTGCCACAAAAAGCACAAAAGGCACAGAAACTTGGAAAGTGTGCCTGCTTGAATCGGGTCTCATGCCTTCCTGATGTCCTGTTTTTTGATCAATGATCCGAAAAATCCTCCTGCTGTGCCTTCTGTGCCTTTTGTGGCGAAAATTCTCCCTAACTTGATCGCCCTGTGGACTTGGTGAGCTTTTCTTACTTGGCGGTTCAATCTCTTGGAAAATCCCTAACGTGGTCGTCCTGCCTGATTCCGGGATGGTTTTTGGTTGCTTGCCAAAACGGGGAGCATGCTGCGAATTCGTTGCGATATGAAGCGCTTGCTCATCACGATGTTAGGATTGTCGGCCTGCGGGCAAGTCACTCTACGGCGATGAGTTTGCGCCGTACCTTGGCGAAGATTTCCTTGTTCGAGGCTTCCATGAGCTGCCGTGCCCAGATCGAGCATATTTCCTCGTTGTAGGTGATGTGACTGTTCTCACCGCTGAGGTGGAAGTCCGGGCCGCGGCGATCCGAAACCGTGGACACGAGCTTGCCGGTTCTTGCGTCAAGGACGCGCGCTTCGAATCCGCAGACGGGGATCTTGGTAAGAGGTGATGCTGCAGTATCGGGGAAGTGAGCATCGGTGAGTGCGACCTCAAGGATGAGTGTCTCCGGCTTCGAGGTGCTGGTGGTTTTGTAGAAGATGCAGATCGGATCCGTGAAGGCGATGTTGAGTTGCTTCGTGAAATGCCGGGCAAGGGTCGCTGCGCGTTTTTCGAACGCTTTCTGGTCGGGGATGTCAGCGGATTTACTGCGCTCCCACTCATCCGCATGGAGGTATTTCACCGTCACCGGGCGGACTACGATATTCTTGTAGTCCGTGATATTGATGTCGGGATCGCGCCATGAATGCTCGAAGGGCAAACGGGAGATGCGGGCCGAGGTATCCGTTCCGGTCGAGGTGAGGAATGCGGTGGGTTTCGCGGGTGCCACGGCATGGTGGATGCCGCACGACGCGAGAGCTAGGCATGCGATAGCTGCGATGAGGTGCGGTTTCATATTGATGCGGCGGATGGGTGTTAGACGGTGTCTAGGATGCCGTTGAGGGTGGTGCTCGGGCGCAGGGCGGCATTGGCCTTTTCGACGTCCGGGAGGTAGTAGCCGCCGATGTCGGTTGGGTTGCCTTGGACGGCGTTGAGTTCGGAAATGATGTTCTCCTCGTTTTCAGCAAGGGCTTGGGCGAGCGGTTCGAAGATCTTCTTCAGTTCGAAATTGGATCCTTGTTCGGCCAGCGCCTGAGCCCAGTAGAGGGCGAGGTAGAAATGGGAGCCACGGTTATCGATCGTGCCCAGCTTGCGGCCGGGGGAGCGGTCGTTCTCGAGGAACTGGCCGGTGGCGGCGTCGAGGGTTTCTGCGAGGACTTTCGCGCCGGCGTTGCCCTGGGTTTCGGCGAGGTGCTCGAAGGAGGCGGCGAGTGCGAAGAACTCACCGAGCGAGTCCCAGCGCAGATAGTTTTCCTGTGTGAACTGCTCGACATGCTTGGGAGCGGAGCCGCCCGCGCCGGTTTCGAAGAGTCCGCCGCCGTTCATCAGCGGGACGATGGAGAGCATTTTGGCGGAGGTGCCGACTTCGAGGATGGGGAAGAGGTCGGTGAGGTAGTCGCGGAGGACGTTGCCGGTCACGCTGATCGTGTCCTCGCCTTTGACAATGCGCTGCAGGGTATTGATGCAGGCTGTGGCGGGAGGGAGGATAGAAATGTCCAGGCCGGAGGTGTCGTGGTCTGCGAGGTAGGTTTTGACCTTGGCGATGATGTTGGCGTCGTGGGAGCGGGCTTCATCCAGCCAGAAGATGGCAGGTGTGTTCGAGGCACGGGCGCGGTTGACGGCGAGTTTCACCCAGTCCTGGACGGAGGCATCCTTGGTCTGGCAGGCACGCCAGATATCGCCCTGTTTCACGCTGTGTTCGAGAAGGACATTTCCGGAGGAATCGCTGACACGGACCGTGCCGTCGGCGGGGATTTCGAAGGTCTTGTTGTGGGAGCCGTATTCCTCGGCGGCCTTGGCCATGAGGCCGACGTTGGGGACGGAGCCCATGGTGGTGGGATCGAGGGCGCCGTTTTCGCGGCAGAAGTCTATGGTTGCCTGGTATATGCCTGCGTATGAGGAGTCCGGGATGACGGCGAGGGCGTCCTGCTGTTTTCCGTCTGCATTCCACATCTGTCCGGAGGTGCGGATCATGGCGGGCATGGAGGCATCGATGATGATGTCCGAGGGGACGTGGAGATTGGTGATGCCCTTGTCGGAATTGACCATCGCGAGGGCGGGGCCGTTTTCGTAGGCTTTGGCGATATCCGCCTCAATGGCGGCTTTCTGATCTGCGGGGAGACTCTGGATTTTTGCGATGAGGTCGCCGAAGCCGTTGTTGTAGTCGATGTTGAGCGGTTCGAGAGCATCGGCGTGGAGGGCGATGAGATCTTTGAAGAAAACTTTGACGGCATGGCCGAAGATGATGGGGTCGGAGACCTTCATCATGGTTGCTTTCATGTGAAGGGAGAAAAGCACGCCGGAAGCTTTCGCCTCAGCGATCTGTGTCTCGAGGAAAGCGGTGAGCGCGTCCTTTGACATGAAGGTGCCGTCGAGGATTTCACCGGGTAGCAGCGGGGTGGATTCCTTGAGGACTGTCACCGAGTTGTCGGCGGCCACGAACTCGATTTTCGCGTCGGTGGCAGCGTTGACTGTGACGGATTTCTCGTTGGAGAAGAAATCGCCTTGGCCGGCCATCGTGCCGACATTGGTCTTGGAGTCCTTGGACCAGGCGCCCATGGAGTGCGGGTGCTTGCGGGCGTAGTCCTTCACCGCTTTTGGAGCGCGGCGGTCGGAGTTGCCCTCGCGGAGCACGGGGTTGACGGCGGATCCCATGACCTTCGCATAGCGGGCGCGGGTTTCCTTTTCCTCGCCTGTGGAAGGGTTTTCCGGGAAATCCGGGATGGGGAAGCCTTTGGCTTGGAGTTCCTTGATCGCCGCCTTGAGTTGGGGGACGGAGGCGGAGATATTTGGCAGTTTGATGATGTTTACGTCCGCGAGGAGGGTCATCTTGCCGAGTTCAGAGAGGTGATCCGCGATTTGTTGATCCACCGAGAGAAGATCGGGGAATTGAGCCAGGACGCGGGCGGCGAGGGAGATATCGCGGGTTTCCACGTCGATGCCGGCTGTTTTTGAGAACGCCTGGACAATGGGGAGAAAGGAGTAGGTGGCCAGGGCGGGAGCCTCGTCGGTCTTGGTGTAGATGATGGTGTTGGACATGGAATTTGGTTATGGAGCTTATGTAATGGAACGCGGGATTCCGGTCAAGCGGGGGCTGCTCTGTTGCCAGGTCATCCCTCAATAGCCCATCTATCGAGCGTGTGGCTTGTTGTCACGAAAATGCAGTGCAGGAGGTCTCGGGCTGGTTGTATTTGGCGATTGCGGAGAGGGTGTTCAGATGTCATTTTACGGCATGAGGATTCGGATCGGACTGACGCTTATGGCTTTGTATTCCGGGCTTTGTTACGGCCAGGAAGGTGCGGTAAAGGCCAACGTGCCTGAGGATTTCCTAGATGACGCGCATTTCCGTGAGGAGCTGGGGGTGAATGAGTTCACCGCGCCGTCGATTTCGAACCTTTTCGATACACTGCAGTTCCTGATGCCACTGCCACTGATAGAGACGCAGAGAGCTCCGAATGCGCGTATGCCTCTGGATCGTGCGGATTTGGCCATTGAGCTTGGTTTCCTGATTGCGGATGGCTTCCTGATCGTCCAAGCCGGGCAACTGGACAAGGTGGAGAAAATGGCGTCGGATCTGACACTATATGGTAAGGCACTGGGTGCGGGGGACAAGATCAACAGCCATGCCGCGAGCCTGTTGGAAAGCGCGAAGAAACAGGATGTGGATACGCTGAAAAAGGAACTCGCCTCGACGCAGAGGGATGTCGAGATCGAGCTGGTGACCCTGCGCGACGCGGATCTGGCGCACTTGATTTCGCTCGGTGGCTGGATTCGCGCCCTTGAGGTTTCGACTGCCGCGGTGGACAAGCAGTTTTCCCCCGAGCGGGCGGCGAAGGTGATGCGCGAGGACATTGCTGATTATTACACCGAGAGTGTCGCCGGGCTGGAGCCGAGGATTTCCGAGCGCCCGACTTACCTTGAGATCCGCGATGTGCTCTCCGGGCTGCGCAACGAGATGGTCATCCCCAAGGGTGAGGAGGCGACCCCGGAAAAGATCAAGGAGATCAGGGCGCAGGCAGGGAAGTTGGTGGAGTTGGCTCTGCAGAGGCAGGAGTAAGCGTTGAAATCATAAATTCTAAACGTTAAACCCTAAAAAAGAGAAATGGAGAAGGTAGCGGTATTGGGGCTGGGTATTGTGGGTTCGCGGGTGCGATCGAGGTTGCTTGATGCGGGGTATTCGGTGAGTTGCTGGAGCCGGACGGTACGCGGGTTGGAGGCTGAGAAGGATTCCCCGGAAGCCGCAGTGGCGGATGCGGATCTCGTTTCGATTTACCTCAAGGACGTGCCGATGGTGCGTGAGGTTTTTGCGAGGGCGAAGGCCGGTTTGAAAAAAGGTACGCTGGTGATGAATCACTCGACCATTGATCTCCCGACCACGCTCTGGCTCGCCGAGCAATGCGCGGCGAAGGGCTGCGATTTCATCGATGCGCCTTTCACGGGTAGCAAGGATGCCTCCGCGGCGGGGCAATTGCTCTATTACACCGGCGGAGATGAGGATCTGGTGGGAAAGGTTTCTGAATTTCTCGCGGTGAGTTCGAAGGGGCGCATTCATTGCGGCGAGATTGGCACGGCCACGGTGACAAAGCTGGGTACAAACCTGATTTCGGCTTGCACGGTTCAGGCGATGAGCGAGGCGCTGGTCATCGCGAAGAGGCACGGGGTGAAACCCGAGGTCTTCACCGAGGCCGCGATTAAGAACGGCTCGGGCTCTCCGCTGATGGCGATGAAATACCCCGGCATGCTCGCTGGGGATTTTGAGCCACATTTCACGATGGCGAATATGTGGAAGGACAGCTGCTACGCGCTCGCACTCGCGGAATCGGCGGGTGTGGAACTGCCTGCGATCGCCGCCGTATCCGCAAGGATGGGGGAGATGTGTGATCAGGGTTCTGCGGATGAGGATTTTTCCGCACTGGTGAAAGCCTATGAAGACTGAACTCGGCAAGAAACCCGGCGTCATCGCTTTCTCCGGGCCGGATGCAGTGCGCTTCCTGAACGGTCAGGTGACGCAGGATGTCCGCAAAGTGATGGGTAGCGAGCTGGTGCTGCCGAGCTGTGTGACGGATGCGAAGGGCAAGCTGCAGTTCCGTGTCTGGATCGCGGAAGGGAAGGATACGGGGACGGTTTTGGTTTTCTGCGGGGAAGGCATGGCTGAGGATGTCGAGGCGCGGTTGACGCGGTATCTCATCGCAGATGATGTGGAGGTGGAGAATGTGAGCGGTGAGGTTTCGATCGAGGATTACGATTTCCCCGATCCGGATGAACGGGAGCGGATCGAAAAGGGAATTCCAAAATGGGGTGCGGAGCTGAAGGAGGGTATGCTGCCTCCCGAGGCCGGGCTGGATGTCACGGACATTTCCTACAATAAAGGCTGCTATATCGGCCAGGAAGTGATCTCGCGGATCAAATCGGCAGGGAAGGTGAATCGCCGCTTGGTGAAGCTGACTTTCGATGGTGAGGGTAAAACCGGAGAGATCGTGAATCTCGAAGGGAAGGTTTGCGGCGAGGTGACGAGCGTTTCTGGAGGCATCGGCCTCGGTTATCTAAAGCGCGGGGCGGACTCGGAGGGGCTGACTGTTCTTGGGATCGTTATCTCGCTCCGGCCATGATGCAGGGCGCCTACACTAGGGAGATCTCGGCGAGGAAAGCAGAACCGGATATGGGATTTGAACCGCCAAGTAAGAAAAGTTCGCCAAGTTTTCCAAAGCCAAACGCTTTCTGAACAGAAATCTTCAGCCAAAAAGACTCTTTTGAGATCTTTGTTCTCTTGGACTTGGTGAACTTTTCTTATTTGGCGGTTCAATCTCTTGAAAAATCCCTAACGTAGGAGCCCTGGGGCATAATGCGAAATTTTCGGCTTTCCCCTAACTGGATGGGCTTCATGCTTTTGCCCACATGACTTCTGATTTCCTTGTGGTTGGGGCGGGGATCGCCGGGCTTTCCTTCGCCCTGCGGGCGGCGAAACACGGCAAGGTGACGGTTCTGACCAAGGGCAAGGCCGAGGAATCGAATACTGCCTGGGCGCAGGGCGGGATCGCTTCGGTGCTTCCCGAGAGCCTACGGGCGGAGGGGGATTCCGTGGAAAGCCACATCACCGACACGCTCGGTGCCGGTGCGGGGCTGTGCAAAGAGGAGGTTGTGCGGCGCATCGTCGAGGAGGGCGACGACGCCATCGAGGATCTTCTGGGATACGGGGTCAAGTTCGACAAGGAGGGTGACAGGTTCGCGCTGGGGAAAGAGGGAGGGCACAGTCATCGCCGTATTCTTCATGCCCGCGATACGACGGGGCGCGAGGTCGCGCGTGCGATGCTGCAGGCGGCACGTAATGAGCCGAACATCACCCTACTGGAAGACCATTTCGTGACCGACCTAATCACCTCCGCCCGGCTCGATGTTGTCTCGAACGACCGCGTGCTGGGCGCCTATGTGCTGGTGCGTGAAACGGGGCAAGTGATGGTTTTTCGCTCGGATCGGGTGGTGCTCGCTTCCGGCGGCTGCGGGAAAGTTTATCTCTACACTACCAATCCCGACTCCGCGACTGGCGACGGCGTTGCGCTCGGTTGGCGGGCGGGGGCGACGATGGCGAACATGGAGTTTATCCAGTTTCATCCGACCTGTTTCTACAACCCAGCGGCTACTGGTCCGGAGGCGCGCTCGTTCCTGGTCAGTGAGGCGGTTCGCGGCGAGGGCGGAATCCTGCGCAACGGCAAGGGCGAGGATTTTACGAAGAAGGTCGACCCACGCGGTTCGCTCGCGCCCCGGGATATCGTTGCCCGCGCCATCGACCAGGAAATCAAGAGGACCGGTGCCGCCTGCGTGTATTTGGATGTAACCCACAAGCCCAAGGGCTTCATGAAGGAACATTTTCCATACATCCATGCGACGTTACTGAAGTTCGGCGTGGATTGTGAGAAAACACCCATCCCCGTTGTCCCGGCGGCGCATTATATGTGTGGAGGACTGAAGACGGATGTCACCGGGAAAACGACGATTCGCGGGCTGTATGCCGTCGGCGAGGTCGGCTGCACGGGTCTGCACGGGGCGAACCGTTTGGCCTCAAACTCGCTGCTGGAGGGCAACGTCGTCGGTCGACTCGCGCTGGAGGAAATGATGAGAATTTACCCGCCGGATAAGCCGGTGATGGATGCCCCGGTCATCCCGGAATGGCACCACGGCGATGTCGCCGAGCCGGACGAACTCGTGGTCATCTACCACAACTGGGACGAGATACGCCGGTTGATGTGGGACTACGTCTCCATCGTTCGCACCGATAACCGCCTCCGCCGCGCCGCCGCCCGCCTGCGGAACCTGAAAAAGGAAGTCCGCGAGTTCTACTGGGGCCACCGCGTCAACGCCGATATCCTTGAGCTCCGCAATCTCGTCGCCGTCGCCGGTCTCATCGTTGAGTGCGCCCTGAGACGCAGGGAATCACGCGGCCTGCACTACACCCTGGATTACCCGGAGACTGAGGAGCGTTTTCTGAAGGATACGACGCTGCGAAAATTCTGAGTGGAGGTGAGGTTAGGCTCGGGCAGTTTCCATACGGTAACCCATTGTTTTTTTACCGCGTTGGCTTTCGCTGCTTCGATTTCCTTGCGAACGTTGTCGATGCGTTCGTTGTCGGAATCCTGCTCGTGGTCTGCGAGCCATTTGTCGCTGGGATGAAAGTGCGCACCTCCGAGCGGATGGTCACGGTCGCAATAAATGGGCACTTCGCGCATCTTCGCCACCGGATCGGCAGGGATACTCATCGCGCTAGGGCTATTGTTGCTGTGCGGGTGCTGGATCCGCGATATTGTCCGCTTTTTTTTGATCCGTTAGGATTTTCCAATCGGGGGTTCCGTGGTCGATGCGGATGAGTTCGCTTGCATAGACGGCGTCCTCGTTGTGTGGGTCGATTTCCGCGGAGAGGCTGATGAGGTAGCGGGCGAGGATGGTGTTTTCGTTCTCGGTCTGCTGGAGGAGCAGCTGGCCGCGGGTGAGGAGCAGGCGGGCGAGAACTTGCGGGCTGTAGTCGGCATCGGTCTTGGCGGGGAGAATTCCCTTACCGAGTTGGAACTGGGTGACGACGGCTTGTCGGTTGCGGGGGGATAGATGCAGGGCGAGAGCGATGATGCGGCGGGCGCGGCTGATCGAGGGCAGCGTGGCCTTGTTTGCGAGGATCTGGTTGGCGGCGTAGGCTGCGAGGTTGGTGGCGTATTCGTCGCGCTCGGTGTTAAGCATGACGAGATCCTGGGAGAAAATACTGATTTTGATATCGAGCGGATCCCAATCGAATTTCTTTTCCCCGGCAGCATGGACGAGGGATCCGAGCGCGAAGATCGCGATCATCGGGATTTGCAAAACATTCATCATCGACGTATAAGATGGGAAAACATGGGCGAATGGCAAGAGACAAATCCCGACGACAAGCTTGCGCGTCATCTTGCGGGAGCGATGGCGGAGGCCTATCTCAAGAAGGATCTGCGGGAGGAATTGCGGCGTAGGGTATCCGAGAATCCGGATAGTGACTCCGGAGCGGTGGTTTGTGATGTCGCGGGTTATCTTTCAGAGAGGCCTTCGTTAAAGGTAGTTGCTGTCTTCTCTGCGCTGCCGGGGGAGGTGGATCTGCGGACGCTGCCGGAAGAGATCGAGAGGGTCTGGGTTTTCCCTAGAGTGGTGGGAGAGAACCTGGTTTTCCATAAAGTTAGGAATTTTGCGAAAGACTTGGAAAAGGGTGCCTACGGAGTTCTTGAGCCGAAGGCGAAGCTGAAGCAGGTGGCGATCGAGGAGGTGGACATTTTTATGTGCCCGGGGCTGGGCTTTGACCTCAAAGGCGGGCGGATCGGAAGAGGCAAAGGCTTTTACGATAAGATGCTTGAGGAGGCGCGGCCAGAGGCGGTGAAGCTGGGTGTGTGCTTCGGCTACCAGTTGCTGAAGGAGATTGTGATGGAGAAGCACGATATCCGGATGAACGGCGTGATCGCCGGGTGAGGTGGATACCGTTCGGTATGGATTTTGAGCGCAAATGCGCGCGAATCCAGGACAATGAAAGGGGAGAGTCCAACACAGCCGAAGAAGAAGGATCTGCTATCGGGTTTTCATGTCGCGGAGATTGGCGTCCATTTGATGGAATCATTGAGTTTGCCGTTCGTCCATGTCGGCGGCTCTCCCATTGCGGTTGAACCTTTGCATGAGGTGGCTCCGGGTTTCCCTTGCATCGAGTGGGAAGGGTTCTATTTTCGGGCACTATGAAAATTCCTTATATCCTTTCCGTCGCGCTACTCTTGGCAGCTGTCCCAACAAACGTATCGGCGCATTGCCAGGTGCCATGCGGGATCTATGACGATGACAATGTGATCAAATCCTTGACTACCGATTTGCTGACGATCGAGAAGGCGTGTGCGCAGATTGTTGCGCTGGCCAAGGATCCTTCGGCGAACGCGCAGCAGATCACACGCTGGACGGTGAACAAGGAGAAGCACGCACAGGATATTCAGGAAAAAGTCCTGAATTATTTCCTCGCGCAGAGGCTGAAGCTGCCTGAGGCGGATGCCGACAAGGCCGCCTACATGGTGAAGCTGACGCTCTGCCATGAGATCATTGTGACCGCAATGAAGTGCAAGCAGTCCACGGATGCGGCGAACGTGGAGAAGCTCAAAGACTTGCTGGATTCCTTCGCTAAGGAGTTCGGCACCAAGAAGTGATTTTCCAAGCGTTTTCATGAAATACGCGAATCGAAAACCCCTGTTGCTGCTGGCTGCTTTCGCCTTGGCAAGCTCATGTACAGATGTCCAGCCGGTGGAAGCCGAGGCACCTGTAGTGCCTGTGGCTCCACACAGCAAGCCGGTGAAGATGCCGCCGATAAACCGCAAGCTCGGCAGCTCCAAGGGTATGGCGATCGACGATTTCTTCGCTGTGCAGCAATCGGGCGAAGCGCTGATCTACGATGTAAGAGCCTCGTATTTCTACGCGATCGACCACATACCCGGTGCGATCAACTGGCCGTATACGGAATACGACGCGCAGGTTATGAAACGCGACATCGAGATCCAGAAGGCATTGAACGCCGGCAAGGAAGTGGTGCTGTACTGCTTCAATCTCGGTTGCCCCGAGGCGCGGAATGTGGCGAAGAAACTGGCTCGGCGAGATTACAACGTATGGGTGCTCAGCATGGGTATTGATTCCTGGAGAGAAGCGGGTTTGCCGTTGGATACGGGCAAGGCTGGGGAGTAAGGGTGGAGTTTCAAGGCTTCACAACCGGCGGATTGGCCGGGCGGTGCATGAAGTTGAGAAGCTCCATGGCGAAGTGTACGCGCGAGCGACAATCCGGCTTCAGGCGTCCGGTAGGATCTCGCGGAGCGGCAGGTATACGAACGGGCGTTCGTTGATCCTGGGGTGCGGTAGCTGGAGCAGGGGATGGTCGAGTTGCGTCTCGCCGAAGATGAGGATGTCGATGTCGATCAGGCGAGGTGCGTTGCGGACCGGTTTGGTCTCACGGCCGAGATCCGATTCGATGGCCTGGGTGTGGCTCAGCAGTTCGAGGGGATCGCTGCCGGGGTAATCGAAAGCCACAGCAGTGTTTAGGAAACGCGGCGAGTCAGGCGGGCAATCTTTGGGCTCCGTATCGTAGATCGAGGCGGTGAGGAAAGGCGCGCCGGCCGAGGCCAGCTTGCGCAGCTTGGAGATCGCCTTGGCGATGTTCGACTCACGGTCGCCGAGGTTTGAACCGAGTGCGATGGCGACGCGTGGCATGGTTCCGTCAGTCCTTGAGGTTGAAAAGCTTGCTGATGCCGTAGTTCGCCTGAACCCGGCTATTCGCCTCCTTGACCTTGGCCGAAGGGATGATGATCGGGCGCCTGGCTCCATGGAGCTCGATGACATGGAACTCCGGCGGGTTTTCCGCGTAGAGAAGTTCGTGGGCATGGTTCAGATCGCGGACAGGAAGGCCGTCGATCTTGTCAACGGCCAGTCCGGTGAAATTACCGATCTGCGAGGTGACCGGATCGGGCTCGATCTGGGTGAGGATGACGACGTCCTTCTTTTCCTGGAAGATCCCCTTGGATACATAGTCCGTGTACAGGCGGCGGACGGTGATATTTTTGAACTTCGAGGTGGCGAAAAGATTGGTGTCGAGCGGTTGGAAAACGAGACCAGCGAAGACGATGTAGCGGGGCTTTTTCTCGTATTGGATCGCATACATCGTCGAGGGTGGCAGGGGCTTGAGGATGACCTCGACATCGTTCCATGATCCGTCGCGGAGGAAACGGATGGCAACTTTGTCGCCGGAGAATTTGCGTTCGACGATTTCGTTGAGGTCCACTTTTTCGCCATCGACGAGAACCTTGCCATCGCTGTCAACCGATTTGCCGTCGAGAGAAAGAAGGATATCGCCTGTCTTCAGTATCCCGTCCACGGAGCTGGTGGGAACGACGTTCTTGATGAGCACGCCTTCGCCGTTTTCCGGAAGGCCGAGGGCTTTACGCATGGCTGGGTTGTGGAGAGGGAAAGGGCTGATGCCGAGCTCGGCGTAATGATCGTAGCTGCCGTCTTCAATGTCCTTGAGGAAGCGTTTCACAACCGGTGTGGGGATGATGTAGCCGGTATTATCCGCTTGGCGGAGACCCTGGAAAGCCACCCCGACGACCTTGCCATCCTGCAACACCGGTCCGCCGGAATTGCCCGGGTTGATCGCCGCATCGATCTGGACGACGAGGTGCGAGTCAGAACGGCTGTGTGAGTATGGTTGGAAGTCGATCCGGGAGACGATGCCCTTTGTCACGGAGAGGCGCTCGCCGCCGACGGGATAGCCGATGACCGTTACCAATGATTCGAGCACCGGGATTTCGCCGAGTGAGAATACCGGGAAATCTTCAAAATTGGAGAAATCCTCCAGCGAAAGGATCGCGAGATCGCAGTCGTGGGCGATGTAGTCGACCTTGGCCGGATATTTTTCTGGGGAGCCATGGATGGTGACGAGGATGCGCTGTTGGTTGGAGACGACGTGGGCGTTTGTGAGTATCTGGTTTTTTCCGATGAGGAAGCCGGTGCCGATGCCACCGCCGAATCGCCCGGAATTCCACGGTGTCTGGTAATCGGGGATTTGCGTTGCGACCTCGATGCGGAGGACGGAGCGGTAGAGCCCGGACGAGCCGGTCTGTGCGTGGAGCGCGGCTGTCAGAAATAGGGAGATAGTGAGAACCAGAGCGGATGCGGAGCGGGTCATGTCTGGGGTGAGACTAGGCGTGAGTTGGGAAATGGCAAAGGAGAAGTCTTCAGTTTGTTGGGAAAGTCCGAACTATACGGTTCCTTTAACTGCTGTTATTCCTAATAACAGGTTTCTTTGTAAGTGATTGAAAGTCAATAATCGGTGGTACTGTCGGAGAATGCCAAATACGAAGCAGTAAATGTAACTTGCGGATCGCACTTTCTTGAACCAGCTTGCACCGCCCCTCATTCTGCGCAGGGCTGTCATCATCCGGAGGGAGAATGACGGCCGCGTGGAGTGGGGGGTCTTTACTGGGTTTTACCTGCAGCAGATCGCTAGGAGCGTTTGGAATTTCGGTGGAGTTTCCTCCTTGTCGGCGATGAGGGTTTCGATCGAGGAGAAGCCCGCTTTTTCAAGCATTGAGTGGATCTGGCTTTCGGAAAACCCGAGCCATCGGTCCGCGTAGAGTTCACGTGCCTCGGAGAAATTGTGCTGGAGTAGATCGAGGATGATCAACCTCCCGCCGGGACGCAGGATGCGGAAGGCGGAGTCGATGGCGCGCTGCGGATTTTCGGCATGGTGGAGCGCCTGGCTCAGGATTGCGAGATCGATGGAAGCCTCGTCGATCGGCGGGTTTTCAATGTCACCGATGCGGAATTCGAGGTTGGAGAGGCCGTTGGCGATGGCGAGTTTCTGTGCGTAATCGACCATTTTCGGCGAGAGATCGATGGCGATGACCTTTTCCGCCCGTTGGGCGAGGAGCTGGGAGAGTGTGCCTTCGCCCGCCCCGAGATCGGCGACATCGCGGTAGTTGAGTACCTTGATAAGGGCCTCTGCGAGGGCTTTCCATGAGCGGCCGGGGACGTAGTCTTTTCCGAAGCGGCCTGCGAGTTCGTCGAAATAGGCGCGGGCGTAGTCCTTGCGCTTGGAGAGGATGTGGCGGAGAGCGACGTTGTCTGCGGAGACCTCGGGAATCTCGCCCGCCGCCTGGAGAGTGATCGGCAAGAGGGTTGCCGGGAGGGAGGCGGAGTAGACGTTGTTTTTGCCGCTCCTTTCATCAATCACGAGTCCAGCCGCCTTGAGCTGTGAAAGCTGGGTGGAGATTCGGCTCTGCCCCATCCCGAGGATTTCCTGCAGTTCCGCTACCGTCAGCGGGTCCTGGTTGAGGAGGGAGAGGATACGCAGCCGGGTGGGATCGGAAACCAATTTCAGGGATTTGATGGTTGACTCCATAGCGAGGATGTTACATCAACGCATCACGATTTGACGATACGAAAATAAAAATAATACATGAGCACCTACATTTTTTCCTCAGAATCCGTTGGCGAAGGCCATCCTGACAAGGTTTCGGACACCATCTCCGATGCGATCCTCGATGCCTGCCTCAGCATCGACCCAAAAAGCCGTGTGGCCTGCGAGACGTTTGTTAAAAGCAACATCGTGGTTGTCGGCGGCGAGATTACGATTCCGAAGCTGCAGAACAGAAAGAAAGGCACGACCAAGCCGATCGACGAGGTTCTCAACGTCGGAAAGATCATCCGCGACGCGGTTCGTGGAATCGGTTATGTGAACAGCGACGACGTGTTCCACGCAGACACGCTTTTCATCAATAACTACCTGACCGTTCAGAGCCCGGACATCGCCCAAGGAGTCGATGCGAAAGCGGCGGAAGGCAAGAAGACAGCCAAGCAAGGTGCGGGCGACCAAGGCATCATGTTTGGTTACGCCTGCAATGAAACGCCTGAGCTTATGCCGGCACCCATCATGTTCGCGCACCGTCTTGGCCGTGAACTCACCCTTATCCGCAAGGCCGGCAAGCTTGCTCCATGGCTCCGTCCCGATGCGAAGACTCAAGTTTCCGTTGAATACGTGAACGACAAGCCGACCCGCATTGTCAACGTGGTCATCTCCACCCAGCACGCAGATGGAGTCTCGCACGCCGAGATTGAAAAATTCTGTATCGAGAAAGTGATCAAAAAAGTTCTTCCGAAAGACATGATCACGAAGGCGACCGAATTCCTGATCAACCCGACCGGCAAGTTTGTGATCGGTGGGCCACAGGGAGACAGTGGTCTGACGGGTCGCAAGATCATCGTCGATACTTATGGCGGCAGCGGTCGTCACGGTGGTGGTGCGTTTTCCGGAAAAGATCCTTCGAAGGTCGATCGCTCCGCAGCCTACATGGGTCGCTGGGTTGCCAAGAATGTGGTGGCCGCAGGACTCGCAGACAAATGTGAGGTGCAGTTCGCCTATGCGATCGGGCATCCGGAGCCGGTAAGTGTCCACATCGATACTTTTGGAACGGGCACGGTTGAGGATACGAAGATTCTCGGCGCTGTGCTGAAAGTGTTTTCTTTCAACCCCGCCGACATCGTCAAGCAACTCAACCTGCTTCGCCCGATTTACTCGAAAACAACCAACTACGGTCACTTCGGAAAAGACGATTCCGAAATCACCTGGGAGAAAACCAACAAGGCTGCCGCACTGAATAAGGCAATCGCCTGAATTTCCAACCAATCTACCTAACAGAATAATATGAGCTTCACTGACTACAAAGTAAGGGACATCGGCCTAGCCGATTTCGGCCGCAAGGAAATCGACATCGCCGAGCACGAGATGCCCGGCCTGATGGCAACCCGTGAGAAATACGGCAAGACCAAGCCGCTCGAAGGAGTGCGCATCATGGGCTCGCTGCACATGACCGTCCAGACCGCGGTTCTCATCGAGACCCTCCTTGATCTCGGTGCGGATATCCGCTGGGTTTCCTGCAACATTTTCTCCACTCAGGATCACGCAGCCGCAGCAATGGCTGTCAAGGAAGTGCCGGTCTTCGCATGGAAAGGGGAGACCCTTGAGGAATACTGGTGGTGCACCTGGCAGGCGCTCGTCAACAAGGACGGCCTCGGCCCGCAACTCATCGTCGATGACGGTGGCGACGCGACACTTCTCATCCACAAGGGATACGAAATGGAGAACGGCTCCAAGTGGCACGAGAGTCCGGGCGAAAGCGAAGAGGAACAGGTGATCAAGGATCTCCTGGCTGATATCAAGGTCAAGCAACCCGGCATCTTCCACACCATCGTGAAAGACTGGAAGGGTGTTTCCGAGGAAACCACCACCGGTGTTCACCGCCTCTATCAGATGGCGAAAGCCGGAACGCTTCTCGTTCCGGCGATCAACGTCAACGACTCCGTCACCAAGTCGAAATTCGACAATCTCTATGGTTGCCGCGAATCGCTTCTCGACGGTATCAAGCGCGCTACTGACGTGATGATCTCCGGCAAGGTCGGCGTTGTTTGCGGATACGGCGATGTCGGCAAAGGTTGTGCTCAAGCTCTTCGCGGAGCCGGTGCACAGGTTGTCGTGACCGAGGTTGATCCGATCTGCGCGCTTCAGGCCGCAATGGAAGGCTTCCGCGTTCTTCCTATCGAGGACACGCTCGGCTGGGGCGATATTTACGTCACCACCACGGGCAACAAAGACATCATCCGTTTCGACCACATGTCGAAAATGAAAGACCAAGCGATCGTCTGCAATATCGGCCATTTCGACAACGAGATCCAGATGGAGAAACTCAATAGCGCGAAGGACGTCACCCGCCTGAACATCAAACCACAGGTTGATAAATACACGTTCGCTACCGGCAACAGTATCTACATGCTTGCCGAAGGCCGCCTCGTGAACCTTGGTTGCGGAACCGGTCATCCGTCCTTCGTGATGTCCAACAGCTTCACCAACCAGACGCTCGCTCAGATCGATCTCTGGGAAAACAGAGAGAGCTACAAGGCCGGCCAGGTCACCGTGCTTGCGAAGCACCTCGACGAGGAAGTTGCCCGCCTGCACCTTGCCAAGGTCGGAGCGAAGCTCACCAAGCTCACCGACGAGCAAGCCGCCTACATCGGGATCTCTGCGGATGGTCCGTTCAAGGCGGATCACTACCGTTACTGATCTTCGATAAGGTAGAAAAATTCGAGAGCCGCCCGGGTGACAGCCCGGGCGGCTTTTTTTTGAGGGGAAATGCTTGTGGGTTTTATTTGATGTGATATATTGTTTCAAATGAAACGAAAGAAGGAAGAAATCAAAATGAAACCGGCTGAGTATGAGGCACCCGGTCGGCTGCCCGGCGAGGGCGGTAGCGTGTTGAGCGAGCCCGCAGCAGCGTATGTGGTGAATAAGGTTCGCGACGGTCTTCCCTTCGAGGAGTTCCATGTGCTACAGGAAATGCTGGGTGTTACGGAGGAGAGGCTTGGGGCGCTCGTGGGGATGTCGCGTGCGACTCTGCATCGGCGGAAAAAGGCAGGTTCTCTGGATCGCTCGGAATCGGATCGGTTGGTTCGCTATGCCCGCATTCTGAATTGCGTCACGGCATTTTATCAATCCCATGAAGCTGCCGCGAAATGGCTGAACAGCCCGGCGATGGCCTTCAATGGTGAGACTCCCATGGACTACGCGGACACCGAGATCGGAGCCAGGGAGGTGGAGGCTCTGGTCTGGCGGACCGAGAACGGGGTTCCGAACTAACATGTCGGTTTTCTACCGGATCGTAGGCAGTCACCGAGCGGCGACCGCGTTGGACGGGGAAGGTGCCGCGAAGATGGGTGGGCGCTGGAATTCGCAAGGAGTGGCTGTTGCCTACCTGACGGAATCGCGGGCGCTGGCGGCGCTGGAAATCTTGGTTCACTTCGGGCGGGATGTGGCGCTGGCGTCGTGGTCGGTCATCGAGATAGACATTCCGGACGAAATGATCGACCGGGTTTCCCTAAGGAGATTACCCGTCGGTTGGAATGATCTGGAATCGCTAGCGGTTTCCCGGGAATTCGGAGCCGATTGGATCAAGAAGGGTAAAAATTTGGGTGTAATTCTACCGAGCGCGATCATCCCCGAAGAGCGAATCCTGATGCTGAACGTGCGGCACCCGGATTTCGCGAAGCTGAAGGTATCCACGCCGCGTCCCTTCCTTTTCGATCATCGTTTGGTCTGAATTCATCCCTGTCAGCTTGGATCGCATTGCGGAGGTGCTTGCGGAAAAGGGGGGCATGCCTGTCTGCTGTTCGGCGGTTTCATCCTCCACGGCATCAGGCGGGGTGACTCCGAGTATGTGCTCTTGGGGAACCGATGTATTTTTTCCTTTCGAAAAACCACGGCGAGGTTTTCGAGCTGCATGGTATCACTGCACGATCACCGGAGTCCCTACCGCTACGTTCTCGAAAAATTTATCGGACATGTGGTGAGGCATGCGGACGCAGCCATGGGATGCGGCGTAGCCTGGCAGGTAGCCGGTGTGCATGCCGATGCCGCCGTTGAAGCGCATGAAGTTGGGCATAGGCGCATGATATTTCACCTGTCCCGGAAGAACTTTGTCGACACGGAAGTCCGCGTTGTCGTTGACCATCTGGCCTGTGGCCTCGTCCTTGATTACGCCATAGAGCGAGGATTCGTGATCCTTGCTTTTCTGGGTGATTTTGTATGTTCCAGCAGGTGTGCCGGTGTCCTCTTTTCCTGAGGAAATGCGCGATACGCCAACCAGCGTGCCGGATTTGTAGAAATAGGCTTTCTGCTCGCGGCGGTTGATCTTGATGAGCGGAGTGCCGGAGATGCCATCGCCATCCCAGTGGGAAACGTCGTCCGGTATGGCTGGTGCCGGGTGCTGCGGGTTGCCGGGAGCGGGGCGGCTGACAGGGCCGCCAATTCCAGCCATGTAGTCGGAACCCGGAGGCGACATATTGAAACAGGAGGCAAGCGGCAGGGAAATGCTCAGCAGAACGAGATATTTCATGTTTACGAAGTGATTCTTGCGTTATTCCGCTTGGAAATCAAGGCTGAAGACAGATGCATTGCAGGTAGCCGAGTGATTGGATAGAAGGGCTGCAGGATGGAAGAGAAACTGATATTGCCGGAGCACTACGAGCTTGAGCGAGAAATCCTCGAGCAACTCAGCGACAGGCCTGGCCACCAGCGCTGTGTCGTGGGACATGACGAGTTGCTACTTGTTTTGCATGAGGTTCCCAAGGCCAGGGTGCCGGAGCGCGAGGCATTGTTCTTCTGGAGAAGAATGGACGGACGGTGGATCCAGCCCGGCGGTCCGGGGCTGGATGAAGTCGGTGGACTTCTCGAGCGCTACGCGAATGTGATCGATGCGAACGAGGAGTTGCTGGAAAAATTGGAATCTGCTCAGGATCTTTTCAGGATACTGAGGCAGGCGGGGCCATTGGCACGGAGCTTGAGGAACGGCGTGGCCGCCCTCGATCAGGCACTCGTACAGGAGTATGAGGACAAGGAGGTGCGTAATTACCGGGACCGAGCGCAGGAACTTGAACGGGCTGCGGAACTCCTTCAGGTCGAGGCGCGTGAGACCATGCTTTTCTGGCAGGCGGAGGCCGCCGAGGAACACAAAAAGTCCTCGGATCGCCTCGGAAACATCCTTTTTAAGCTTAACCTAGTCACGGGATTTTTCCTGCCACTGGTGGCATTGGGCGGACTGTTCGGGATGAACGTGAATCTGCCGGACTTCGTCCGCGGCCTGTTCTGGTGGATCTTCCTCGGAGGTCTGATGGTCGGTGGGATGCTCCTTTGGTATGTGGCAAGGGAAAGGAAGTGACGACGGAAGCGGGTTGCAAATCCGCAGCCCGCCCCTACATTCCGCGCAACATGAGTGAGACACAGCCGAAGATTACCGCGTATTTGAAGACTTTCTGCGGATGGAGCGAGGGAGTTAGAGCCATCATGCGGAAGTATGATCTGCCCTATGAGGAAAAGGACATCATCAAGAACCCCGCATTCCGCTGGGAGATGGAGCAGCGCAGCGGTCAGCCTCTTTCGCCATGCGTCGAGGTCAATGGCACGATGCTTCCCGATATCAGTGGCGAGGAGGTCGAGACGTGGATGTTGGAGAACGGTGTTGTGCAGGACAACGAAGTGCAGCCAGACGCACCGATCGACTCCGCATGCACCGACGAGCAGCATGAGGCGATGGCCGCAGGCAAGCTTCCGGTTGAAGGGAAAATCAAGTTTTTCGACTGATTCGCCTCCACCGATTTCCCTCACCGGAAAAGCCTTCTACTGTTTCGAGGGCATCCCGCCACAGTCGCCGCGCGAGTGAGCAAGTAAGGAGAAGGGTGTTTCGCAACCCCTTTGCACAAGCGGAGTCTTCTCTTCCAATCCTCCGCAAAGGGGTTGGGAAACGCCCTTCTCCATATAGAAACCCAAACACAAGCGCAGCTACTCCTTGGATGTGCTGACCTTTCTAGTCCAGAGCGATCCGATGGGCGACGTGCGGGGGGGTGTCTCCCTGCACAGAGAATTCGATTGCATGGAAACCTGCGCCCAGATGCGCCGGGTGCGTGAGGCTTTGGAATTGGGCAATGGATTTCACATCACCAATCTCGCCTTCGAGTATCAATGGTGTGGCGAGGTGAGTGAGGTAGCTGCCTTGATGGGAAAACACCGTGGGGCGTAGACCCAAGGATTCCGCAGCGTTCGTGAGATCGGTAAAATCGACATGGGCGGTGATATCCTTTTCGCCGGGGCTTTCCAACGGGTCTTCCGCCGCTTTGTGGGAAGAGAATGTCCGCAGCGTGCCGGTTGTGCGGGAGCGGTCGTAGTATTCCGGGGCTGCATATCCGTAGTCGGTGAACAGCATGGTGCCATCCACAAGGCATGCGGAGAGGCCGTCAAGGAAGCCTTCGAAGTTCGTCCTGATTTCCGTGCGGTAGCCTTCCGGAAAATCGCGGCCCAAGGTGTCGAGCCGTGCGGCAAGCGGGCTTGCGGGGACGATACTGCGCGGCTCCATGAACAGCTTGCCCGCCGCAGCACAAACGTGGAGTTCCCGCCAGCTTGCTTCGGAAAACTCCACGAGATGGAAGGGCAGTGCGTCGAGGATCTCGTTTCCGAAGGCGAAGCCGGGAAGCGGATTGTCGGCGAGTTCAGTGGAGTCCGTCACGATACGCAGCTTGGTAGCGAGTCCTGCGAGGCGCTTTTCCTGCGAATCGCGGAGGCGGGGCAGCGGCTCTGCGATCGCATATTCGAGGGCTTGCCATGCGTCAGGACGGAATGCGCGGATCTCGGAAAGGATATCCGCCGCGAGCTTGCCGTCATGAGCGCCGATCTCAAGAATTCGCCAAGTATGGGGATTCCCCGCATCGTCCCAGCCTTTCACGAAGCGCCGGGCGAGCAGCCTTCCGAACATCGGGCCGACGCTGACGCTGGTGTAGAAGTCTCCCTCACGGCCCACCTGATCCTGAGATTTCGCGTAATAGCCCCGCTGCTTGTCGTAGAGTACTATGTCCAGATATTCGGGAAACGGCACCCCTCCGCGCGCCGCGATTTCGCCCGAAACCCATTCGTGCAAGGAAGGGGTTGCCGAGTCCGTGGGATTCGGGTAATTCTCAGCGCGCAAGCAGTCGCTGGACGGCGGTTTTTGGTCGGCATCAGCCATGGCGAATATCAGGAAAAACAACCAGAGAGAGAGCGGTAAACGCCGTTTTTACAAGCGCAAAACCTTTTGGTTGGTTTCCTTCATGCTTGTCCTGATTGCGGGCGGCTTTGCATTCCTGTTCGCCGAGCAGTACACTAGGGAATATCGCGAGCGGGCTGTCACCTACGATCTCGAGCAGATCAACAAGTTGGAAATTCCCAGTGTCATCCTCGGCCGCAGCGGGAAGGAAATTGGCCGAATTTTCGTCCAAAACCGGAGCATCATGGACGTGGAGGATGTTCCTGATCTTTTCGTCGATGCGCTGCGGGCGGGGGAGGACTCACGGTTTCTTACGCATGGTGGGGTCGATTACATTGGTATCATCCGGGCGCTGAAGCTCAACTACGAGGCTGGAACGACGACCCAAGGAGCCAGCACGATTACACAACAGCTCGCCAGGAACGCGTATCCGCTGAAACAGGATGCGTCGAAAAAGGGAGAGAGCGGGATTCAGAGAAAAATGGTGGAAGCCTTTCTCGCGATGCGGATCGAGGAACGTTATTCGAAGGAAAAGATCCTCGGTTTTTATCTTAACAGGATCTATTTCGGCAGCGGATTCTGGGGTCTCCGCTCCGCCTCGCTTGGGTATTTTGGCAAGGAGCCGAAAGGTCTCACTCTCGTGGAGTGCGCGACGATTGTCGGTCTGATCAAGAATCCGACGAACAACTCGCCGCTCAACAACCTCTCGGCCAGTCGCAAGGCGCGGAATATGGTTCTGAACCGTATGAGGCAGGAGGGCATGATTTCTCGCTCGGAAATGGCGGAGGCACAGGCAAAGCCGGTCGAGACGAATCCGAATCCGCTGCGGCGGGGCACCTCCCACCTCTACGAGCGGATCGCCGATGGTGTGGGCAGTGCGCTCGGCGAGGATGCGCTGTCGGACGGGGGCTTTACGATCCACACGACCATTTCCTCGGATGTCCAGAATGCCGCCGAAAAGGCGTTGGCCGTTTCTCTGAACGAAGCGGAAAATCACCCCGGATTCAGCCGTCAGAAATACAAGGAATATGATAGAAACGGCGAGGACATGGATCCCGAGTATCTCCAAGGTGCGGCATTTATGGTGGATCACTCAACTGGGGAGGTGATTGCGCACGTCGGGGGACGAGATTACTCGGAGGTTCCCTTCGATTTTATCGAGATGGGCAAACGCTCTCTTGGCACGGCGTTTTTCCCATTTATCTACGCGGCCGCACTTGCTGACAAGCACACCCCGGCTTCCAGGCTCGATGATGAACAGATGGATAACCGGGCGGTGATGGTCGGCGGTCGAGAGGGAGTTCTCGGTGAGTGGGGGATGGAGGTGCGATCGCCGAGATACGAGGGACGCATCACCTTACGGAAGGCTTTTGTAAACGCCAAGATCGCCGCGACGGTTCGCCTCGGTTCGCAAATTGGAATCCAGCGCATCCTCGATGCCGCTGTTTCCTTTGGGTTCGCGATGAAGGAATCGAAACCGCTGCCCAGGGTCAGCGTGGGCTGGGAGCCGGCATCGCTGAAGCAGGCGGTGACGGCGATGTCCACTTTCCCGCTCGGAGGCAAACGTGGACCGGAAAAATTCCATTACATCGACAGGATTGAGAATGCCGAAGGGCGTGTGGTTTACCGCCGTGCGAAATCCGCGAATCCACTTGGTCGCCTGCTCGACAGGGCGGTTGCCTGGCAGATGCACAACATGATGGTGGGCGGGATGACAGCCGGAAGCTCGCGCGGGCTTGCAAGCACCCTCGTCGAGAAACCTTTTTCGGGAGCCGGGAAGGGCGGAACCACCCATGAGTTCTCGGATACCTGGTTCCTCGGCTACAACGGACGGGTCACATGCGGTGTCTGGACAGGTTTTCTGCAGGGAAACAGCGATCCGATTTATCCGGGTGCGTTCAGCCGGGATCTGGCTATGCCGGTGTGGGCGGCTGCGATGAATGCTGCGACCCCGGTTTTTGGCGGGAAAATCATCGAGAAACCGAATTCCATTGTGGATGTAGAAATCTGTTCCGTCTCGGGGCAGAGGGCGACCCAGTTTTGCCAAGAGCTTGTTGAAGATATCACGACGGGTTCCGTGAAATCCTCAAGGACTGTCATCACTGAGGGCTTTCGGAAAGGGACGGAGAGCCTGCCGTTCTGTGCGCTTCACTCGGGTGCACCTGTGGGCAGTATCGATCCCCGCCTTGCCTTGAGCAACCTTCCTGCCCTGGATGCGCTTCCGATCCGTCCGCAAGCGCCGGTTCTCATTGGTGATGACCCGTACCACTCGGAGCTTCCGAGCTATGCCGTCGACGGTCGAGAACCGGGGCTGATTCGCCGCAGCACGAATGTCTTGGACAGTCTTGACCTGGGTGATTTTGATGAGGAGATCAGGATGCGGAAACCGCCGAGGCTGGAGATCCAGACGGATTGATTCCTGATGGAATCTTATTGCAGAGGAACAGGATCCGCCATCGGGTTCGGTTTGTAGAAGAGCTTTCCGGGTCGTCCGAAAACCTGGAGATCCAAGGCGGCGCGTTGGGGAGTGCTCAGCGGAGTGAGGTGCGGTGCTTTGGAATCGGGCTGGGTGAATTTGGAAATGGCAAGCAATGACTCCGGTGCCGCGATTAGCCTCGCGATACCGGCCATCCTACCGTCGCTGAGCATCATCGCGTTGCCGATGATACTTGCCTGTTCGCTGATCAGGCGTGCGTCGGGGCAGCGGAGAACTCCGTTCTGAAATAGCAGAAGCGCCTGACCATGGTCGAAACGAGTCTTTTGTTGTCCCGGTATCTCGGCATCCACGGCAGTTACTTGCACGACCCCCTGTCCCTGCCAGGAAGCGGGAGACAGGAGATGGCCTTGGGATCGTCCCCTCGCCGTCACCTTCCCGAGTTTGGCCTCGATCGGCCCGTCGATGCGCAACTCACTGTCCGTCTGCTCCGGCACCAGGGCGTCGAACCGGAAAGGAATGCCCGGGGTGAATCCCACATGGCCTCCCAACTCGAAATCCAACCCGAACATTTCTCCTTTGATCGAGCCGAGTGCGAGGACCGGCGAGTTCCATTTCAGGGGAATGCTCGTTAACCCGGATGCCGGATTTTCCAAAAAACTTACCCGAGTTGCGGAGATTTCGGATCTGCTTGGCTTGCCGGCGAGCGGAACACTTCCGTTGATACCGATTGCTTCCCAGAGCGGCGCAGGGCGCATCAGTGAAACAATTCTCAGCCTTGCATCGATCAGATTGAACCAGACGGTGGGGGGGAGTAACTCGGAAACGGATTCGATACGTGCTTCTGTGCTCCCTTCTTCGATTCCGGCAATGGTGGGTGGGACAGGGGGCTGCTGCCCGGTTTCCTCTGGCGGATTTTTCAATTCCTGTGGCTGCTTGTTCGCTGAATTCACCGCAGCGAGGTCGGGGGGCTTGGCTACTAGGGCTGGATCCACATCCTTCCGCGGGATCTGGGAAAGGAGTTCGATCGGCAGGGTGAGATCCGGTTTCACGACTTCGATGCCTTTCAGCTCCAGTCTCCTTTTCACAAGCGCCAACCAATCGGGGTGGAGGCGAATGGATTGCACTGATAGCAGCGGCTTGGTAAATGCTTTCTTCAGCTGTTCCGGTTGCTCGACGCGCAGGCCGTAGATCGTGATGCCGTTCCATGGCGACCAGCTGGCACCTTGGACGTTGGTTTCCAAGTGCAGCTTTCGTTCGATCCTGGAGGCGAGGAAGGCCTTTCCCTTGGGGCTTACGAGAAACAGGTTGCTGATTCCGAATGCGAGGGCGGGGGTCAGGATCGCCAGACCGAGCAGGACAAGGCCGACTTTTCTCTTCCCGTGCCTGTTGGCCATGGCTCAGCGCGGGCTGGAATTTCGCGGTAGCTTCAGGTGACCCGCTTTACCAAGCGCGAACCTGATGACGAGGCTCTTATCGAGAAGGCGGCTGCCCTCGGATGAAATCTCCTGCACCCGGTAGATGACCAGGCCGAAGCCCTTTTCGTCGTAACGGCCGATCGCAAAATTCTCCTTTGTGTTTCCGAGGCCGGTCTCTTCCTCGAAGCGCCATTCGTGGCCGGACCATGCGCCAAGTATGCTGGTAGCTTCGGCCTTGATATCCTCGAGACGCTCCAGCACGCCGTTCGGCGAGCGGACAATATCTTTTTCCGGGTTGTATCGGAGCGTTGAAATGATGCCGGCTTCGCCGGAAGCCGTCAGCGTCCAGGTATTTCCTAAGGTTTCTCGCAACACTATCATGACCTCGGCGGTGGACTTGAATTCCCGCTGCGCCCATAGCGAGATGTATTCGTCGTATTCCTCCTTGGTCAGGCCGAGATCCTCGTGATACGGCAGGGGTTCTCCGGGTTTCGCGCTTTTCGTATATTCTTTGAACCACTCTGGTTTTTTGCGCGCCGCAGTCTCTACCTTTGCGATGAATTTCTCGATCTCGGGAGGCGGCGCGATGATCCCGATATTGGCCCGCACCGGGACTTCCTCTTCAAAGAGCCCGGCGAACACTTTCGGTACCTCGGCGGAGAGTGTGGCGGTGAGTAGGAAAAGGATGGCAAGGAATTTCATGGCGGGACGCAGAGGCTGAAGCTGCCGGGCGGACAACTCAAGCCGCAATCTCCCGGTGCGAACTCGATTTTTTTTGGGTGACGCGAATGAAAAAAGGGGTTGCGCAATGGGTGGGTTTCCCTCTAGCTTCGCCGCCCGGAGGGAAACCCCGGAATTGCGCGGTTAGCTCAGTGGTAGAGCACCTCCCTGACACGGAGGGGGTCACTGGTTCGAAACCAGTATCGCGCACCATTTTTTGGTCTCCATTCATTGTTGTGGTAGACAAATGCTGCAGAGCGATAGTTTTGTGATGATCCGGTAGCATGATGCTGGTCTGCAACCGAAGTTCGTTTTCGCTACAGGAAATTGAATTCGCCAGAACATAAACTGCGAGTGCATGGACATGGCAACGGCCAGACACAATAGGCACTGGGCTGTGAAGGTGATCACGCCCGTCTTCCTGCCACACGGCGGTGGCGAAATCGGTGGCTATTACGCTATCGTCAGGAAGAGGTAGGACTTCATTTCCCGGGGAATGCCGATACGCTTGATTTTCCTGCGTTCCGCCCCTTTGCTTGCGCGATGAACGCATCGCCCCCTGACTCCAAGGAACTTTCGGCACTGCTGCGGTTGCTGGACGACGAAACGCCGGAAGTCCGATCCGTTGTCACCGGCAGGCTGGCCGCGGTGGGCGGGGACATCAGCGAGATCCTTCCGGAAATGGCCAGCGGCCTGAACGATCCTGAGAAACGCATACTCACCGGCTTGCTCCTGCCGGCTCGTAGGCGGCTGCTTCGTGAAGAGTGGCTGACTCCTGGCTTTGGGTCTGCGGCGCTGGGCGGGGACTGGGAACTTTTCGAAAGCCAGCTGCGACTGCTATCCGACTTCCTGCACGACGGGATCTCCCTGCGGCAACCGCTCTCCGATGCCCTCGACCTGCTTGCGGAGGAGGCACAGGAAAACGGGGCAACCGGACCCGACGAGCTGCGGGTGTTCCTCTTCGAACAGGGACGATTGAAGGCAAACCGGAAGGATTACTACGATCCACGCAATTCAGACCTAGCCTGGTGTGTTGCGGAGGGAGTTTCAAATCCGATCGGACTGGGCGTCATTTACATGCTGATCGGGCAGAGGTTGGGCTTCGAGATCGAGGGGATCTCGTTTCCCGGCCATTTCCTCTGCCGCATCCAAGAGGACGGGTATCCGCT
>CAJQKQ010000065.1 GCA_905478925.1 uncultured Verrucomicrobiales bacterium
CATCGCGGCGAACACCTCCGAGCGCAACGCAGACCCGAGGCCAGTGAAGTGGCAGTTTACAACTGCCGACGCACGCATCAAACTACACAAGCTTTACCCGACTATTTAGATCTGTTCGACCACTAGATTCAGACCCTTAGCATCTGCAGGAAATCTATTAATTTCACAAACTCACAATGAAAATAGGATCATTAAGATATGGCCTGGCTGTAGTGACTGCATTGGTTTTTACCGCTATTTTCACGATGAACTTCTTTCACGAAGGCACATCAATCAGTAAGTATCTCGCAAAACAAAGTGAGCTAGACCGGGTCAAGGAAGCGGAGGTCGTTGCCTACACTGATATGATGCTCTATGGCGACGAACGAATCACGGTGTCTGAAGATGTCGATTTGACTGAAGAGTTTAGTAGTGAAGAGGGTTTTGAAAAGGCTCAGCGTATCCGCTCCTACGATAGGTGGTTTCTAATTGGTTTAACGACCGTGGCGTGGCTCATGTTGATTCCTGCATTACAGAGCATGCGGGCATTGTCGTTTGTCTATGTTGCTATGGGAGGTTACATTATTTTGTTATCGCTCTGTAAGATGCTCAATGGCGGGGTCGCGTTCAGCGATTGGGCCATCACAGCCCATGCGACAAGGTGGTTGCCGTGTTTTGCTCTTTGGCTCTGGTTGTTTATGAAACCATGTGCGAAAGAGCAAAGTTATCGAGTGGTAAAGTGGATGTTGGTGATTGCTGTGTCGCTGACATTTGCCACTCATGGGATAGAGGCTTTGTTGTTTCATCCCGGTTTTCGTGACCTACTGATTGGTAGCTTTGAAATAATATCGATTCACCTGTCTGACTCGCTTTGCCACCTGTTGTTACGACTGATTGGAGTGATGGATGTGACTCTGGCTGTATTAGTGCTATTCACTCAGCGTAAGTCGCTCTTTTTATGGATGGCAATTTGGGGGGGGATGACCGCGTTAGCTAGACCGATTATCTTTGGCGAGATCTTGTGGGAGGATGCATTGCTCAGATGTGGAAATTGCTTGGTTCCGTTGATTTTATTTTTATGGATTTGGCAACAAACTAAAGCCAATAAAAAGAACACTATTGAATATGAAGATACTGAATAAAACCAAATGGCTAGCCGCATTATGTGTGCTGAGTGTGTCCTCGCTAAATGCGGCAGACATGACGAATGAGCAAATTGCGAAAGCTGACTATAAGCAATTACTGAAGCGACCGACCCCGCTAGCTGGGTCTAAACCTGCTCAATGGAGAGTAACTTGGTCTGGAGAAGCATCAAACACGGCAACCGTCTCATGGAGCACTGCTGTGTTCGGTAAGAAGCATGTGTTGCATTACGGCACCAAACCATTCGGCCTAGAGGTCGCTAAGTATGAAAACCACCTAGCCTGTCAAAAAACAGGAGCTTATTCAATCAATGCCAAAGAAGCTGAAGATACGAAAACAGCTTTTTACCATCATACTGAATTAAGTGAATTGAAGCCAAACACAAAGTATTACTTCGTGATGGAGAGCGATGGCGAGTTTTCCCGTCAGCTGTATTTTAAGACGAGTCCTAAGACCGGAGATTTTAAACTTTTAGTCGGCGGCGACTCACGTTCTGGCATGATTTCACGTTGCAGAATGAACTTGCGCTTAGCAAAAGAGTTTAAGGACAAGCCTGAAATCATAGCCTTGAACCACGGCGGTGACTTTATCGCTTCGGGTCACAGCTGGCATCAGTGGCGTCTGTGGTTGAGCCACCACGAGTTAACTACTTTAGAAGATGGGCGAGTTCTTCCGGTGATCCCAACGCGCGGCAATCATGATGGTGGGCCAATATTTTTTGAGGTCTTCAACCTGAAGAAAATGACGGAAAAACATAGCTTCTGGCACACAATAACTCTCACAGACGAAGTGAATATAGTGACACTAGACACCAACTACAGTGCGAAAGGACCGCAGGAGGAATGGCTTGATCAACAGTTGGCTGAGTTGCGTCCGAAGTCAAAGTGGTTGATTACCAATTACCACCGCCCGCTTTTCCCTGCAGTGAAGTCACCAGCGGGTCAAGCTGCTGTTTTCGTTCCTTTGTTTGAGAAGTACAATGTCGACCTCGCATTGGAGTCTGACGGCCACTGCATCAAACGCACCGTGCCTATCCGCAATGGAAAAAAGGATGCTACAGGCGTTGTTTACATCGGTGAAGGCGGTTTAGGCGTAGGCCAATACCAACCTAAGCCTGATCTTTGGTATCTTCAAGACGGCGGTTACGTTAGCCGTGGCCACCATGTGATGCAGTTAAGCTTTTCGGCTAAGGAACTTAAGATCGAAACGATTTTACTCGAAGGTAAGGTCGTTGATCCTTACGTGATGACTCCGAGAGCCAAATAAGCCAAAGTCTGGGTGATTCCCGCTAGGAATTTGCTTTTTACGGGAGGCTCCTGAAACAGGCGTTGCCCGGATCGGCCTGCCTGTAGAAGCCTTGGCGAAGACTGGAGGGCGAGTCTGTGGATCGGTTTCATGGATGAATGTTTGATCACGCCCTCGCTCTGCATGTCGAGCAGCGAAGCGGAGTCGTGGGCTTCACCGCCCCCTTGAAGACGGATCCCTTTACGAGACCTGGTCCCGACGAAGAGGACGAGGGTGATTCTACGAGAGATCACTCTCAGTGGACCGGCGTGGGCATTTGCCTTCACGCTTGAATTCACAGAGGTCGCAACCGTCGGGGCCGCCGCAGCTTCCCTTGATGCGGGGTCGACCTAACAGCACGCCGATCGCCATCATCAGGATGACGAGGATGAAGACACTGAGGGTGATGAGGAACAGCTGCATGGGCGGTTTCAGGGAAGGTGGGGAATGAATGCCGAGGTCTCGATCTGGCGGAAGTCGGAGCCTTCCCTGATGATCAGGAATGCGGGGAGCTCGGCTTGTTCGGCGAGGGCTCTTCCTTCCTCGGGGCCGAGGACGATGAGGGCGGTGGCCCAGGCATCAGCCTGCATGCAGGAGGTGTCGAGGATGCTCACCGAGACCAGCGAATGGCGGATTGGTTGTCCGGTGCGCGGATCGATTTCGTGCGAGTAACGCTGGCCATCGCGCTCGAAGTAGTTGCGGTAGTCACCTGAAGTGGCGATGGCCATGTCATGGAGCGGCAGGGTGGCTTGGATGCCGCGCTGCTTGGCGGTGGGGGTTTCAATGGCGATCTTCCATGGTGTGTGATCCGCTTTTTGCCCGCCGGCGCGCATCTCGCCACCGATGTCGACGAGGTAATCGGGGATGCCCAGTTCTTCCAATGAAGCGGCGAGGGAATCGACGGCATATCCTTTGGCGATTGCCGACAGGTCGATACGGAGTTCGGCGTGGTCCTTTTTCAAGGCGGGAGGATCGAGTCGGGCATGCAGTTGATGCGAGCCGAGGGTCGCGAGAAGTTCCTGGATCTCTGCGGGGGCCGGGAGTTGATTGGTGGACTCTTGCGAGCCGAAACCCCATAGCTCAACCAAGGGGCCGACGGTGATGTCGAAGGCGCCGTTCGATGCCTCGAATACTTCCAGAGCAGCGATGACCACAGTGGCGGTCTCGGTGGAGACGGGGAACCAGTCGGTGCTGTCTGATCGATTGAAGAGCGAGACTTCGGAGTCGGGCTTGTAGGTGGACATCAAATCGTCGATGCGATCAAGCCTCGCTTGGAGGGTGGTCTGCAGTGTGTCCTCGGGAATCCCATTCGGAAACTCAGACAAGGTCACCCGAAAGTAGGTTCCCATAGTGGATCCTGAAATGGAGTGTCCCTGGTTGGTTTGGGGCTCCTTGCGGCAAGCTGCCAACAGGCCGAAAACCGCAGTAAGCAGGAGGAATTTAGCCGCCGAAGTCATCGTATAGAATGTTACCTGATTCCACGCCGATGTCATCCAGCATCTTGAGGACGGCCTGCAGCATCAAGGGTGGACCGCAGATGTAGTATTCACAGTCCTCCGGTGCGGGGTGTTTGTTGAGATACTGGTCGAGCAGCACCTGGTGAATGAATCCAGTGTGACCGCTCCAGTCGTCCTCGGGAAGCGGGTCAGAGAGGGCGACGTGCCAGGCGAAGTTCTCGTGCTCGTGGGCGAGTCGGTCGAAGTCCTCGGTGTAGAACATTTCGCAAACACTACGGGCACCGTACCAGAACGATATTTTACGTTTGCTTTGGAGTCGTTCGAGTTGATCGAAGAGGTGGGCGCGCATCGGGGCCATGCCCGCGCCGCCGCCGATAAATACCATCTCGGACTCGGTCTCCTTGCCGAAAAATTCGCCGAACGGCCCGGAGATGGTGACTTGGTCGCCGGGCTTGAGGCTGTAAATGTAGGAGGACATCGCGCCGGGAGGAGTTCCTTCCGGTGCGCGTGGCGGAGGGGTGGCGATGCGGACGTTGAGCATGATGATGCCCTTTTCCTCGGGACAGTTGGCCATCGAGTAGGCGCGCACCACTTCCGCCTCCACCTTGGAATGGAAGCGCCACAGATTGTGTTTGTCCCACTCGGGCTTGTACTGCGGCTCGATGTCAAAGTCGGCGTAGCTGAGTTGGTGCGGCGGGCATTCAATCTGGATGAAGCCGCCGGCGCGGAAATTCAGGTCCTCATCCGGCGGGAGTTCCAGCACCAGTTCCTTGATGAAGGTGGCGACGTCGTGATTGGAGCGCACCTTGCAGGTCCATTTCCTGATCCCGAAGACCTCGGCGGGGATCTCGATCTTCATGTCCTCCTTGACCGCGACCTGACATGACAGCCGCGCCCCCTCGCGGGCCTCGCGTTTGGAAATGTGGGTGAGTTCGGTGGGTAGGATCGTGCCGCCGCCCTCAAGGATTTTCACGACGCACTGTCCGCAGGTTCCGCCGCCACCACAGGCGGAGGAAACGAAGACCTTTTCGGACGACAGGGCGTTGAGTAGCTTTCCTCCCGCAGCAACGACGATCGCTTTCTCCGGGTCGTTGTTGATCGAGATGGTGACATCGCCGGATTGCACCAGTCGCGCTCTGGCGATCAGAATGACCGCGACGAGCAGCAGCACGACCAGCGTGAAGGTGGCGACACCGAGGAAGATTTCGAACATGGCGGGGATGGGGTTTCCGGTGAGTGGTCAGAGTTGGATTCCCGAGAAGATCATGAAGGCGAGGGCCATCAGGCCGACCGTGATGAAGGTGATACCGAGTCCTTTTAGGCCCTCGGGGACGTTGCTGTATTTGAGTTTCTCACGGATGCCCGCGAGACCGACGATGGCGAGCGCCCAGCCGAAGCCCGAGCCGAAGCCGAAGACCACGCTTTCGCCGAAGTTGTAGTTGCGCTCGACCATGAACAGGACCCCGCCGAGGATCGCGCAGTTCACCGTGATGAGTGGAAGGAAGATGCCCATCGTGTTGTAGAGGGCGGGAAAGAACTTATCCATGGCCATCTCCAGGATCTGGACCATTGCGGCGATCACGCCGATGTAGCAGATGAGCCCGAGAAAGCTCAGGTCGACGCCGTGGATACCCGCCCAAGTGAGCGCGTCCTCGCGCAGGATGAAGTTATAGATCAGGTTGTTGACCGGTACGGTGAGGGTCAGCACCGCGATCACCGCGATGCCCAGTCCGATGGCGGTATCGACGGTTTTCGAGACCGCCAAAAAAGTGCACATGCCGAGAAAGAAGGCGAGGGCCATGTTCTCGACGAAGACAGCGGTCAGGAAGATATTGAGATAGTTTTCAAGCATGGCTTTAGGAGGTTAGGAAGTTTCGATTTGATCCTTTTTCCAAGTGCGCAGCAGCCAGATGTAGAGGCCGATGATGAAGAAGGCGCTCGGTGGTAGGAGCATCAGTCCGTTCGACGGGTACCAGCCGCCCTCGGTCGAGAGGGGAAGGATCACATGACCGAACAGACGTCCGGAGCCGAAGAGTTCCCGCAGGGTTCCCACCACGATCAGGATAAAACTGTAGCCGAGGCCGTTGCCGAGTCCGTCGAAGAAACTGGCACCGACGGGGTTTTTCATGGCGAAGGCTTCGGCGCGTCCCATGATGATGCAGTTGGTGATGATCAGGCCGACGAAGATCGAGAGCTGTTTGCTGATGCCGTAGGCGTAAGCTTTGAGTATCATGTCGACGACGATGACGAGCGACGCGATGATGGTCATCTGGACGATGATGCGGATGTTGTTCGGGATGTGGTTGCGGATCAGGCTGACCGCGCTGTTGGATAGCGCGCAGACGGCGGTGACCGCCGCCGCCATGACGAAGACGGTCTCGAGTTTGGTGGTGACCGCCAGAGCCGAGCAGATGCCCAGCACCTGATAGGCGATGGGGTTGTTATTAAAGAGGGGGTCGAGAACGACCTTTGAAGGTTTGTCTGTCATGGTTTCAGTTTCCTTTCTCGTCACGGAGGCGGTCGAGCATGGGTTTAAAGCCCTTCTCTCCCAGCCAGTATTCCAGTAGTGCGCTGACACCCCGGCTGGTGATGGTGGCTCCCGCCAGTCCATCGACCTGGTGTCGCGCTTCAGGGCTGTCGGGATCAACCGCGCCCTTGATGACTTCGATCCGCGGATTGCCCGCGCTGTCGAATGCCTGCTTGCCGATCCACTGTTCCTTCCAGCGCGGGTTGTCCACTTCGCCGCCGAGTCCGGGGGTCTCGCCATGCTCGTAGAAGGCGAAGCCCTTGATGGTGGTCAGGTCGGAATCCAGCGCGAGGTATCCGTAGAGGGTCGACCAGAGTCCTTTGCCGTGAACGGGCAGGATGATCTGCTGCAAGCTTCCGTCGTCATCCGACGAGACATAGATGGGGGCGAAGCGGGAACGGCGCTTGATGCCAGCCAGGTCGTCTTTCTTCGGGATTGGGAGTCCCTGATCGTTGCTCAGTGCCGCCTTCCTTTGGTTGAAAGTCGCGGCGTCGGGGTCATCGACAAAATCCCCACTGGCGAGGTCGACGATCCGGATTTCGAACTTCGCGAAGAGTTCCTCGACCGAGCGTCCTTCTTCAAAGAGTCCGGCGGCTTGCAGGATGTTCTTCTTGCGGTCGAGGTCGCGGTTTTCCGCCTGCAGTGGTCGCAGTATGACGGCCGAAATGGACACCAAGGCCGAGCAGACCACCGAGAGGAGGCCAGCGACCAGGAGCGTTCCCGATATGGAGTCTTTAGCCATCGCGACGGATTCTGCGTTTGATGTGAGCCCGGACGACGAGCGCGTCGATGGTCGGGGCGAAGACGTTGCCGAACAGGATGGCGAGCATCATGCCCTCCGGATAGGCGGGGTTGATGACGCGGACGAGGATCACTAGGAACCCGATGAGTCCGCCGTAGATCCATTTTCCGGTCTCGGTCAGCGCGGCGGAAACTGGATCGGTCGCCATGAAGACGAGACCGAAGGCGAATCCACCGAGCACCAGATGCCAAGCCGGATTCATGCCGAACATCGGGTTGGTGTCGCTTCCTGCCAGATAGAGCAGGGTGGCGGTGGCCAGCGCGCCGAGCAGCACGGCGAGCATGATTTTCCACGATCCCACGCCGGTGTAGAGCAGCAGGGCAGCGCCGAGCAGGCAGGCCAGCGTGGAGGTTTCTCCCATCGATCCCTGAATCTGCCCGAGGAAAGCCTGGCTCCAGGTGATCTGGGTGGTGAGAGCCTCCATGCCCTCTGCCGCGACCAGCCCGAGGGGAGTGGCTCCGCTGAATCCATCGACGGCGGTCCACACCGCATCACCGCTCATTTGGGCTGGATAGGCGAAGAAGATGAAGGCGCGGGCGGAGAGCGCGGGGTTGAGGAAGTTTTTCCCAGAGCCGCCGAAGAGTTCCTTGGCGATGACGACCCCGAAGGAGATCCCAATGGCGACCTGCCAGAGCGGAATGGTCGGTGGCAGGGTGAGGGGAAACAGCAATCCCGTGACGAGAAAGCCTTCGCTAACTTCTTCTTTGCGGACGGTGGCGAAGATCAGTTCCCAGAGTCCACCCACCGCGTTGCAGACGAAGAAGACCGGAGCGAAGTAGAGGAGCCCGTGCACGACATTGTCGATCAGGTTGCTGGGATCGTTTCCCAAACCGAGGAACCCCAGAATCCAGCCCTTCCATCCGGGGACGGTCTCGATTCCCATCAGGCTCATGTTGGTGTTGGCCTGGAAGCCGGTGTTGTAGAGCGCCACGGCCACGCAGGGGCCGAGCGAGATACCGACGGTGATCATGAGGCGCTTCATGTCGATTCCGTCGCGCACATGGGTTGCTCCACGAGTGGTATGGCCGGGAGAGAAGAGAAAGGTATCGATCGCCTCGTAGAGCGGATAGAGGCGCTCATACTTCGCGCCGGGCTTCACATGGGGGTGAAACCGGTCGAGGAATTTGCGCAGGAATTTCATGGGCGATCTGTCGTTATCCGTCGTCTTCGATGGTGGTGAGGTTTCTCCGCAGATGGGCACAGTAGTCCTCCTTGCCGGGGCAGGCGAAGGTCGCAAGGGCGAGGTCCTCTTCATCCAGTTCCAGACAACCCAAGGCCTGTGCCTGGTCGGTATCTCCGACCAGCAGGGCGCGCAGCAACGGAGTGATCAGCAAGTCCAACGGCATCACCTTCTCAAACATGCCGATGGGAACCATCGGGCGCAGGCCTCCGCCGGTGGAGGTGCTGAAGGGAAATCTTTTCCCGGGAATGAGTCTGGAGATGAAGGTGTTCTTGATCGAGAACCGGTCGACTCCCGGGCGGTGCCAATCGAGGAACAGTCGGCTGCTGTCCTCCGCGATGGCGCTGATCTGCAAATGGTGCCTGCCCAGATAGGCCAGCGATCCGACCGCGTGTTGGCCGAATAAGACCGAACCCGAGATGACCCTGACTTCCGAATCATCCGTGTCGGTCAGTTCACCAGCGACCAAATCCGCGATGCTGGCGCCGAGCGGCGCGCGGATCAGGTGGGGGTGTTTCACGCAGGCACCGCCCAGCGCGATCAGACGGGTGACATCCAGTTTTCCGGTAGTGAAGAGGGTGCCGATGGCGATGACGTCCTGAAGGCCGAGGTGCCAGACCGTCTTGGTGGAGGAAACCGGATCGAGGAAATGAATGTGGGTGCCGACAAGGCCGGTCGGGTGGGGGCCATCGAAAACGGCGGGGGTGACGAAGGCGAGTTCGGCGCCGGGAAGGGTGTCTTCGCGGTGGTGGCAGAGATAGAGCTTCGTGGGGGTGAGGTGGGCGAGGACTCGCAAGCCGTTGCGAAAATCATCCTCACGTCCTGCCAAGGCGATCCGGGGTGGCGCTGCCAGTGGATTGGTGTCCATCGCGTTGACGAACAGTGCGGCAGGCTCTGTCTCCGGGGAGGGGATCTTGCCGAAGGGGCGGGCACGCAGTGCGGTCCAGAGTCCTGATTTCAGGAGATGGTCTTTCACCTCTTCACGAGTGAGGCTGTCGAGATTCTCCTCGGAAAAGGAGGCGAATGCTTCTTGCTCCTCACCATCCACCTCGATGACCACTGATTGGAGAACGCGTTTCTCTCCACGGTTGATGGCGCACACGCTGCCACTGGCCGGAGAAGTGAATCGCACACCGGGGTTTCGCTTGTCACTGAAAAGCAGTTGCCCCCGCTTGACCCGGTCGCCCTCGCTGACCGCCATGGTCGGTTTCAATCCGAGGTAATCGGGTCCGATCAGTGCCACTCGATTGACCATCCCGGTTCTCTCGGTGGCCAGATCAGGCTGACCGGTGATGGGTAGGTCCAGTCCTTTTCGAATCCTGAAGGCAAGACCCGAGCTTCCGCTGGAGAGAGACGTGTTCCCGGTGGACCGGATCGAGTTCGGCGAACTCATGGGGTATTGTGATTGGTTGGAACGGCTTATTCCATGGCGGAGGGGATCCAACCGGGTATGCGGAGGGAGCAAATGAGCAATCTGCTCGGACAATAGCGTTGCAGCAACAATGCGCCGCAGCGTTGAGCCCGTTGCGGGCACGATATGGAAGAACGAATACGCAATAACGTGGTGTTAGCTAACTCTACCATATATCAAGCTAGTATGTTAGGCATCATCGGGTCAAGCCAATTTGGATTCCCCGGTGGCGCCCGATGCTTAGGCTATCCGAGCTATTCACAGGGGATTCCGATGCCGTGCATGCTTGTTTTTGACGAACGATCTTGACCATCGGTGATGCGGAGTGGTATCGTGTGCTGCTGTGGAAACTACTTTAACAAGACTGCTTGAAGAAAAAGGGAAAGGAGTGGTGGGCATCGCGCCGGAAACGACCGTCATGGAGGCCGCCAACGAAATGCGCTCGGCGAAGATCGGGGCCTTGCTGGTCATGCGCGATGATCGACTCGTCGGCATTCTCACCGAGCGCGACATACTCAACAAGGTGGTTGCGGAAAATCGGGCTCCGGATGAAGTCGAGGTACATGAGATCATGACCACGGAGGTGGTGGTGATCTCCCCCGGACGTTCGGTCCGTGATGCGATGAGGATCGTGACCAGGAAGCACCTGCGGCATTTGCCGGTCGTCGACGACGGTCAATTGGTAGGAATGGTGTCCGCCGGGGATTTGACCCGCTCGATCGTGGCCGAAGAGGAAGATGTCATCGAGTCCCTCTACATGTACATCCGTGGAGACTATCCTGCTTAGTCCGGTTGTGAATTGGGTTACCGAATCGACCAGTCAGAAACCCCGATGCCTGCCGGGACGGTTGACGAAAAGAATGCGTCCGCCGCCGCCCTCCGTGCCGAGCTTCCCGCCTTCCTCGATCACCTCGAAGGCTTTGTCATCCCCTCCCATCTATCCGATTCCCGATCAGGAGTGACAGCATGGAAGGATCAGGAGTTGCTGGATTCCGTCCGGGAAATCTCCCCGGAGAAACGCATGGAAAACCTCGTTTCCCTATGTCTCCAAAAAGGCTTCATGGAGATCGAACGGGGGAAATCTAAATGGATGTTCGCAGCAGAGGTGGATGCCATAGGCGGAAGATTACCACCCAAAAAAATCACCCCACGGGTAAATCCTCGTAACCAAAGGGATTCCCGAGTTGCCATTCAGTTGCCATATTTGGGTGCAATCGGGCGCATTTCCACGCATTTCGCCAACTCAGAACCCGGACAAGAGAAAGGCCGCAACCCCATGTATCACATAGGGTTGCGGCCTGAAAACTTGGAGGCGGAGGAGGGAATCGAACCCTCGAATGACGGTTTTGCAAACCATTGCCTTACCACTTGGCTACTCCGCCGTTATTCCAAAACGGAAGGCGATTGAGTAAGCGCTCACTCCTCACCTGTCAACCACCGGATTAGCCAAAAATGCCCAATGGCTTGTACTTGCGCTGGCGGAGAGGGATTTCCCGCATATCCTGCGCCGTGCCCGGAAAGAAGAAAGCCAAGAACAAGCAGCCAGTCATCGCCCTCCGTGGCTGCCACCAGCATAACCTCAAAGGCATCGATCTCGATATCCCCCTCGGGAAACTCACCGTCGTCACCGGCCCCTCTGGCTCAGGGAAATCCTCGCTCGCCTTCCACACCCTCTACGCAGAAGGCCAGCGCCGCTACGTCGAGACCTTCTCCCCGTACGTCCGGCAGTTCTTCGACCGCATGGACAAGCCTCTTGTCGATTCCATTGAGGGCATCCCCCCGGCCATCGCCATCGAGCAGAAAAACCACGTCCGCACCACCCGTTCCACCGTCGGCACCCTTACTGAGATAAATGACTACTTAAAACTCCTCTTCGCCCGCCTCGCAAAAGGATACGACCCAAACACCGGTGAAACCATCCAACCAGACTCCCCCGAATCCGCAGCCACCTGGGCAACCAAAAATTTCTCAGGAGAAAACATCCTCATCACCTTTCCAATCCCCGTCCCCTCCGATGCGAAGCCCGAGGAACTCTTCCCTTTTCTAAATTCCCAAGGCTACCTCCGCGTTCTCATCAAAGGCGAAACCCACCGCACCGACGAAGCACCGCCCAAAAAGCTACCCGCCACCTTAGCCGTCATCCAAGACCGCCTGAAAGTCTCAAAATCCACTACCAGCCGCCTGCTCGAAGCCCTCGAAGCCGCCTTCCTCCTAGGCAAAGGTCACGCAACGATCTCTCTTTCTGAAAACTCCAAACTGAAACCTGAAAACTCTCGTTCATTCACCACAACCTGGACCAACCCGAAAACCGGCTTCACCCTCCGAGCCCCCACTCCCGCGCTCTTCTCCTTCAACTCCCCGCTCGGAGCCTGCCCCAGATGCCGAGGCTTCGGCCGCGTCATCGGCATCGATCTCGATAAAACCGTCCCCAACGAATCCCTGACTCTCCGCGAAGGAGCCATCAAACCCTTCCAAGGCGATCGCGGCGAGGAATGCCAGCGCGACCTTGTCCGCAACTGCAAGGAACGTGACATCGATCTAGACACCCCATGGGAAGACCTCGACGAAGACACCCGCGAATGGATCTACTACGGAGACCGTAATACGAACTCCCCTGACGACCTGGAGGAACTCTGGAAATCCGGTGGCTGGTACGGCGTCAAAGGCTTCTTCGACTGGCTCGAAACCAAAGCCTACAAGATGCACGTCCGCGTCTTCCTCTCCCGCTACCGCTCCTACACCACCTGCGACTCCTGCCGAGGAAAGCGCCTCCAATCCGAGTCCCTATGCTTCAAAATCAAAGACAAGACCCTCCCCGATCTCTGGCAACTCCCAATCGCCGAGCTCTTACCATTCTCTTCCACACTGATCACTGATCACTCGGCACTCGGCACCAAAAACCCCACCCTAGAATTAGTCCTAACAGAAATAAACTCCCGCCTCCACTACCTAGACCAAGTAGGCCTATCCTACCTCACCCTCGATCGCCCCACCCGCACTCTCTCCGGCGGTGAAGTCGAGCGCGTCAACCTCACCACCTGCCTCGGCGCATCCCTCACCGGCACACTCTTCGTCCTCGACGAACCCACCGTCGGCCTCCACCCCCGCGATATCGACCGCCTCGTCGGCGTCATGCACGGCCTCCGCGACAAAGGCAACACGCTCGTCGTAGTCGAGCACGAGCAAACCGTCATGCAAGCCGCCGACAACCTCGTCGACATCGGCCCCGGTGCCGGCCAACACGGCGGCAACGTCATTTTCCACGGCAACGTCTCAGAAGCCTCCTCACTGATCACTGATCACTCGGCACTCGGCACGCTCCCCTGGCTCACCGGAGAAAAATCCATCGCCGTCCCGAAAAAGCGCCGCAAACCTGGCAAACAGAAACTCACCATCAAAGGAGCCACCCGCCACAACCTCCGCAAGCTCGACGCTGAAATTCCCCTCGGCCTCTTCGTCTGTCTAACCGGCGTTTCCGGCTCCGGAAAATCCACCTTCGCCCACCAAGTCCTCTACCTCAACGCCGCCCGCAAGCTCGGCATCGAGACCAACGAGGAACCAGCCCCGCTCAAGGAATTACTAGGCACCCAGTATATCGATGGCATCGAGCTTATTGACCAGACCGCCGTCGCCCGCACCCCTCGCTCCACCCCCGCCGTTTACCTCGGAGCCTTCGATCCCATCCGCCAACTCTTCGCCAACACCCCCGACGCAAAGGCCCGCGACCTCAAAACCGGATTCTTCTCCTTCAACTCCGGCGAAGGCCGCTGCGACCGCTGCGCTGGCAACGGCTTCGAGAAAGTCGAAATGCAGTTTCTCTCAGACATCTACGTCACCTGCCCCGATTGCGAAGGAAAACGCTACAAGCCCTCCACACTCGATTTTCTCTACCGGGGAAAATCCATCCACGGCATCCTCGACTCCACCGTCACCGAAGCCATCGAATTCTACCAGCATCAGGAAGGCATCACCACCTCCCACGCCAAGCGCCACCAAACCATCATCCGAATCCTCACCCCCCTCGTCCAGGTCGGCCTCGGTTACCTCAAGCTCGGCCAAGCCCTCAACACCCTCTCTGGCGGAGAATCCCAACGCCTGAAACTCTGCCAACTGCTAGCGTCTTCTTCTCAGCTCTCAGCTCCATGCTCCAAGCTATTGATCCTCGACGAGCCCACCACCGGCCTCCACTTCTCCGACATCGAAAACCTGTTAGCCGTCTTCCAACAACTCGTCGACTCCGGCCACTCTCTCCTAGTCATCGAGCACAACCTCGACGTCATCAAATCCGCCGACTGGATCCTAGATCTAGGCCCCGAAGCAGGAAAACACGGCGGCCAACTCGTCGCCCAAGGCACTCCCGAACAAATCGCCAAAACCAAAACCCCCACCGCAAAATACATCAAAGGAGCACTAAGGAAGGCCGTCCTTCCAGGCGGCAGCACAACCCCAGCCACCCCAGCCAAGTCTTCCCCACTGATCACAATGGAGGAACGACATGGAGGCACTGACTCAGTCGAAAATCCTGCCTCAAATCACTCGGCACTCGGCACTTCTTCCATCACCCTCCGCGGTGCCCGCCACCACAACCTCAAAAACATCAACATCGACATCCCACGCGACCAACTCGTCGTCATCTCCGGCCTCTCCGGATCAGGGAAGTCCACACTCGCCTTCGACATCCTTTTCGCCGAGGGACAGCGCCGTTTCCTCGACTCCATGTCCGCCTACGCCCGCCAGTTCGCGGAGCAGTTGGAGAAACCCGAAATCGACCAACTCCAAGGCCTGCCCCCCACCGTCGCCATCGAACAACGCGTCTCCCAAGGTGGCGGCAAATCCACCGTCGCCACCGTCACCGAACTCTGGAACTTCATCCGCCTCCTCTACGCGAAGCTCGGCACCATCCATTGCCCCGACTGCAAGGTGCCTGTAGAAAAACAATCCCTCGCCGCCATCGAAAAAACCATCCGAGCCGAACTCAAAAAGGGTCCCATAAAAATCCTAGCCCCCCTAATCCGTGGCAAGAAAGGCTACCATACAGAGATCGCTGCCTGGGCTGTCAAACAAGGCTTCAGCACCCTCCTCGTCGACCGACAGTTCAAGGAAGCCGAAACCTTCACCCGCCTAGAACGCTTCGTAGAACACGATATCGACGTAGTCGTAGCAGAAGTGCCAAGTGATCAGTGCCGAGTGATCAGTGGAAGAGGGAAGAAGCAGAGCTCCAAGTCCCCACTGATCACAATGGAGCGCAGCGACATGGAGGCACAAACCAAAAACCCTGAACCTGCATCAAATCACTCGGCACTCGGCACTTCTGTCTCCCGCGCCCTAGACATCGGAAAAGGCCTAATCAAACTCTTCACCTCCGACAAAAAGTTCATCCTCCTATCCACCTCTTCGAGCTGTCCGAGTTGCAACCGCTCCTTCGAAGAACTCGATCCCCGCCTCTTCAGTTTCAACTCCCCCCACGGTTGGTGCCGTGAATGCAAAGGCCACGGCAAAGTCCCAAAACGCCGCCGCCATCAGGACACCTCCCGCTTCGATTCCGTCCTCGAAGCAGAAATGGATGCCGACCGCTCCATCGACCGCATGGACCACGACGAACTCGTAGAGTGCCCGGAATGCAGCGGCTCCCGCATCAACCCAGTTGGCGCCGCCGTGCGCCTAGGTAGCTTCCCCGTCCCGGGGCAGGCCGTGAAAGCTGCGTCTCGCAGCAAGTCCACCTCCATCGCAGACCTATCCCACCTCTCCATCAACCAAGCCACAGAGCATTTCACAAAACTCAAATTCACCGCCGCCCGCGAAAAACTCATCTCCCGCGACATCATCCCGGAGATCACCCAGCGGCTGTCGTTTCTCCAAGAAGTCGGCCTCGGCTACCTCCACCTGAACCGCTCCGGCAACACCCTCTCCGGCGGCGAATCCCAACGCATCCGCCTCGCCGCCCAACTCGGATCCAACCTCCGCGGAGTCCTCTACGTCCTCGACGAACCGACCATCGGCCTCCACCCCCGCGACAACGCCGCCCTCCTCAAAACCCTCACCGCCCTCCGCGACCAAGGCAACTCCCTCATCATCGTAGAGCACGACGAGGATACCATCTTCGCCGCCGACCACCTCATCGACCTAGGCCCCGGTGCCGGGCGCCTCGGCGGCGAGATCGTTTACGAGGGGCTTCCGCCGCAAGTGCCAAGTGATCAGTGCCGAGTGATCAGTGGAACAAAGAAAAAGAGCCCGAAGGGCGAGTCCCCACTGATCACTGCTCACTCGGCACTCGGCACTTCTTCTCCAACCTACCGCGCCCTCGCCAATCCCATCCAACACCCGATACGCGGAGAACGCCGGAAAATTCCAAAAACTCACCCCCACCTAAAAATCAAAGGCTGCCACGCCAACAATCTAAAGGACATCGATGTCGCCATCCCCCTCGCCCGCCTCACCGTCCTCACCGGCATTTCCGGTTCCGGAAAATCCTCCATCCTCCACCAAGCCATCGCACCCGCCGCGATGGTTGGCGGAAAACAAAAATCCAAAGCAGTAAAACGCTACAAATCCGCCTCCGGAGCGACCAACATCAAATCCGTTTACGAAGTCGATCAATCCCCCATCGGCAAAACCTCCCGCTCCTGCCCCGCCACCTACGTTAAAGTCTTCGACCACATCCGCGCCCTCTTCGCTCAGCTCCCCGAGGCACGCATGCGCGGCTTCGAAGCCTCCCGTTTCTCCTTCAATACCGAGGGTGGGCGGTGCCCCGATTGCAAAGGCAACGGCCGGGTGAAACTCGAAATGGATTTCCTCCCCTCCACCTGGGTCCACTGTGAGGAATGCAACGGCATGCGCTACAACCCAGCTTCCTTGGAGGTCACCTTCAGGAAAAAAAATATCGGCCAGGTGCTGGCCATGACCATAGCCGAAGCCTCCGCCTTCTTCGAGTCCCAGCCGCGCATCTCCCACCCCCTGAAACTCATGGCCGATACCGGCCTCGGCTACCTCCAGCTCGGCCAACCCTCCCCCACGCTCTCCGGCGGTGAAGCTCAGCGCATCAAGCTCGTCTCCGAGCTCATCAAAGGCCGTGGCATGAAAGCCACCCTCAACAACGCCCAGCTCAAAGCCCGCAACCTCTACCTCATCGAGGAGCCCACCGTCGGCCTCCACCTCGAGGACGTGAAACGCCTCATCGACATCCTCCACCGCCTCGCCGACGAAGGCCACACGGTCGTCGTCATCGAACACCACATGGCCGTCGCCGCCGAGGCCGACTGGATCCTAGACATCGGCCCCGAAGCCGGAGAAAACGGCGGAAAAATCGTCTCCCAAGGCACGCCTGAAAAGGTCGCCAAATCGAAAGTTTCACGAACCGCCCCATTCCTCCTAGCCGCTCTTCACCCCTGAAAAACAGCGAAGGCGTGTAGCTGTTTTAGACGGAGTGAAAGCAGCGAACGGAGCCCGAAGGGTGAGCAGGCTGGCGGAGCCTGCGAATCAAAAGGTCGCAAAATCCAAAACCTCCAGCAACGCCCCATTCCTTAAAATCGCCTTGGGAGTCTGAAGCGGGGAACATCGCATCCGATTCCTGCAAATCTGGAGCGATCCTCCAGATTTGCAGGAAGAGGATTACTCCCGGGAATTTGATGAGATTTCAGTTACATTTCTTTCAAAACGATTACAAACGGGCAAACTTCTGGAAAAACAGTTACAAACCATCTGAATCCTCCTGCCTTCGCCATGCCATTCGACCCCCTAACTCACAATTTCACCCTCCTCCCCACCCACGACCCCGCACCCGGCGTGAAGTTCTACGAGCTGAAAACCCATCCCAGCGTCACCGGAGAAACCGATCACCACCGCCTGAACATCTATCTCAGCCACGACAAAGATTTCGTGACCATCTGGTGGGGCGCGCTCGAGTCGACGTTCCTATTTTCTCTCTTCGGAGACATAGAACCACCCGACTACAACGAACCGCTTTTCCGAGGCTACATCGAGACCGACCAAGAAGCCTCCATCATCCTGAAATCCCTCCACCTCACCTCATACGCCCCAAACAAAATCGAGAAAACCGAAGATGGAAAAATCATTTGCTCACTTTTGGCTGGCGGCGATCTGTAGCTAACCTCCGGCACACACATTGACAAACGCCCACAGGTATGGGTTTCTATGGACGTAGCCATGGCATCACCAATCGTCACCTTCGAAGAGCTAGACCGGGAAAAGCGACAGGATCGCGCCCGCGATGCGGAACGGCTGCGGACAGGCGAAATTACCCCGGAAGCCATTCAAGAGGAAAATTCCGTCTTTCCCAAGGATGCGGTGATCACGTTCGATTTTATCGAATACGCCAAAAGAGCCTATCTTTCGGAATGAACCCTCCAGACAATCGTTCCAGCAAGGTTCACGATTTTAGGGAAATTCTAAGCAGCCCAGTCGAAGGCCAACTCCCGTTGTTGGTCGGAGGCCACGCGGTGAATCTCTGGGCTTTGTCGTACCAAAAACGCATCGGCAGGGAAATGGCACAGGACGAGACGAACATGCTCCTTAGTTAGGCGGCTTGCAGGGGCTTTACCCTTGTTTTGATTTTCTCGAAGCTGTTGCGGGTGGCTTTTTCGAGATCGAAGTGGCTTTGGAGATTGAGCCAGAATTGCGGGGAATTGCCGAAATACAACGAGAAGGCGAGGGCGGTTTCCGCAGTGATGGAGCGTTTTCCGTTGATGATGTCCGAGACGCGGGAACGTGGCATTCCGGTTTCGCTGGCAAGTCGATATTGCGTGATGGCCAGTGGTTCGAGAAACTCGGTGAGGAGAATCTCTCCGGGAGTGATTTCCGAGTATCTCGGGTCGAGTTTGGCTTTGGCGGGAGTTTTCATGGTTAATGGTAGTCGAGGATTTCCACTTGATCCGCCCCTTGCTCCGACCAACGGAAGCACAGGCGGTATTGTTGGTTGATGCGAATGCTGTGCTGTCCCTTCCGGTTGCCGGTGAGGGCTTCGAGGCGATTGCCGGGAGGGCTTTTCAGGTCGATGAGATTGGTTGCGGCATGAAGGACGAGTAACTTGGTTCGCGCCCGTCTGCAAAAATCCGCGGGAAACGACCGGGTGGTGTGTCCCAGAAAGAGCTTCTCGGTTTCCTTGCATACGAAAGTGCGGATCACGCGATAAGTAATTATACGAGGAACAAACGGACTGCAAGGCAGAACGTCCTGGATTACAGGACGGAGTATCGCGGGGAGTTTGAGGAGCAGTGCTCCGTGAGGCGTCCACTGAGCCGAGGCCGATTCGGTTCATCGACGAGATCCACCTGTTGCTGGCTGCCGGGCAGGCGGGCGACAGCATGGATGCGGCGAACATCCTGAAACTCGCGCTGGCCCCCGCTTGATCGGCGCGACGACGGGCAAGGAATACCGGCAGACGATGCCAGAGGTAAAAGCTGAAACAAGCGGGTCACGGTTTATCATTACGGGAAACACCGGCGACTTCACCCACTCGCCGGTTCCCGCCATTACTCCGGTGGAGTTTCTGAACCAGTTTTCCACTCTTTGACGACGATAACGTCATACGCTCGATAAGATGGCACGCTGGAGGAGGCAGAAGAATCGCAGCGTTTCAGCCCGAGTCGCAGGAGCTTGAGCAGGAAAAATCCCATTTCATCGTCTCCCCGCCCCATCTTGCCCGTGTCATACTCGCGCTGCGATTGTGTCTTGACCCTGTGGTCGATCAACTTCAGTTCTGTCGCGGAATGACTTTTGAACAGGAACCCATAGAATGGGATGACGAGATTACATTGCTGATCGACCGGATTGAGGAGAAATCTGCTGAAGGCGGGCTGACGCGCGAAGAACGAGCGCTCATGGATGTTGTCGAGACCGTCCAGTTGCTTGATCCCGAAGGCGATGGATTGCATGAGTTTTGGCAGACCGCGCTGAACCACAGGCGCATCATCACTTCCTTCGATCTAGTCGGGGCCAGTGCAATGGTCGATGTGCTCAACGCCAGTCAGTGGTGTCAGACGCGCAATGCGGATCTTGACCAATACACCGAGACCGAATCCGACTATCTCGCCAGCATCCAAGAGGAACTTTATGAAGCTCTCAGTGAACTGGCTGAGCAAGTTGCCGAATTTATTGAAGACGAACTCACTGAGTAGCAACGCGAGGCCGGGCCCATTCTTATCGGGCAGCCGTCGGGGCTATCTCAAGCCTCGAAATTCCAGATCTTGCCGCCCGATTCCGAAAGATCATTGCGATCCATCGTTTTTCCTTCGTGGTTGATCAGATCGATGCGCTTGGTTTCGCATTTCTCCGAAATCAGCTCCGCCAGTGCGGTTGAGTGAGTGACGATCAAGATCTGGGAGTTTTCCGCAGCTTTTGCGATTAGCTCGGCGAGCGGCTCAAGCAGATCCCGATGCAGGCTCGATTCCGGTTCGTTGAGCACCATCAGCGGAGCTGGTTTGAGCGAAAGCAGCGCCGCCCAGAGGCAGAAGAATCGCAGCGTCCCATCGGAAAGCTCCGAGGCATCCAGCCAGCGTTTCAAGCCGGGGCGCAGGACACACTGGACCAATCCGCATCACGAACCTTGCCAATGACCCATATTCCTGTATCCTTCCCTTGTCATGAAAACCACATTGGATCTTCCAGATGATCTGCTGATCAAGGCGAAAGCCTTGGCGGCACGGCGTCGGATGACGCTCAAGGACATGGTCACCCATGCCCTGCGCCGCGAAATCATGCCTGCCAGTGAACTCGATCCAGCGGACTCGGAACGTTACGAGGTCGGCCCGTTCGGGATACTGCGGCTGCAGAAACGAGGCACACCGGTCACGGAACAGGATATTCGGAATCTGAAGAACGAGGCAGATGACGAAGAGTTCCGCGAGGCAATCGAACTTCGCGACCAGGCATGATCCATCTCCTCGATGTCAATGTCCTGATCGCCCTCGCGGATGCGAACCATGTTCACTCCGAGGACGCTTTGCGTTTTTTCGAAAAAACCGCGGTCCGGGACGGTTGGGCGACCTGCCCCCTCGTTGAAAACGGGTTTCTCCGCATCTTCGGAAATCCGAGATACCCGAACGGTCCGGGCTGCCCCGAAAAGGCGCGTCGCATCCTCAGGAGCCTGTTGGCTGCGCCGGGATACCGGTTCTGGCCGGACGATCACAGCCTAGCCAAAGGGAGTTTCGTCCCCTCCTTACCGCCCGCACCACAGCTCACCGATTGCTATCTCCTCGCGCTGGCGGTCGCAAAAGGCAGCCGTCTCGCAAGCTTCGACCGCAATATCAACACAGCTTCAGTGAAAGGTGGAGAGGCGGCGCTCCTCATCCTCGGCAGGCTGGATTGAACCACGCTCAATCCCGGCTTCCATCTTCCGCGGAGTCCCCCTAGAACCCCCCCATGCGTCTGTTCGACACCCTCTCGCGCACCGAAAAGGAAATCAAACCCCTCGACGGGAAAACCTACCGCTTCTACTGCTGCGGGCCCACGGTCTATGGCCCGGCTCACATCGGGAATTTCCGGACGTTCGTACTCCAGGACGTGTTCCGCCGAACGCTGGAGACCGGCGGCACGGCCACCCTCCATGTCCGCAACCTCACCGATCTCGATGACAAGACGATCCGTGATTCGCGGAAAGCTGGGCAGACGCTGAAAGCCTTCACGGCCGCATGGACGGAGAAATTCCATACCGATTGCAAGGCGCTCGCCTGCTTGCCGCCGCACATCGAGCCCTCCGCGATCGAGCACATCCCGCAGCAGGTGGCGATGATCGAAAACCTCATCGAACAAGGCAACGCCTACGCCTCCGAGGACGGCTCGGTCTATTTCCGCATCTCCTCTTTCCCCGGCTACGGCAGGCTCTCGCGACTCGATGAACGCGAGCTCGATCTCGGCAAGACCCAGAACACCCGCGCCGACGCCGACGAATACGAGAAGGACAGCATCTCCGATTTCGTGCTCTGGAAAGCGCGCAAGGAGGAGGACGGCGAGAATTTCTGGGAGTCACCGTGGGGCCAGGGCCGCCCCGGCTGGCACCTCGAGTGCTCGGCGATGATCAAAGAATACCTCGGCGATTCCTTCGACCTCCACTCCGGCGGGGTTGATCTGGTTTTCCCCCACCACGAAAATGAGATCGCTCAGAGCGAGTGCGCCTGCGGCGGGAAGTTCGCCGCGCATTGGTTCCATACATCCCACCTTCTGGTCGACGGAGGAAAAATGTCCAAGTCGCTCGGCAACATGTATACCCTATCCGATCTGGCGGAGAAAGGCTTCACCGCAATGGAAGTCCGCTACGCACTCATCGGCGCGCACTACCGCAAGCAGCTCAACTTCACTCTGAGCTCCCTCTCCGGGGCAAGGGAAGCGCTCGCCAAGCTCGCGAAATCCGCAACGAAACTCGCCGAGAACATGGGCGGCGAAACGCAGCTCCCCTGCGCCGATTTCGGCCCCTTCCAAGGCGCCTGGGAATCGCTCAACGACGACCTCAACACCCCCGGCGCACTCGGCGGGGTTTTCACTGGCCTCCGCGAAGCCTCCAAGCTCACCGGCAAGGATGCCGCCGCCGCCCTCGCCGGACTGAATCGCATCCTCCGCGCCCTCGGCATCACCCTACCGGAAATATCAAAAGACACCACCGACATCCCCACAGAAATCCAAGCCCTCGCCGATACTCGCTGGGCCGCCCGCTCCGCCAAGGACTGGGCCACCTCCGACCAGCTCCGCGACGAACTCTCCCAAAAAGGTTGGGCGGTGAAGGATGGCAAGGACGGCTATGAACTTACCGCGCTCTGAGACGGTTCCGGCATCTTTTTTAAACGGAGGACACGGAGGGAAGAGGAGATCACGGAGAAGACCACGCATGTTAGAATACACAATTAAGGTTTAGGATTTAAAATCTCCCTCCTCCGCAGTCCATCCCTCTTCCTTAGGATTTAGAATTTAAGATTTAGAATTTCACCCAATGCGCTTCTCCGTCCTCGGCTCCGGCTCCTCCGGCAACTCCACCATCCTCGAATGCGGCTCCACCCGCATCCTCATCGATGCCGGGCTGTCCGCGAAACAGCTCTGCCTGCGACTCGACTCCCTCGGCATAGCCCCCGCATCGCTTTCCGGAATCCTGCTCACCCATGAACACGGCGACCACGTCCGCGGGCTGAAAAATTTCCTCAAAAAACATCCCATCCCCATCTACGCCACCGCCGAGACCGCCCATGTGGTCCGCGAGCAGGAAATCGGCGAGGCCACCTGGAAAACCTTCGAGGCCGGGCAGGCATTTGCCCTCGATCATCTCTCGATCAAGTCCTTCTCCATCCAGCACGATGCGGTCGACCCCGTCGGTTTTGTCTTCGACAGCCGTGGCCTGCGCTTCGGCCTGCTCTCCGATGCGGGCCATGTGACCTCCAGCATGATCCACCATCTCAAGGATCTAGCCGCCCTTTTCGTCGAGGCGAACTACGATGACGAACTGCTTGAACTCGACACCAAGCGCCCCTGGTCGATCAAGCAGCGCATTTCCTCCCGCCACGGCCACCTTTCCAACGTCCAGGTCGAGGCGCTGCTGCGAGAAATCTCCCACCCCGAGCTCCTCCAAATCGTCTTCGGCCACCTCAGCAGCGATTGCAACTGCCCGAAAAAAGTCACATCTCGCTTCGCAAACTGCCTCGCGGAACTCGGCCACACCGGCACCGCCCTCCACTGCGCCAGCCAGGCGGAAGTCACCCCGTGGTTCGAGATCGCCGCGCCGTTTCGGCTTGTTTGAAAACCGGGAGATTGACCATGCCACGGAGAAAGATCGTGCTCCGAACAGGAATAATCAAAAACCATGGATTGATCCGGTTCGTCCGCCTTGATTATTCCCCCCGCTGAAAAATCGAATTCTAAAAAACCGTCAACTATGCGTGCGCCGAACGACGACCATCACTTCCTCAGAGAAGACCGCGCCGCACGCTGGCAGCGCATCGCGGGATCAGTCAGGGAAAATCCAAGGAATTTGGACATCGCCCTCGGGAACATCGACCGCTGGCTGACTCTCGGCAGGGCTCATCCGGCTCCGTTGCTCGATTGGAGGGTGCGTATCTTCTACGCCAGCAAATCGCCCGAAGCATTCGCCGAATTTATCGTTTTCCTTGCCGCCCCGAACCACGATTCTTTCCCGCTCAAATCCTGCTCGCCCTTCGTCGGACTGAAGGACGCACAACCGATCTGATGAACCTGGACGCCCTGCAACACGTGATCCGTTCCGCCCAAGCGCTCGCCCAGTGTTCTTGCTGTCTTCCACTCGGTTTTCGGTAATTAGGAAACTTCAATGGATGCTTTGCCGCAGGGGCGCACGGCGATAGCTCAGTAGCTGATCTTCACCGGTGTCCCCAGCTTCACCTGATCGAATAGCGTCGGGACGAACTCCTTCGGCATGCGGATGCAGCCGTGAGAGGCCGGTTCTCCGGGCTGTGGGATCTTGCCAATGTGCATCCCGATCCCGTAATTCGTCAGCCGCATCCAGTAGGGCATCGGTGCTGGCATGTAGCGTTCGCCCGGCTGCAGAGGATCGCCCGGAGAAGCGTCGTTATCCGTCACCTCGCCATACTCGTTCTCAATCCAGCCATACCGGTTCGAGTGCTTGTCCACGATTTTTTCGGTGATCCGATAGGTGCCCGAAGGCGTCCCACGCCCCTCAATACCTGTCGCCACATAGGCCCAGCCGATCTCCCTGCCTCCCCGCTCGACGGTGGCCATTTGTTCACTGAGGTCGATGGAAATGGAAATCTCGCCCACTCCGCCGTCATACCATTGGGACATTACGCGATCCGCCTTTACCGGCGGACCCACCGAACAGGAGGCCAGCAACGCCACTGCGGTCAACACGATGGCCGAATGAATGTGCGAAAACATGGAATTTATAGCGAGGACATAGATTCCTGCCGGCGTGTGCGACTGTAAAGCAGTTTCCGTTCCTACCCCTCCATAGAGTATCCCGGGAAACCCATTGCCCCGGCACAGGTGGGCAAATTTCTCCTTGCCTGAAATAAACCGTTCCGATTACCCGTTCATGTATCCACATGCGTATCACATCCATATTCCTCGTGACCCTCATGGCACTGCCCGCCCTCGGTGCTCGCTTTTCTCCCGAGGAAGCTGAAAAACTCTACAACACCTATTGCTCCGCATGCCATGCGCTTGACGGCAAGGGCGCGACCGGCGGCACATTCCCACCTCTCGCCGGCAGCGAATGGGTCCTAGGAAACCCGAAGCGCTCCGTCGCCATCGTGCTCAACGGCCTCCACGGGCCGGTCGCGGTGGGCGGCAAGGAATACAACCTTGAGATGCCTCCCCAGGGAGCGGTTCTCAAGGACAGCCAGATCACCGCCATCCTCAATCACGTCCACTCCTCATGGGGGAACCTTGGCGAGCCCATCCCGCCCGATCTCGTCCGCACCGTCCGTTCCGAGTTCGCTTCCCGCGACAAACCCTGGACCGCGCCGGAACTGCTCAAGCTTTTCCCGCTGCCCAAAAAGAAGCAAACCCTGGAAAACCTCATCTCGCGTATTTACAAGGGGCAATGGAATCGCATCCCGGATTTCAGTAAGATCCAGGCGGAAAGCGTCGAGGAGGAACACAACGGCATCATCGACATCGCGGTCTCTCCCCTGAAGGACAAATTCGGGATCGTCTGGGAGGGTGAATTCGTTGCCCCATCCAAGGGCGAATACCTATTCCATCTCGATGCCGACGATGGCGCGCGTGTTATCCTCAACGGCAAGACCGTAGCCGAGGTCTCCGGACAGGGGCCGATGAATGGAAGCCGCTCGAAAACCGGCAAGGTCGAGCTCAATGAGGGAGCCAACCGGTTCCGTGTCGAATACTACGAGTTCGCGGGCCTGGAGGGAATTTCGCTCGGTTGGAGAACGAAAGGCATGGACGATTGGGAATTGCTCACCCCGGCGAAACCCAAATCGAAATCCAAAAAGAAATTTCCCGACATCATCCTCACGCCGGGCAGCGACAAAACCGTCATCTATCGGAATTTCATCGACGGCACCACCCCGCGCGGCATCGGCTTCGGCTTCCCGGGCGGAGTCAACCTCGCCTATTCTGCCGACAACCTCGCCCCGGAACTCGTCTGGACAGGCCCCTTCATCAATGCCGGACGCCACTGGACCGGACGCGGACAGGGCAATGAACCGCCCGCAGGCGACAAGGTCTCGAAGCTCACTTCCACTCGCTTCCTTCCAGGCGAAGCCCGCTTCAAGGGCTACTCTCTGGACAAGCAGGGCAACCCCACTTTCAAGGTCAGCATCGGCGCGGCAATGCTCACCGACTCTTGGAAACCCGGCGAAACCGGCACCCTCGTCCGCACCCTTTCCCTCAGCGGCGAAAAACCCATCGAAATCCCCCTCGGCAATGCCGAGATCACCGGTGCCGAAACCATCAGTCTCACACCCGGCAAGCCCGCCACCATCACTTACACCCTCAAGTAAGCTGAAACGTTACCCTCTTCCACTGATCACTCAGCACTAGCCTCTTTTCCCAAATGCGCACCATCCTCCTCTCCGCGGCACTCGCCGTCCCCGCCCTCGCCCAGCAGCAATCCGACTTCTACCTCCGCGAGGAAATCCCCCTCCCGCCCGGCGAGGTCATGGAAATCTCATCCCTCGCCCTCATGCCGGACGAAAAGGTCGCCGTCGCCACTCGCCGTGGCGATGTCTGGATTTGTAGCGGCGCTTACGCCGATGACCTCTCCGAGGTCACATGGCAGAAATTCGCCCACGGTCTCCACGAACCGCTCGGCATGTACTACAAGGACGGCTCCCTGTTCCTCACCCAGCGCCCCGATTTCTCGCGCATCCAGGATACTGATGGCGATAGCGAGGCAGATGTCTTCGAGACGATCAGCTCCGGCTGGGGCATCAGCGGAGACTACCACGAATACGCCTTCGGCAGCAGGCCGGATCCCAACGGCGACGTCTGGATCACCCTCTGCCTCACCGGATCCTTCACCGCAAATTCCAACTGGCGCGGCTGGACCATGCGCATCACTCCGGAAGGCGAAATGATACCCGCCTGTTCCGGCATCCGCTCCCCCGGCGGCATCGGCCAAAACGCCACGGGCGACATGTTCTACACCGACAACCAAGGTCTTTGGAACGGCTCCTCATCGCTCAAGTGGCTCAAGCCCGGCTCCTTCCAGGGCAACCCCACCGGCAATAAATTCCACAAGCTCGCAAACCTCCCCGCCCCGCCCGAGGTCGAGAGCGGCTCCCGCGTCCTCGCCGAGCACCTCAAACACCCGGAATTCATCCCCCCCGCCGTCATCTTCCCCCATGCGAAAATTGGTCAGTCCCCCTCCGGCATCGAAGTGGACACCTCAGGCGGCAAGTTCGGCCCTTGGGACAAGCAGCTCTACATCGCCGAACAAACCCACTCCCAGATCCAGCGCGTCTGCCTTGAAAAGATCAACGGCATCTACCAGGGAGCCGTCCTCCATTTCCTGAAAGGCTTCGAGGCCGGCCTCATCCCGCTCCGCCTGGATCAGGAAAAGGGCGTCCTTTTCGTCGGCGGTTCCAACCGCGGTTGGGCATCACGCGGCACCAAGCCCTTCACCTTTGAGCGCGTCCGCCCTACCGGCAAGACCCCCTTCGAGATCCTCACCATGCACGCCGAGCCCGACGGCTTCACCCTCACCTTCACCGAGCCCGTCGATGAAAAGGCCGCCGCCGACCCCACCTCCTACTCCATGGAGGCATGGACCTACATCCTGCAAAAAGACTACGGCAGCCCGGAGGTCGACCAAGCCACCCCCGTCATCAAAAAGGCCAGCGTCTCCACCGACAAGAAATCCGTCCGCCTCACCATCGAAGGCCTCGTCCGCGGCCACGTCCACCAACTCCTCCTCCCCGGCGTGAAATCCGCCGCCGGAGGAAATCTCTGGCACCCCGAGGCCTTCTACACGCTGAACGAGATCCCAAAGTAGCGTCACCCGGACAAGGTGTCCTGAGTGTTCTCCGCCGAGGGAACGCGCGACTCCAGTCGCGCAGAACGCCCCTTTGATCCGGCAGACTGCGCGACTGGAGTCGCGCGTTCCTGCCTAGCCGCCGGGCGGGCGAGCGTCCGTCCAAATTGGCAGTGGAATCGCCGCTGCCACCCTCAGATCTTCCTTGGAGTTTCGAATTTGAAATTTAAGGTTTCCCCGCACATGAAAACCATTCACGGGGCACCGTCCTACGCACTTTCCAACGATCTCATCTCACTCCGCATCACCCGCGAGGGCGGGCAGCTTGCACCGGTGCATTTCACCCTCGGAGATCGCGTTGTCTCGCCCTACGCGCTCGCGCCGTGGAAGCCGGATGAGATCGATGCGGATCTGCCGGGGCTACTCAAATGCCTGCGCGGGGATTTCCTCTGCCTGCCCTTCGGCCCGCAGCAAGACGGCCCGCCGCACGGGGAGACGGCGAACGGCGCTTGGGAGCTTGTTTCCGAATCGACGGGCTCTCTCACGCTCGCCATGGCCGCCACGGACATCTCCGCCCGCGTCGAGAAAACCATCACCCTCCGTCCCGGCGAAACCGCCCTTTATGTTTCCCACAAAATCGAAGGCCTCTCCGGCGACTGGTCCTACGGCACCCATCCCATACTCGATCTCTCCGGTATCCCGGAAGGCTCGGCCCGAGTCAGCGTCTCGCCGTTCCGCTGGGCTTCGGTGTATCCCGAATGGTTTTCCAACCCCGCCGACGGCGCGAACCAGGCGCTCAGGATAGCCGCGGTGTTCTCGGATCTGTCCAAGGTGCCCCTCAACGAGGGCGGCACCACGGATCTCACCCGCTATCCCGCCCGCCCGGCCACCGACGATCTGGTGATGATGGTTTCCGAAGCCGCGACGGAAGAGCAGCCCTTCGCATGGTCCGCCTGCGTGATGGAGGGCTTTGTCTGGTTCTCTCTGAAAAACCCCGCCGACTTCCCCGCCACGATGTTCTGGCTCTCCAACGGCGGCCGCTCAGCCTCGCCATGGAATTCCCGCCACACCGCCCGCCTCGGTATCGAGGAGGTCTGCTCCCATTTCTGCGACCCCTTGGAGGTCTCCCGGAAAAACCTCCTCCGTAACCTCTCCATCCCCACCGTCCGCACCTTTTCCAAGGACACCCCGGTCACCCTCCGCACCATCCAGGCGGTCGCCGCCGTCCCAGAGAATTTCGGCCTGGTGAAATCGATCACCCCGGCAGGGGACGGAAAGGTGACGATCACCGATGAAAACGGCGCATCCGCAGACTCGCAAATCGATTGGAAAATGCTTTGATACGGAGAAGCCATGCTCAAGAAAGTCACCACCCCCTCACCCAGCCCACCGCCGCTCCTGCATCCAATGAAGCACCTCCTGCAGCGGGAGGTTTCCGCCCCATACGCCGGGCGGTTTTCAAGGAAAGCATGGGAATGCGCCTCGGAAACGTCAGCTTCGACTACTCCCTGATCGAGAAATCCCATGCCAAAGCGGAAGCATGGATCAACGCCAATCCCGGCGTGGAAATCGTCCAGATCGAGACCTTTCACAGCAGCCTTCACGGCATCACCGTCGTGTGGCACCGCTGAGAGGGGGGAAACATTGATGCGGCGGATCGCTCCCTAGCTCGCCCTGGGAACTTTTCCCGAATCCCACACTTGCCCCACCGCCGTCCCGCGCCTAAACCCTCCGGCATGGCAACGATCAATTCCAATTTCCTCAAACTCAAGGCCGGTTACCTCTTTCCGGAAATCTCACGCCGCGTCAGCGCCTACACGGAGGCAAACCCAGACAAGGCGGCGCGTATCATCCGCTGTGGCATCGGCGATGTCACCGAGCCTCTCCCTTCCGCCGTCCGCGAGGCGATGCACTCCGCCGTCGATGAGCAGGGCGATCGCTCGAGCTTCAAGGGCTATGGCCCGGAGCAGGGATACGAGTTCCTGCGCCAGGCGATCGTCGACAACCAGTTCGCCGGCCTCGGCATCTCTGCCGACGAGGTTTTCATCTCCGACGGCTCCAAGTGCGATACCGGCAACATTCTCGACATCTTCGGCAAGGGCAACGTCATCGCCATCACCGACCCGGTCTATCCGGTGTATGTAGATACCAACGTAATGGCCGGAAACACCGGTGAAGCCGACGAAAACGGCGCCTACGACGGGCTCCTCTACATGCCCTGCACTGCGGAGAACAATTTCGTGGCGGACGTGCCTACCGAAAAGGCCGATCTCATCTATCTCTGCTTCCCCAACAACCCCACCGGAGCGGTCGCGACCCGCAGCCAGCTCGCGGCATGGGTGAAATACGCCAAGGCAAACGACGCGATCATCCTCTACGACGCCGCCTACGAGGCCTTCATCCAGGACGACGATGTCCCGCATTCCATCTTCGAGATCGAAGGTGCGAAGGATTGCGCGATCGAGTTCCGTTCGTTCTCCAAGAACGGCGGCTTCACTGGCGTCCGTTGCGCCTACACGGTCATCCCGAAATCCCTTTCCGGCCGCACTGCCGAGGGCACTCCGGTGCCGATCCATCAGCTCTGGTCGCGCCGCCACTCCACCAAATTCAACGGCGCCTCCTACCCAGTTCAAAAAGGCGCTGCGGCGGTCTTTTCCGAGGAGGGCAAAAAACAGGTGTCCGCACTCATCAGCCACTACATGGGCAATGCAAAGCTGTTCCGCGAGGCCTGCCTTGCACTCGGCCTCAGCGTCTTCGGCGGCGAGAACGCTCCCTATGTCTGGGTCGGCTGCCCGGAGGGCATCACCTCGTGGCAGATGTTCGACAAGATGCTCGAAGAGGCGCAGGTGGTCATCACCCCGGGCTCCGGCTTCGGCTCCGCCGGAGAAGGCTATTTCCGTATCTCCGCATTCAACTCCCGTGAGAATGTCGAGGAGGTCTGCTCGCGCCTGAAAGCGCTGATCTCATGATCCCCGCGCACATCGCCGGACGCAAGGGCGCGCGCAACACCGCCTCCATCCCGGCAGATGTGCTGACCTTGCTCAACGCCGGGCGGATCGAAACGGTCAACCTCTGCGAGTGGCTGATCGTCGATCAGCTCGCGCTGGCGGAGAGAGTTTTCCCGCAAATCGGTTGTGACAGCCTTCTTCCCGCATTGCGTGCGCGCATGGCGGAACTGAAGATCACCACCGCCCCGAAGAAACTCGAAGCCATCGGCAGGCTGCTGGCGGAAAACGTTTCCGGAAAGGCCGAAGCAAAAGAACTGTCAGCCAAACTGCTTGCCCTCAAATCGGACATCGCCCGCTCCTGGGGAGCCTACGCCGTTGGCTTCGCGGACGGGCTTTCAGCCGAGGAAAGGTTCCTGCTGATCCGCCCCTTCGCTGCGGATCCGAACATGTCCACCCGCGAGATCGCATGGCTCGCCCTACGCGGCGAAGTGATCGCGGATCTCCATGGATCACTGGAACGCCTTATACATTTCACCACAGATCCCGATGCGAACATCCGCCGCTTCGCCAGCGAGCTGACTCGGCCCCGGGGCGTGTGGTGCCGTCATATCATGGCGCTCCGCGAAGACCCGCAGCCGGGATTCTGCCTGCTCGAACCCTTGCGCGCAGACCCATCGAAATACGTCCGCGACTCCGTGGGAAACTGGCTCAACGACGCCTCGAAGAACCATCCGGAAATGGTTTCCTCGTTATGCTTCCGCTGGGAAAAGCAGAGCCCTTGCCCGGAAACCGCCATGATCCTGAAACGGGCGCTGCGGACGATCGCGAAGCAGCCGTAAGGAACTTTAATAAAAAGTCATGTTTATATTTAGGAAATCTAAGATTGCTTGGGCGCGGAGCTTAACGTAAGATCCCTCACTTTTGCTTTTAAGAAACTCTTACATACCCGCCGGAATCGCATCCATTTTCTCGATGTGTTCCGCCTTCGCTTGGACTCCGGGCACCTATCCGGCTCCCAGCCGCGATCTAACCGTGGACACCCAGTCGAGGAACGACGTGCTGGCATTCTGGCACGGAGTCTACCTGGAGTCAGACGATTTCGAGGATCACATCGGCTGGACGGGTTCCTACTCCACCGGAGCCGGAGCCGAGGGCACCAACAGCGCAACATTCATCACCGACACCGAGCGACGCCTGAACTACTACCGTGCGATGGTCGGCGTCCCGGCAACCGCTACCCTGAACACTGCCTCTACGGTATACATCCTGCCCAGCGATGACCACAAGCCCCCGGCCATCACCACGAAAGCCAAGGCCGCGCAGCGCGCTGCCCTGATGATCGCGATGAACTACAATGCCGGAGTTCCGAACCCGGCATACTCCCACTCACCCCCAGTGACATCGGTATGGGATGCCGTCCCATGGAACGCCATGCACAATGGGAACATCTCACAGGGCTTCCACGGCCCAAATGCGATCGATGCCTACATCAGCGAAAACATCGATGGCGGAGCAGGAGGCGAAAACTTCGCCACAGGCCACCGCCGCTGGATGCTGAAGCCCAGTTCGACAAATTTCGCGACCGGTGACATCCCCGGAACTTACAATCCCAACGTGGGCATTTCCTCACTGAGACTCCCGGCCAACGTGCTCTACGTAACCCAGAACGAAAGCGAAACCACCACGCTGACGCCCGCTTTCACAGCCTATCCGCCCGCAGGATTTTTCCCTGCCCCCCTGAATGCCAAATTCTGGTCTCTCAGCGCTCCTGGGGCAGACTTCTCGGCGGCGACTGTAAGCGTCTCGGTGGTGGGTGGTGGCGCTGTCGCCACAGTCAAACGTAGTTTGGCCAACGGCTTCGGCGACCCCACACTAGTCTGGGAAATGCCAGCTGAGCACGCGGCAGCATCTTTCCCTGCGGACACGACCTACGACGTGACCGTTTCAGGCATCACGGCGGCGGATCTTCCGCACAGCCACAGCTACCAAGTGACCCTAGTCAACCCAGACATACTGGCATCCGATCAAACCCTCACGGGAACCGATTCGCCCAATCCGGATCATCCGGCGAACTATTTCTTCACACCGCCACCGAACGCGGAAGCCCTGCGGGTCAACACCTACCGGCAGATCCCTGCCACCTGGACGGAAGACGCAGAGACGGGCACCCCCACTGCCGTCACGGACGAGACCGATGCCGTGTATCCCCTGCTCTTCACAAATAGCTCGGGGGATCCAAGTTTCCTGCCGATCACGGGATCCCGCTCGTTCCGATTCACCCATCCCGTCAACTACACTATAGCTGCCAATGGTGTGCCGGCGCAGTCCTTCCAGATCGGAGGAAAGACACTTCCCAAGACCGGAGCCAGGCTGACCTTCAAATACAAACGCGGATATATGGCGTCCGCCAGCCGCCTTGAGGTGGAGATGACGGATGACGGCGGGGCAACATGGGCGTCGCTGGGAGTAATTTCCGGAAACAACACCGGAAGCGTTGAAAATGCCGCATCCGACGCCTCCTACCCACTGCCCGAATCCCTGTCACCGCTCTCCTTCCGGTTCCGCTTCTATGCCACTCCCGGTTCGATCTACACGCACCAACAATATCCCACCAGGGCTACGGGAATCCTCATCGATGACATCACCGTCACCAATTGCGACTTCCTGGATCCGCGCATGACCACCGACCTGTCCGCGGCATCGACCTCCTTCACCCTCGATTCCACCACCCGCGGCGGCACCATGGCGGTCGGCGAGCAATGGCAACTCGCGCTCCAGACAAAACTCGGCAACCGCTGGTTCCCCGATGGCTCCCTGAAGACGATCATGGCTTCGGATACGGTGCAACTCAGCCCCTACGAACTGGCGGTGCAGAATAACTCGGGAATATCGACGAATTTCGATGACGATTACGACAAGGACGGCATTCCAAACGGGGTGGAGTTTGCATTTTTTACCGACCCGCTTGAAAAAAACTTCGCAAGCTCGGAAGTGCTCGCCCCTTCCGGCAGCTCGACGATTTCGATTCGCATGCCGCTCGAAATCGCTCGGGAAGGCGTCAGCTATGAGGCCGAGTGCTCCGAAAACCTCAATGGCTCTTGGACGTCCGAGAATGTGACGGTCACGATCTCCGGGGGCTTCATCACAGCAACGACCCCGCGCCCCGTTTCCGGAAAATGCTTCCTCCGCTGGAAAATTAGCCTGCTCTGATTTCCACGCCATCCGCTCTTGCCGTATCCGCCCCCGCGTGGCAAAAAGCACCTATGCTGAAGACCAAATGGGCCTTACTTTCCGCTAGCTGCTACGTGCTCTGCCAATGCGCGGGAACCTCGGGCGGCGGCATGGGCGGTCCTGCGAACATGGGCGGACCCACGGCACAAGAGCGCCGCGCCTCTATCGCCAACGAACCCACCGGCAACTTCCTCTACGGGCGCCGCTACTACGTTCAGAAGACCCGCTTCTGGGGATACCTCCGGAAGCCGCGCCAATCCGCTACCAACGCCAAGCTGGTCATTTTCCGTGAGGACAGGAAACGCAACCCTGACCGCCTCCCCGAGAACGGCTCGCCGGGAGCGAGGTATGGTTTCGACAATAACTACGAATACAAGATCCGAGGAAATTACACGGGGGAAACCGCATACGACCCCAACAGCAACCAGTTCCTGCCCGTCTTCATGCTCACCGGCTACGAAGTGGCGAACCGCAATCCCGGCTGGCTCTTCAGTCCCGCCGACCACTACGATCCCTACAGGGTCACCCTCAAGCCGCGCTGAACCACGCCTTTCCCGATTCCATGACCGAAAAGAACTTCAGCCGAGCCCGGAGCAGCGACTCCGACCGGAAGTTTGGAGAGGCGCCCATACTCGGGAGGGTTTCGAGGTCGCCGGGATCGGCGGTGAAAGGTGGTGGGAGGCGCCGCAAACGCTTAAAACAAAAGACCAAAGTGAGCCGCGCGGTGGTCGCATGGACTCTGATTATCTCGTTCGTGGTGCTTGCCGCGTTGATAGTTTTCCTGGTCGGCTATTTCCGCAACAAGGCGGAGGAAGCCATTGAAGCTGCAAACCTCGATAAATCCGCGAGGGATTTCGCCATCGCCTTCTCCGAGCAGAAAACCGTGGAACTCCCGTCCCTGGATGAGACCGAGGCGCTTGCGATCGTGCACGCCGCATTTGCGAACCGGGATCCCGACGCCATCGTCGGCTATTTCGTCCTCGGAGAAACTACAGATCCATCGGAGGCCCTGAGCGATCTCAAGGAGATCTCCAAGAATGAGGGTGAGATTTCCGACTACCAATGGCTGGGGCAGAAATTCGTAAACGGCCAGGTCATTGCCCAAATTCTCGTTGAACTCGGGAACGGCGAGCGCCGCGTAAACCGGCTCGCTGAGCTTATCATATGTGCCGACAGCAAGTGGCGGATCGACCTCGATTCCTACCTCCGCAAAAGCTCCCCTGGCTGGGACGCCATCCTCTCCGGGAAATCCGAAACCTCCGTAATCCGGATTTCCGTTGCGATCGACACCTACTACAACGGTATTTACTCGGATGACACGCAATGGCAGGCATTCTCCTTGGTCTCGCCCGATGTGGAGCACATGGTTACGCCAAACGTGATTCCCCCCAAATCAGGGCGCTGCGCAAGATCTTGGGATCCGGTGAAAAAGTCCACCGCGCAACCGTCGAGATCCGCTTGCATCCCGACGCCGGCTCAAGGCAGTTCGAGATATCCGGCGTGCTAGCGGAAAACTGGGTGCTCGGCAAAATACCTTTCGACGAATCATTCTGATCGTTTTCCTTCCCGCCCGTTGATCCCGCCGCTAACTTCGCCGCGCGATGACCCCTGATCTCCAAGACCTCTTCGAATTCCTCTCGTTCCCAAGCGTATCGACCGATTCCAAACACAAGGGCGACGTCCTTGCCTGTGCTGGCTGGCTGCAGGAAAAACTCGACTCCATGGGGCTCGCAACGGAAGTGCACGAGACCCCCGGACACCCCATCGTCATTGCCCGCAACACACACCGCCCGGACAAGAAGACCGTGCTCATCTACGGCCACTACGATGTCCAACCAGCGGATCCGCTGAGCCTCTGGGAAACCCCTCCGTTCTCCCCTGAGATCCGCGACGGCAAGATCTGGGCGCGCGGTGCCACCGACAACAAGGGCCAGATGCTCGCCCACTCCCTGGGCATAGGGAAAACGATAGCCGAAAAGGGCGACCTCCCGGTCAATATCATCCTTCTTTTCGAAGGTGAGGAGGAGATCGGCTCCCCCAACCTCGCACCCTTTCTCGAAGCCCACCGCGAGGAACTCGCCTGCGACATCATCGCAATCTCTGACACCGGCATGGTCGCCCCGAATACCGGCACACTCGGCTACGGCCTGCGCGGCGTCGCCTGCGCCGAGGTGAAAATCACCGGCCCGGCTCGCGACCTCCACTCGGGGCTCTTCGGCGGCGCAGTCGCCAACCCCGCCACCGCCGCCGCCCGGCTCGTCGCATCGCTTCACCTGCCCGACGGCACGGTCGCCATCGAGGGATTCTACGACGATGTCCGCCCCCTCGAAGCATGGGAACGCGAGATGTGGGCCAAGTTGCCCGGCGTATCGGACGAGGATTACCTTAAAGTCACAGGCTCGCCCGCCACATTCGGTGAACCCGGATTCACTTCCACAGAACGCGTTTCGGCGCGCCCGACCGCCGAGGTCAACGGCATCGGCGGCGGTTACCAAGGCGAAGGATCCAAGACCGTGATTCCCGCCGAGGCCTTCGTGAAATTCTCCCTCCGGCTCGTCCCGGATCAGGAACCGCAAACCATCCTCGCCCAGCTCAGTGCTCACCTAAAAAAGCATTGCCCGCCCGGCGTGAAACTGGAGATCGAGATCGGCCATGACGGCAAACCCTACGCCAGCGATCCCCATTCCGATTTCGGAAAAGCCGCGCAGCGCGCACTGAAACGCGTTTTCCCAGGCGAACCGATGCTCATCCGCGAGGGCGGCTCCATCCCCATCGTCCAGGCATTCCGCGACATCCTCGGCACCGACACCCTTTTGCTCGGCCTCGCGCTCGCGGACGCACAGATCCACTCGCCCAACGAGAACTTCCCCATCGCCAACTTCGAGGCGGGGATCAAACTCAACCAAGCCCTCCTAGAAGAGCTAGCGAAGTAACGGGGCGCCGACTTCAGTCGGCGAGTCCTGCCTTGACCTCTCCTCCCGCCGCAATTTCCCCGCTTGGTGCAATAAACCCAAGCACACCACCGACTCCCATCTCTTTTCATTGGCGGAAAAACACCACCTCAAGCTCGCCAGCCTCGACACCGGCATCCGCGGTGCCTTCATCATCCCGGGATAGATTTCTCTTTCATCCGTTTTTATCCGCGTCGATCTGTGGTTGATTTTTTCCACTGATCACTGATCACTCGGCACTAGCCACTTCATCATATGTCCGATACCCCAAAACTCGATTTCATCCGTGAAATCATCGCCTCCGACCTTTCCTCCGGTAAGCACGAGACGGCCATCACCCGTTTCCCGCCGGAACCGAACGGCTATCTCCACCTCGGCCACGCGAAATCCATCTGCCTCAATTTCGGCATTGCCCGGGAACATCCCGGTGCCAAATGCCACCTCCGCTTCGACGATACAAATCCCGAGAAGGAGGAAACCGAATACGTCGAGAGCATCAAGCAGGACGTGAAATGGCTGGGCTTCGATTGGGGCGATGAACTCTACTTCGCCTCCAATTACTTCCAGTTCTTCCACGATTGCGCACTCCACCTCATCAACAACGGCCTCGCCTACGTTGATGAGGAAAGCCCCGAGGAGATCAAACTCCACCGTGGCAACGTCCAGATCCCGGGCACACCATCCCAATTCCGCGACCGCAAGCCTGACGAAAACCTGGCCGCTTTCGAAAAAATGCGCAGCGGCGGGTTCAAGGAAGGCGGAGCGGTGCTTCGAGCGAAGATCGGACTCACCTCATCGAACATGAACATGCGCGATCCGGTCATGTACCGCATCATGCACGCCAAGCACCACAATACCGGTAGCGACTGGTGCATCTACCCGATGTACGATTTCGCCCACCCTCTTGAGGACGCACTCGAGCACATCAGCCACTCGCTCTGCACCCTGGAGTTCGAGAACCACCGCCCACTCTACGACTGGTTCATCAAAAATTGTCCGGTGCCCTCCACCCCGCGCCAGATCGAGTTCGCACGCCTCAGCCTCAGCTACACAATCCTAAGTAAGCGCAAGCTGCTCCAACTCGTTCAGGAAGGCCACGTCTCCGGCTGGGACGATCCGCGCCTGCCCACCATCTCCGGCGTCCGCCGCCGCGGATACCCCCCGGAAGCGATCCTCCATTTCTGCAAACGCATCGGCATCACCAAATACAACGGCACCACCGATGTTGCACTGCTCGAACACGACATCCGCGACAACCTCAATGGCACCGCACCCCGCCGCATGGCCGTGCTTGCCCCGTTGAAAGTCGTCATCGGGAACTTCACTGAAGAACCTACGCCATCCCTCGTAGTCCCAAACCACCCGCAGGACGATTCCTTTGGAGAGCGCGAGGTGACTTTCTCACAGGAGATCTATATCGAGCGAGAGGATTTCCAAGAAGTGCCGGAGAAGAAATTCTTCCGCCTCGGCCCCGAGCGTTACGTCCGCCTCCGCGGTGGCCCCATCATCCAGTGCACCGGCTTCGAGAAGGACGATTCCGGGGAAATCACCCTCCTCCACGCAAACCTTCTCCCGGACACCACCGGCAAAGACTCGCCGGAAGGCGTGAAGTGCAAGGCCGCGATCCACTGGGTCGATGCCGCAACTGCCGCCGATGCCGAGGTGCGCCTCTACGACCGCCTCTTCAGCGTCGAGGATCCGGATGCTGCCGAAGGCGGTTTCCTCAGCGTGCTCAATCCGGAATCATTCAAAACAGTGAATGCCAAAGTCGAAGCCTCCCTTCTCCTCGAAGCACCCGGTTTCTCCTGCCAGTTCGAACGCACCGGATATTTCGTAACCGACTCCAAAGACCACATCACCGGGCAAAAAGCCGTCTTCAACCGCACCGTCGCGCTCCGTGACTCGTGGGGAAAACGCCGTTGATTTGGAGAACAGCCTACAGCAACACCAGCGCCAGAGCCACGACCATCAGCACCGCGCCGAGCAACTGCCTACCACCGAGCGGTTCCTTGCATTTCTTCGCGATCACCCAAACAAAGAATACCGCCATCACCCCGCGGGTGCTGTAGGCGATGTTGCTCAGCGCGGGCTCACGGAACCAGCTGAAGGCTAGGTTCACCAGCAAGGCCTGCACCCCAAGCGCGAGCCCAGCACCAAGCACCGGGAATGCCATTTCCTTTTTCGTGAAGGTGATCCGCACATCCTTCCATCGGGGCAGCAGCATCCCCACCGACAGTGTGCCAGCGGTCATTATCATGATGATCAGCCACCTGTCACCGCCGATCTCGTGGCTCTTCCAACCGGTCAGAAAATCGTTGGTGGCGAAAAAAATGCAGGCTACAACTGTCAGCCAGAGAGTCGTCCGGTTCGCTTTCAGGCGCTCGGCCGTCGCCCCGGCGACAAGATACACGGCGGCCGCAGCGAGGACAGCTCCGCCGATCAGCCCCGCGCCCGCCTTTTCCAAACCAACGCTCGCGGAGAGCACGGCGACGATGAGCACCTTGAAACCGAGTGTAGAGGAATGCACCACCAAATCGCCCTTCCGCACTGACTGAACCGAGAACCACTGCCCAAAGAAAAAAAGGAAACCGTTGAGAACCGCGAAACCATCGTAAATTCCGAACGGCTCACTGAAATCCGGTTTCAGGTAGATGGAGAACACCGCGAGCGTCAGCAGATTCGCAAATCCCAGCACCACCGAAAGCTTCACTCCATGACGGGTGGCTCGCTGCACCATCGCCCCGAGAAGCGGATGCAACGCCGCTCCCAAAAGCGGCAATCCGATAGCTCCTGACCATGCATCCATACCCAGCCGCTAACCCGCAACGACCCCGGGGTCAACATCTGCAAGATAATTTCCAACTTGGCGAACTCCACCCAACCGCCAATCCTCCGCCATGAAGAATGACATCGAACGCATCCTGATCGACGAAGAGGTCATCGAAAGGCGCCTCGATTCCATGGCGAAAGAAATCGAACTGGATTTCCCCGCAGGGCCTATCGTCGTAATCATTCTTCTCAAGGGCGCACTCGTTTTCGCCGCCGACCTCCTCCGCCGCATCCCCCGCGAACTTTCCATCGAGTGCCTCAATGTCGCCAGCTACCACGGAGGCCTGGAAAGCTCTGGAACCGTCGATTTCCTCGACCGCCACTTCCCCGAGGTGAAGGACAGACACATCCTCCTCCTCGATGACATCCTCGACACCGGACGCACGCTGGCCGTCGTCGCAAAGCGACTCAAAGAGGAAGGGGCTGCCGCCGTCCACAGCGGTGTCCTTTTGGCGAAAGATAAGAAACGCGCGGAGGACGTGGCGGCCGATTACGTGGGCTTCGAGATCGGCGACGAATTCGTCGTCGGCTACGGCCTCGATTACAAAGGCAAATACCGCAACCTCCCGTACGTCGGTGTCCTCAAACTCTCAGCGGCGATCTGATCCCCGAAATCGGCGACACACAAAGGATGGTCGGGACGGCCAGATTGGCTTCACTCCGTTCCGCCTATGCCAAATCCAAAATCCTCCTCCGGATTTGGCTCAAATGATTTCGCCGCCATGCGCGGCTTGGCGTTCGAACTGCCGACATCCTGCTCCCAAAAGAGATCATTTCACCCGCCGAACCGAATGAAAAACCGCTACCTAAAACGATATTGGCAAAGCCGCCTGTGAACGTACGCTTGCGGAAAATGAATATCGCCCTCAAACCTCCGAGTGCGGCACCTCCCCGGCGTTCTGCGGAGTATTCAGCGTTTGATCCTGCCCTCCGGCAGTCCCCTTCGGGCTCAGCGCTTCGCTTGAGTCTATGTCGCCCCGCTCCATTCAGCGTTAGCCACTCTCCCCTCTCAACGGAGCCCTCAAGCATCCCTCCAAAACAGCAAATTTCTAGCAGCCCCCCCCCCCGGCGCGCCCGGGGAAAGACATCGATAAAACCAGGCTCAGGGTTCTCGTTTCATAAGAGCTTGGCTCCCCACCAAATGACCTGATTATGACTCGTTGCTCTCAACTTCGCCTCCTGCTGGGAATCATCCTCGTGCAGTTCTCTGCCGCGTCGTTCTCTCCAGCCGCGGACGATGCCCTTCCAAAGGGCTTCGTCTACCTGCACGAGATCGCACCGTCAATCGTGCTCGAAATACGCTACTTCAACGGCAACAACTTCACCGCAAAGCGTGTCGATGGCTATGAAGCGAACAAGTGCATCCTCACCCGCCAAGCCGCCCTCGCTCTCCGGTCCGTGCAGGACGAACTGAAGCCGTTCGGACTGAGCCTGAAGGTCTTCGACGCCTACCGGCCGCAGCCGGCTGTCGATCACTTCGTAAGGTGGGTCAGGGATCTGCAGGACACCGAGACGAAGCAAACCTACTACCCGAACATCGCGAAGAAGGACCTAATTGGTGACTACATCGCTCCGAAATCCGGTCACACCCGTGGAAGCTCCGTGGACCTGACCATCGTGGGACCGGAGGGCGAGGAGCTCGACATGGGAAGCGGCTTCGATTTCTTCGACAAGAAATCGTGATCCCTCTCGGACGAGGTCACGGCCGCCCAGCGTGCCCACCGCATGCTCCTACGAGCCGTCATGACGAAGCATGACTTCAACTTCTACAAGTTTGAGTGGTGGCACTTTACGCTCAAGAACGAGCCCTTTCCCGCGACCTACTTCGACTTTCCGTCCCGCTAGACCCATGGAGATCCAGCCATGGGGCGAGGTCGGCTCCGGTAGCAACGGACCACGGCTCCTCCTAAATAACGAATCAATAACAACGCACTCCCCCCTTGACCGAACCGCCGTCGGACTCGTAGACTCAGCATCGAATAGTCTCACCACGATCCTGAATCCCGACTCCCAGCAACTGCCCCCAGCAGCCGGCATGGACCTCACCACCTTGGCGCGTGTCCCGGGAATTATGCTGGACCGGGCAGCGAAGGCCGGTCTCGACCGCGCCGCGCTCGAGCGGGCCGCCGGCTTGGCCAAGTCCGACCTCGCGGATCCCGATGCGCGCATTCCAAAGACAAAGCTCTACGCCCTCTGGCGGGAAATCATCCGCTGCGTCGACAGCCCCTTGCTCGGACTCAAGCTCGGGGAGTCCGTCCGCGTCCACGATATCGGACTGGTCGGCTACATCATGGCCTCCAGCGATACCCTCGGAAATGCACTCCGAAGCCTCTCCCGGTACGGCCGCATTATCTCCGAGGACTTGACCTTCTCACTCGAGCCCCGGGATGAACTCGTCGATCTCGAAATCACGGCCTCGGTCGACCTTGTGGCGCTGGAACATCCCATCATCTCACGGCTTTCGAGCATCCTCGCATCGGCACGCGAAATCACGGAGGACGATCTCCGCCCCGCCGCCGTCAGCATTCCACAGCAGGCTCCCGCCGACCCCTCGCCATTTTACAATTTCTTCCGCTGCCCCGTGCAATTTGGTGCCGAAGCAGCCGTCCTCTAGCTCAACGCTGCGGACCTCGATCTCCCGATTCCCTCCGCAGATCGCTCTCTCGATCACTACCTCGAGAATTATGCCCGGAGCATTCTCGATGCCCTTCCAAAGGCCGACTCTCTGATCAGCCAGATCTGGCGCATCCTCATGGTCCGGCTCCCCGCCGGCGACCCCGGGATCGACACCATCGCCGGCACTCTCGGGCTGAACCTCCGCACGGTCCAACGCCGCCTCAAGGACGAGGGCACTACCTACCGGGAGTTGCGCGATTCCTTCCGCCATACCACGGCCTGCAAACTGCTGACCAATCCGCGAGTTCCCATCAAGGAAATCGCCTTCCTCCTTGGCTATCAAGAGCTTGGTGCCTTCTACCGAGCCTTCCGCCGCTGGGAGGACGACTCCCCGATGGATTACCGGAATAAGCACCTGCCGCGCTGACCCCCCGCTGGCACCGCGTACCTACAATTTGTCGCCGCCTGCCAAAGACAAGTCCGTCCGCTGCCAGGTATGGTCAGCGGCATGAGTTCGGAATTCACCGTCGCAATCGTCGCCCCCAAAGCATCCGAGCGGCTCTCCTTGAGCCAGCTCCTCGCCTCCGAGGGATTCACCGTCGAGGCTTTCTCCCGTGAGAAGGAATTCGGCATCGTCCCCTCCCGCTGCGGTTGCGTAATCGTGGATCTCGACTTCCCCGAGGATGACGCCACCGAGCGATCCCTCCTCAACTTCGCCACCCGCTGGAGCCGCGAACTCTGCGTCATCGTGATCGCCTCTGATCCCAACCAGCTCCCCGACGATCCACTCCTGCCGGGCATCGCGAAATCCGCGGGGAAAAACCGCCTCCTCTACCTCATCTACGGCGCCCTGAGCGAACCCGCATCTTCTCAGTCCCGTGCACAAACCCTTTGCTGACTTTTCCCCGACTGGCCGGTTCCCGGCTCCGCGCATCACTCGCGGAGCCATCCCCCCCCTCATCCCCCGGCCCGGCCAGTCGGGGAATCCCTTCCCCTCCATCGCTCCATCATTCCCCGCCGCCAATACCCACACCATCACCCACTGAAAAGTCGTCAAAGGCAATCGTGGTCGTCGTCCCAGGCAAGCTCTACCGGCGCGCCTGCGTTGCCTGCTGAGCTCCGACTGATATGAGGTAGAAACCTTCCCTTACGCGAAGAGTAGCCGCCGGATAATAGCGATCGAAGTGCTGAAACGCGCGCAAGATCGCATTTTGCAGCACGTCCGAGGCGAGATCCGCCTTGGCGTGCTTGGGATTCTTCTGCAAAAATTCACCGAACTGAGTCACCGCCACCGGATAGAGCTTCCGGTTGTAGGCCGCGCTCGCCACATAGTATTGCTCCTGTGCCGCATCCTTTTCCTGCGCGGATACCGGGGCGACAGAACCAACCAAC
>CAJQKQ010000066.1 GCA_905478925.1 uncultured Verrucomicrobiales bacterium
GAAAACTCTGCCGATGCCTGCGGTTCAATCGATGTTTCCCCGAGCAAAACGGACGAAGGTTCCGACGACAAGGTCAGGAAATACTTAGCGCTCACCACGGATTTCTCCGCTTCGGGCAATCCCGCGCCCCCTATCCGCTCCGGCACCTTCGCTCCACGCTCAGTCAAACGCGCAAATCCAAGTCCCGACACGACAAGTGCCAAAAAGAAAAAAACTGTGCGTATCAGCGGAGAACCCCTCACGCAACTAATGTGCATTAAGCGAAGGGTGCTTGCAACCCCTCAATATGTAGAAAGAGAGTGAAAATCCCTTCTACCTACCGCGAATGCACAAGCGGCGTGTCTCTGACCACCAACCGGAGATCGAGCGACACACAATACGCGGATGAACGCAATTGGGATGAAATCTTCAGCAAACTGATCGCTCGATGGCTGCATCCGATAAAAATCACCCAGCTTCAGTCATCCGCATTTCTTCAAATCTGCGTCCATCTGTGTCATCTGCGGTTAAAAACATACCCTCCCCCATTCAGAAATCCGTACCCTTGCCATCCAGATCGAGTTCCTTGATCCAAATATTACGGTAGCGGACATCGTGTCCCTCGCACTGGAGCTTGAGACCGCCGAGTCTGTCGGTGATGCCTTTCCCGCCGTCGTTGCCGCCGTCGATCCCGGAGTTCGCGCCACCCCATACCTGGTTGATTACCACATCCTTGTGAACCTTCTCGGCGTTGAAATAAACCGTGACCTTCGCCTTCTCGGTCAACTTGCCATCGCTGAAACGGGCGGCGCGGAACAGGATATCGTAGGAATTCCACTTCCCGAGGCCTTTGTAAATCTGGTAAGGGGATTCGGTCTCGTTGATGACCGCGCCCATGCCGTGCTTGGTCTTGTCGCCGTCCTTGATCTGGATCTCATAGCGGTTCTGCAGGTAGACCCCGCTGTTACCCCCCTTGTTGTTGACGAGAAACTCGATGTGCAGGCGGAAGTCTCGGTATTCCTTTTTCGTGACGATATCCGCTGCGCCGTATTTTCCTCCCGCGCCTGCGGGATCATCCGTTTTCATCGCCGTGCCTTCATCAACCGTATCCTCGACGATCTTCCATTTGATCGGCATGGCGGAAGCGAAACGCGGCCCCTCCCAGTAGATCCATTTGCCATCGAGCATTTTGCGACTGCCGTCGAAAATGACTTCGGCCCCATCGATGGGCTTGGCACCGACACCGACCTCAGCGGCCGATGCGGAAACGAATGACAGGAGCAGGAGAGCGAGCGTTTTCATGATCACCTCCATACGCTGGAAACAGCCCGATTATTTCCCGAAATAATCGGTAATCGCCTTCACCAGGCCGGGGATGTCGTGTTTGCCGGCTTCCACCGCGGGCTTGTGATCGAGTTCCTTGAGCTTGGAGGTGGTGATCGGGCCGATGCTCGCGGCGACACATTTTTCCTGCCACGGCAGATCCAGGGCGAAGAAATGCTCAGCGGTGGAGCTCGAAGTAAAGGTGACCATGTCCGCGCCGTCCTCAATGAATTTCGCCTGCGCGCCGGTGTAGTCGTCGGTTTCCGGCACGGTGCGGTAGGCGATGCATTCATCAACGATGGCGCCGAGTTTCATCAGGCCATCGTAGATCACATCGCGGGACTCCGCTGCCTTGATCCAGAGCATCGTCTGGTTCTCTACGTTGATCTCCTTGAAGGCATCGATCAAACTCTCGGCCACAAATTTCTCCGGCAACAGGTCCACCCCGATGCGGAACTCGCGGATCTTCGCTGCGGTGCCGGGACCGATTGCAGCGATCTTGGGATTCCCCAGGCTGCGGGCATCATCGTAGGTGGCGAAAAACGCCTCGAAGAATTTCTCAACCCCGTTCGGGCTGGTGAAGACCAGCCAGTCGTATTCGTGGGCGTGGGTGACGCCCTCGGCGAAACCTTCGCGATCTTCCGGAAGTTCGATGCGTATGGTCGGTAGCTCGATGACATCCGCGCCGAGATTCTGCAGACGCTTGCTGAGATCGCCCGCCTGCTCGCGGGTGCGGGTGACGACGATCTTCTTTCCAAACAGCGGGCGTTTCTCGAACCAGTTGATCTTCGCCCGTTCGTTCACGACGTTTCCGATCACCGCAACCGCCGGCGAGGAGAAGCCTTCCTTTTCTGCGATGTCAGCGATGGTTTCCAGCGTGCCGACGATAGTCCATTGCGAACCGGTGGTCGCCCAGCGAACCAGCGCAATGGGAGTGTCCGCCGCCGCACCGTTCGAGACGAACGAGTCGGTGATTTCACGGAGCCGCCCGACGCCCATCAAGAAAACCTTGGTGCCGGGTGTCTTCGCAAGCTGGGCGTAGTCGATGGAGGAGTAGCCCTTGGTCGGATCCTCATGGCCGGTGAAAATAGTGAGCTGAGTGTTGTGGTCGCGGTGCGTCACCGGAATCCCCGCGTAGGCTGGGCCGCCGATCGCCGAGCTGATCCCCGGCACGATCTCGAACGCCACGCCCGCTTCCGCAAGCTCCGCCGCTTCCTCGCCACCACGGGCGAAAATCATCGGATCACCACCCTTGAGTCGGGTCACAATCTTGCCCTTCTTCGTATGATCCACGATGATCTGGTTGATCTGATCCTGCGGGACCGAGTGATCCTTGGCGCGTTTTCCAACGTAGATTTTCTCGCAGCCGGGCTTCGTCCAGCGCAGCAGCTCGGGGCTGCTCAGCGCATCATAGACAAGCACGTCGCAGATCTCTACGCATTCCTTTGCGCGCAGGGTTACGAGGCCGAGATCGCCGGGTCCGGCGCCGACGAGATAGCAGATTCCTTTGGATGTCATGTCAGTGAATTAAAAAGTTGCAGTGCGGTTTTGATCGGGTCCGTGCCCCTGGCCTCGCCGATGCGCGGCGTCCCACCCTCATCGGGAAAGACCCTGGCGAAGAGGCTGATTTCAGCCCCATCAAGATAAGAATAAACCCCGACCGGTGTGTGGCAACCGCCATCCAGCAGACGCAGGAACTCGCGCTCGGCGGTCACTTTCGTCCAAGTTTCCGGGTGGTTGATCGCTTTCGCGAATGCCAGTGAATCCGCATCCCCGGCGCGAATTTCCAGGCCGATTGCGCCCTGCCCTGCGGCGGGGAAAAATTCGTTCTCTGGCAGGCGGGAGGCGAAGACGTTGGGATGACCTATCACGGTCTCCTCCCCCTCCGGCGCGGTTTCCGGGAGAAAGCCCAGCCTCACCAAACCCGCCTCGGCGAGCAGGATCGCATCGTATTCATCTTTCTCGGCGAGTTTCCTCACTCGCGTCGGGACATTTCCACGAAGATCGAGCAACACCAGATCCGGGCGCAGGAACTCGATCTGCTTTGCGCGGCGCACACTGCTGGTTCCGACTCTTGCACCAATTCCAAGGCCCTCCAGCCCTACCCCGCCCTTGGTCAACAGCACATCGCGAACCGGAGCCCGCTCAAGTGTGGCGACCATCGCAAACCTCGTTTCAAGCACCGTCGGCATGTCCTTGAGACTGTGGACTGCGATATCGATCGATCCGTCCGACAGCGCCTCTTCCAGTTCCTTGATAAATACCCCCTTGTCGAAGGTGCCCTCCGCCTTCGCTACATTGGCCAGCGAAACATCCGTCCTGCGGTCGCCGGTGGTTTTGATGATTTTCCGGCGAAAAACCACATCTGGGAATGCCGCGCGCAGCAGCCCTTCCGTCGCCGTGGCCTGCACCAGCGCCAAATCGCTTCCCCTCGTACCGATGATGATCTCTTTCCGCATGTTATTGTCTATTAGATACCGTCCGCCCCCCTCCATGCCGCCCATTGCCGCTTCGTGCAAGGTTAAGAAATAAACCTCGCCCATTCAGGGGCTTTCCTTCCGCTGGATTTGGCCTATTTTAGGTCTTACCTAATATCCTTGCTAACCCGCTGCAAGGCCGATACATACGCCCCCCGTTCACGTCCGAACAACCGTTCCCTATGAAGTTGGCCAAACTGCTCGATATCGATCATATCCTCTTGGATATGAAGGCGAGCGAGCATTGGCCCGCAATCTTGGAGCTCGTGGATTTCCTTTCCGAAAACGGGGACATCCCCGGCGACTGCCGCGAAGGGATACTCACTGCCCTTCAGGAACGCGAAGAACAGGTCAGCACAGGGATCGGCTCGGGCGTTGCGATCCCCCACACATTTTCCGATACACTGGAGAAAGTCGTCGCAGTCTTTGGCAGGTCGAAGGACGGAATCGACTTCGAGGCGCTCGATTGCGCACCCGTCCACTTCATCATCCTCTTCATCGTCCCGCGCAAAGACTACCACCTGCATCTCCGCACCCTCGCCGCGATCGCGAAAATGTTCACCAACTGCGAGGTGCGCCGCAAACTAGGAACCGCCGAATGCCGCGACGAGATCCTCGCGATCCTCGACCCGAAGCCTGTCCTCATCGGCCAGGATTAGAAACCTTGTTAAAATTGCTAATCTGAAATTTCAGCGTTTCAGTTTTTAGGTTTTCAGCGTTTTCTTCCCACATGACCCTTCTCCAGAATCTCGAATCTCGCTTGGCCTGCGCGCTTGAAACCGCCCTAGGCGAAGCCACGCCGCCGAACATCACCGCCGCCGCCGACCTCCGCTTCGGCGATTACCAGAGCAACTCCGCGATGGTGCTGGCCAAGCGCAAGAAAACCAATCCCCGCGCCCTCGCCCAGCAGATCATCGATGCCATCGATCTCGGTGAGATCGCCACGGCGGATATCGCGGGCCCGGGCTTTATCAATTTCCGTATCCTCCCGGAAGCCTACGCCGCCCATGCCGTATCACTCCTGAAGGACGAACGTCTCGGAGTCCCCGAGCCAGGCAAGGGCAAGCGCGTTGTCGTCGATTTCTCCGCACCGAACGTCGCGAAGCCGATGCACGTCGGCCACATCCGCTCGACCATCATCGGCGACTCACTCTGCCGCATCGCACGCTTCCTCGGCTTCGAAGTCATCGCCGACAACCACATCGGCGACTGGGGCACCCAGTTCGGCATGATCCTCCACGGTTGGAAAACTCTGCTCGTCCATGACGCCCTGGAAAAGGACCCCATCGCCGAGCTCGTCCGCGTCTACCGCCAGGTCAATGCATCGACCAAGGACGATCCCGCCATCCTCGAGACCTGCAAGGCCGAGCTCGTAAAGCTCCAAGCCGGCGATCCCGAGAACCTCGCGATCTGGCAGCAGTGCATCGACGTTTCAAAGGCGGGTCTCCAGAAAATCTACGGCCGCCTCGATGTGAAATTCGACCACTGGCTTGGCGAAAGCTTCTACAACGACATGCTACCGGGACTCGTCGATGAGTTCCTCGAAAAAGGCCTCGCCCGCGAGAGCAACGGCGCGGTCTGCATTTTCTCGGGAAACTCGAAAGAACAGGAGCAAGATCCTTTCAAAGTCCACAAGGAAGACGGCTGGACTGATAACCCCGCGATCATCCGCAAGGCCGATGGCGGATTTCTCTACGCCACCACCGATCTCGCCACGATCGAATACCGTATCGACGAGTGGAACGCCGATCAGATCTGGTATATCGTCGGTGTCCCGCAGCAGCTGCATTTCCGCCAGCTCTTCGATGCCGCACAGCGCTGGGGCAAAACCGGCGACTTCCGTCACATCGCCTTCGGCTCCATACTCGGCGAGGACAGGAAGCTGATGAAAACCCGCTCCGGCGACAACGTCGGCCTCACCGATGTGCTCGAGGAAGCCATCGAACGCGCCGCCGCCGCCATCGCGGAAAAGAACCCGGAACTCAAAGGCGAGGAAGCCAAGGAGATTTCGGAAATCGTCGGCATCGGCGCGGTAAAATTCGCGGAGCTTTCCCAGAATCGCCTCACCGACTACGTCTTCGCATGGGATCGCATGCTCGCCCTGAACGGCGACACCGCACCCTACCTGCAATATTCGAATGTCCGCATCCGCTCCATTTTTCGGAAACTCGATGGCGAATTCGACTCGTCAGCCGCAAGCATCGTCTTGGAGAAACCGGAGGAAATCCATCTCGCCCGCCTGCTGGCTCGCTTCGGCGAGGTTGTCCCGTTCGTCCTCGAAGACCACCGCCCCAACCTGCTCGCCAACTATCTCCTCGAACTCGCCCGCGCCTTCCACTCCTATTTCGAGGCCTGCCCGGTCCTGAAATCCGAAGAGCCGCTCAAATCCAGCCGCCTGGCACTCTGTGAACTCAGCTCCAAGGTGCTTGAAAAAGGCCTCGGCCTGCTCGGCATCCGTTGCCCGGAGAGAATGTAATTCGGAGAGGCGTCTCTGCGAGCGCCTACACAACCGAAGTATTCCCCAAATTCTTTGCCGGCGATCAGAGATCGCGTCGCTCCCAAAAAAAATCACCTTTCCTTTCCCAACCAATATCCCAGCATTTCAGCCTCTAACCATGGAACCCTTCTACGTCATAGGCCATAAGAACCCGGACACGGATGCCGTCTGCTCCGCCATCGGCCATGCCGCGCTCCTCAGGGCCTGTGGTGATGAACCTGAAGCCATCGCCGCCCGCTGCGGGGAGGTTTCTCAGCGGACAAAATGGGTTCTGGAAAAGGCGGGCTTCGACGCCCCTCTTCTCCTTACTGACGCCCGCACCACCGTCGGCATGATCTGCAAGCGGAAGGTGATACAGGTCTGCCCCTCAGACACATTCCTCACCGCCTACAACCGCATGCTTGACGCTGGAGTCCGCTGTGTCCCTGTTACCAATAACGACGGCTCGGTGGTAGGTATGCTTCAATACATCAACCTATTGAAACTCCTACTCCCGGAGAACACCGAGGGGATCAGCGTCAGAACCGTCCACGCATCGCTCAATAACCTCGCAGCCACCCTCGATGCGGAAAGCCACGGAGCCCCAATCTGCGACGAGGACGAGGAGGAGGACCTGATTCTTTTGGTCGGGGCCTCATCGCAGGAAACCGTGACCCAGCGCCTCGATCAGGCAACCGCCGACGGAAATGTCAGCCAGTTCCTGGTGATCTGCGGTGACCGCCCCATCATCCAACGTCTCGCCATCGAGAAAGGCGCCCGCGCGCTCCTTGTCACCGGAAAGAACAAGATCTCAAAGGAGATCAAAGATTTCGCCATCAGCAAGGGCACCGTCCTCCTCGGCTGCCGCCAAGACACGGCAAGTGCAAATACGCTCATCCGCTGTTCCCGCACCATCCGCCATGTGATGGAAACCAGCTTCATCTCCGTGGCGGAACACGAACCGGTTTCCAAAATCGGCAGGCAGCTCGTCGCAGTCGATCAGGACCTGTTCCCGGTCATGGACATCGGATCCACGAAAATGCTTGGCGTCATCGTCAAGTCCGATCTCGTCGATCCGCCGAGGCTCCGATTCGCACTGGTGGACCACAACGAATACGCCCAGGCGATTTCCGGGATCGAGGAAGCAACAATCACCGAAGTCATCGACCACCACCGCCTCTCCGGCGACCTCGTTTCGCGCGAGCCCATCCGCTACCTCAACGAACCGGTCGGCTCAACCTGCACCCTCGTCGCTCGAAAATTCTTCCACCGCGATCTCATCCCCGCGCCCTCAGTAGCCCTCTGCCTGTGCGGCGGCATCGTTTCCGACACTCTCTGCCTCACCTCGCCCACGACCACCAAGCTCGACCAGAAAATGCTCACCTGGCTGAGCGGGGTAGCACGCGTCGATGCCAAGGAATTCGCCGAGGAATTCTTCGCTGTCGGCTCACTGATCGCAAACGGAACCTCCGACGAGATCATCCACTCGGACCGCAAGGAATTCAACGAAGGCGGCATGTTCATTAGCATCTCCCAGGTGGAGGAGCGGGATCTCCACGGCTTCGAGGCGCGCCGCGAGGAACTCGAAGGTGCACTCCGCGCGCTCCAATACGACAAGGGCTACGACATCGCCGTCCTCGTCATCACCGATGTCGCCCTGCTCAAGAGCATGGTACTCGCCGTCGGCCCGGAGAACGTCATCGCCGCCCTGCCTTTCACTCGCATCGACGAAACCCTCTACCTCGCCCCCGGCGTCGTCTCACGGAAGCGCCAGATCTTCCCCGCCGTCAGCGATGCGATCGAGCACGCCACCGCCCTTTAATATGGAGCGCGACATTGCGGTGAAAAAATCCTCCCCAGCTGCGCGACACACTAATCCTCACCGATCACGCACGGCACGAGGATTCCATCGCTCATTCCGTGGACCTTCTTCTTGTCCGCCGGCACCAGCGTCGCAAGGCAACCGCCGAATGACGTCTCCCCTTTCCTGTCGGTGAAAAAATACGGGCAAATCCGCGCCCTGACCTCCATCATCCGCACACTGCCATCCTCTGCATAAACGGGATGTTCGAAGCGCCTACCCTCGTGGAATTCCTGTATCAGCCACGGCTGCTCCGCCGATTGTGAGAGTGCTGTCTCCAGCCGTTCCTTCCACTCCGCCCCGGAAAGATCGTGACCGATGAACACCCCGCGCGAGCCCCACGCCGATTCATGGAAGCCGCTGATTTTAAGCACCAGCTGCCTTTCTTTCTGGGAAAATTCCGCAACCTCGTCCCATGAGTGCGCGTTGATTCGTGGCAGAGCCGCATGCGGTGGCAACGGCTCCGGATCGAGCACCCAGCCGAAAGGGATCAGCTCACGCAGCCGTCTCAGGTGGGCACCGCGCAGCGATTTCTCCCAGATCTTTTTCATTGCCGGCGACCAGAATAGCGCGAGCCAGAGCTTGTCCTCAAGGTGCGGCTTGAATGGCGGCGTGACGCTGATCTCGCCCTTCGCCGACTTTTCCGCAAGCTGCCGGAAAAACGGCATGGACTCCCAATCGAACAGCTCGAAAAACCGGTAGATATCTCTCCCGCATTCCTTGTAGTCCTCCGCGCTCTCCGTTTTCCACGCGTCCCCCAGCCTCCCGGCAAGCCAATCCATCTCCGCCCGGTAATCCGCCGATTCCTCAGAAATCAGAATATCGCCGCCGTCCGGCATGATGGATCGGAAACCCTCAACCATCCCGTCCGCTCCTCCGAGCACATCGTATCCGGCCTCCGAATACACCTGCGAAAGCCATCCCGCTATCCCGATCCCGCCCGGCACGCTGTCCAGCTCAGTCGCCGCGAAATGCCCCTTCGCCAGCATCAGGTCCGGCCGGATCACCCGGGGGAACTGCTCCGCCATGCCCGCCTCGCGCTGCAGTTCCACCAGCCAATCCGGTTTCCCCTCGTCCAGAAGCTCCGCCAGCCACGGAACTACCTTCCCCGCCGCCGACCGCCGGTAGAGCAGGTCGCTCGCCTGCTGGAACTTCGCCAGCGGATGCCCCATCGCCATGATCTCCTTCGCCTCGGAAGCCGTCAGCTTCAGCGGCTCTGGCGACCACTGCCACGTCCCGCCGCCAAACAATCCGCCTTGCGGCAGAGCCTTCTTTAAATCTTCCAAGGCAATTGCCACGCCCCACCTTCTCCCCACCCCGGAAAAACGCAAGCAAGGAGCGATACCAGATAGGAACTGCGATGTAAAATCGCGACAAGCCGAGCCCATAATCAGAGTTCCCCCTTGAAAGTTGAATTTTGAAATTTGAATTTTCAGAGTTTCCCCCATCCTCCCGCCGTGAGCCTGATCCCCGTTGAGCCTTCCCTCGAAGCATTCACCACCTTTTCCCAGCAGGGAAACGTCGTGCCCGTCTTCACCCAACTCGCCGCCGATTTCGAAACACCACTCTCCGCCTACCTCAAGCTCCGCGACTCCAAGAACTCCTTCCTGCTGGAATCTGCCGAAGCCACCGACAAGGGCGGCCGCTGGTCCATCGTCGGCTCCGGCCCGAAACGAATCTTCTCCGCCCAGGGCAAGGACATCACCATCACCGAGGGCAACAAAACCCGCACTCTCACTGCACCCGACGACGTACTCGCCGCGCTGGAGCGAGAAATGGCACCTTTCAAGCCGGTCGAAAATCCCGCGCTCCCGCCTTTCTCCGGCGGCATGGTCGGCTACCTCTCCTACGATGCAGTCCGTCAGTTCGAGCCGACCCTCGGCGACTCCCCGCCGGACACACTCGGCATCCCCGATGCGCTGTTCATGCTCGCGGACACGCTGCTCGTTTTCGACCACCGCCTGCGCCGCGTCCAGATCATCGCCAACGCATTTATCGAGGAACACGCCTCCCCCGAGGAAGCCTACCTCGCCGCCATTGGCCGCATCCATTCCCTCGTGGAAATCCTCAACCGCCCCCTCCACGTCCCGGCGCTCAACGGCCTCGCGCAGATCACCGAGCACCCCGCCGATTCCAACACCACCCAAGCGGAGTACGAGCAGATGGTTCGTGACGGCAAGGAATTCATCAAAGCCGGCGACATCTTCCAGTTCGTTCCCAGCCAGCGCTTCACTGTCCCCTTCGACCAATCGCCCGTCGATCTCTACCGCGCCCTGCGCCACGTCAATCCGTCCCCCTACATGTTCGTCCTGGAAATGGACGACTTCGCCCTCGTCGGCTCCTCCCCTGAAGTCCACGTCCGCTCCGTCCAGGGCCGCATCGACATCCGCCCCATCGCCGGGACTCGTTGGAGGGGGAAAACCCCGGAAGAGGACGATGCCCTCGCCGACGAGCTCCTCGCCGATCCCAAGGAACGCGCCGAGCACCTCATGCTCGTCGATCTCGCCCGCAACGACGTCGGCCGCATCGCCAAGCACGGCAAGGTCATGGTCGATGATTTCATGATCATCGAGCGCTACAGCCACGTCATGCATATCGTCTCCAACGTCCACGGCGAGCTCGATCCCGCGCACTCCGCCTACGACGTCCTTCGCGCCACCTTCCCCGCAGGCACGGTCTCCGGCGCGCCCAAGATCCGCGCCATGCAGATCATCAACTCTCTCGAGAAAAACAAACGCTGTGCCTACGCCGGCGCGGTCGGCTACTTCGGCTTCGATGGCTCCCACGACTCCTGCATCACCCTCCGTACCTGTCTACTAAAAGACGGCCAAGCCCACGTCCAGGCCGGCGCCGGAGTCGTCGCCGACTCCGACCCCACCTACGAGTACAACGAGACCGTAACCAAATCCAAAGCCCTCCTCCGCGCCATCGCCCTGGCCAAGACGATCAAGGGGTAACGGCAACCATCGGTCGCCGTTACCGAATACGGGCTCTGGGCCGACTGGCGGCGCTCCTTTCCCCCTCGCCATCCATCATCGCAGCACTCACATCTTCCTTGAGGTTTAGCGTTTAAAATTTAAAGTTTCGCACCAGATGCTCCTCATCCTCGATAACTACGATTCCTTCACCTACAACCTCGTCCAGTACTTCGGCGAACTGGGCGTAGAGATGGAAATCCACCGCAACGACGCCCTGACCGTCGATGAGGTAAAAGCCCTCGCCCCGGAGAAAATCTGTATCTCCCCCGGCCCCTGTACTCCAAACGAGGCCGGCATTTCCATGGATCTCATCCGCGAACTGGGTGCCACCACTCCCATACTCGGCGTCTGCCTCGGTCACCAATCCATCGGCCAAGTCTATGGCGGCGATGTCGTCCGCGCCGATCGCCTCATGCACGGCAAGACCTCCCCCATCCTCCACGAGGGCAAAAGCATCTTCGCCGGTCTCCCCAACCCTTTCGAGGCCACCCGCTACCACTCCCTCATCGTGAAACGCGAAACCCTCCCCGATTGCCTGGAGATCACCGCATGGACCGCCGAAGACGAAATCATGGGACTGAAACACAAGCACCACCCCGTCCACGGAGTGCAGTTCCACCCCGAGTCCATCCTCACCGATCACGGCAAGCAGATGCTCGAGACCTTCCTCAAGCTCTGAATAAGTTTGTTCGTTTCAAGCCATCAGTTTTCAGGAAGAAATCGTTTTTTCTCAGTCTCCCTTTCGAGTTTAGAATTTAAAGTTTAGAGTTTAAAGAAGTGCCCCGCTCCTACCTCCCTCCCGCCGCCTGGACCGAAACGCCTTTCCTTGAAGGCGACGAGGCAAAGCACCTCGCCCAAGTTCTCCGCATCCAGCCGGATCAATGGATCACTGTCTTCGACGGGTTGGGAAATTTCGCGGAAGCGAAAGTGCTTTCCGTCACCAAGCAGCGCATCGACCTCATGCTCGACCTCGCCGAGTCCAAGGAGACTCCTCTCCCGCAGATCACCCTCGCCCAAGCCATCCCGAAGGGGAAAAACATGGATTGGATCGTCCAGAAATCCGTCGAACTCGGAGTCTCCCGGATCCAGCCTCTCGTCACCCGCCACACCATCGCCACCCCCGGCGACCAGAAAGCGGAGAAATGGCGTCGCACCGCCCTCGAGGCCTGCAAGCAATGCGCGCAGTTCACCATCCCGGTCATCGAAGACCCGCTGTCCTTAGGCGAGTGGATCACCAAGCCCGATCCATCGGAACTCAAGCTCATCGCCTCGCTCGCGGAGAACCCGCAAAGCTTTCACGAAACCCTCGCCGCCCACCCGGAACTCGGATCCGTCACCATCCTCATCGGCCCCGAGGGCGATTTCTCCCCGGAAGAAACTGAAGCTGCCCGCGCCGCCTGGTTCACCCCCGTCACCCTCGGCGATCTCGTCCTGCGCGTCGAAACAGCCACCATATTCTGCCTCTCCGCAGTGCGCTTCCAATACCTGTAACTGCCCCGTCTCGGGGCAGGCCGTGGCAGCGGCGTCCCGCCTTTGCCCAATCTTTTTCCCGAAAATCTTCAAAAACTACGCGTACGCGTAATTCCGCAGGTGACGATTCCATGCCAATCTCTCCTTGTCAGCGAGAGAGAGGATTCCCCCCAACCTCCCTCACGAAGACATTCCCCCCAAACAGAATTCCCCCCAAAGGAACACGAGTCGGCAGACATCACCCCCTCGATGTCTGCCGATTCTATTTTGCGCCATCAACTCCCTGCTATTTGGGGTTTGAGCTTTCAACTTTGAAATTTAGGATGGCCGGCGTGAACATCCTCCTCCGCAACTCCCGCATCGCCTCGGAATCCTCCCCTGACCTCCTTTCCGCCGATGTGCTCATCCAGGACGGGATCATCCAAAAAATCGAGCAAGACATCGCCGCGCCAGACGTCTGCCGTGTCATCGACTGCAGGGAACAGATCCTCTGCCCCGGCTTCTTCGACGCCCACGTCCACTTCCGCGAACCAGGTCAGGAGCAGAAGGAAAACATCGCCTCTGGTTCCGAGGCCGCCATCAACGGCGGGATTACCGGTGTGGTCATGATGCCGAATACCTCACCCGCCCTCGATTCCGGAGCCAGCGTCTCCGCCATCCTCGAATCAGGAAATAGGCACTCCCGCATCCCCATCTTCACCTCCGGCTGCGTCACCAAGGGCCGCGAGGGCAAGGAACTGGCCTCCATCGACGGCATGAGGGATGCCGGAGTGAAAATGCTCACCGACGATGGCGACACCACCATCAATTCCTCCATCCTCTTCCGCGCCATGCAGTATGCCTCCGAGTTCGGCATGTTCTTCGCCTCCCACTGCGAAGTCCCCGAACTCGCCGGGCCCCGCGCACTCAACGAAGGTGCCGTTTCATACCGCCTCGGCATCGCCGGCTCCCCCGCCTGCGCGGAGGAAATTATCATCGACCGCGACATCCGCCTCGCCCACGCCACCGGCGCCCACATCCACATCCAGCACGTCTCCTCGAAGATGGGTATGGAAACCATCCGCTGGTGGAAATCACGCGGCGACGTAAAAGTCACCGCCGAGGTTTCCCCCCACCACCTGCTCTTCACCGACGAGCACATCGGCGATTTCGACACTCACTACAAGATGAACCCGCCGCTGCGGACCAAGGCGGACAACGACGCCCTACTCGAAGGCCTGCTCGACGGCACCTTCGACATGATCGCCACCGACCACGCCCCGCACACACCCTTCGAGAAATCTCAGGACTTCGTCTCCGCACCCAACGGCATCACCGGCCTCGATACCGCCGTCGTCTCCCTCTACCACCACTTCATCAAACCTGGAAAATTCGGTTGGGATACACTCATCAGAAAATACTCCGCCGAGCCGCGCCGCATGATGTCGCTCGAAGTCCCGACCATCGAGGTAGGCCAACGCGCCAACCTCACCCTCTTCAACACCGAGGAAACTTCCACTTTCACCAAGGACTTCATGAAGTCCAAAGCGGAGAACACCCCCTTCCTAGACAAGACTCTCAGCGGTCGAGTGGATCTGGTGGTGTTGGGCGATGAGTTACTGCTGGAGAGGTAAAAGGAACCGTCTTCCACTGATCACTCGGCACTTTCCACTTCTCATGGACACCTTCCCCGTCACCTGCCCCACCTGCTTCGAGACATTCGAGATCGCCGTCCCGCCCGAGTCGGAGATGCCCACCGAATATGACTACGACTGTGAGGTCTGCTGCCGACCGATGCTGATCATCCTCAATTCCCCGGAGGACATCCATGCACAATCGCTGGCTGACTAATCCGGACGCTCAGAATCCTTCCAGCACGTTCTTGCCGATGACACTGCCGCTTTCCTGAAGCCTGTGGGCATCTTTGAGCGATTCGAGATTGAGCCCACCGAGGTTATTGGTGACAGTCGAAACAAGTTCTCCCGCATCGATCATCCCGGAAACCCTGTCGAGAAGTTCGCGTTGTTTCCCTATGTCATCCGTCTGGAACATCGAGCGCGCGAACATATACTCCCAGCTAAATGTCAGCGCTTTGAGCTTCATCGATTTGATATCCAGGCTCATCGGATCGTCGATAACCGCGATGTGCCCGCGCGGGCGGATCAGCTCGACAATAGCTGGAAAATGTCCTTCCGTGCCGTTCAGGGATGCCACGTATCGCGGTGAGATCCCGAGGTCTGTCATCTGCCCGGCAAGTGGTTTCCGGTGATTGATCACCTCGTCGGCTCCCATTTTCCGAACCCAATCCACCGTCTCCGGGCGCGATGCAGTGGCGATCACTCGGAGACCTGTCAGCCTCTTGGCGAGCTGGATGAGTATCGAGCCGACACCGCCCGCACCACCGATGACCAGCAGGCTATCGCCCGCGCCTGCGCCTTGCTTGAGGTCGAAGCTATCGAAGAGCATTTCCCATGCGGTGATGGATGTCAGCGGAAAGCCGGCGGCCTCGGCGAAACCAAGCGAGGTCGGTTTTTTCCCGGCTATCCTTTCGTCCACCAAATGGAATTCAGCGTTCGTGCCGGACCGGGTGACATCTCCCGCATAAAAGACCTCATCCCCTACCCGGAAACCACTCACCTCACCACCGACCTCCCGGACAATACCTGCAGCATCGTAGCCGATGACTTTCGGGGTGTCACCGTCCTGCATCCTAGCACGGACTTTCAGATCCACGGGATTTACGGAAACGCCCTTTACCTCAACCAAGAGATCCTGTGGACCGGGTTGTGGATTTTCCAATTCCAGCGAATAGGGCGAACCTGTTTTTGCACATGCGATTGCTTTCATGGTGAACACTGTTTTCCCGAACGATGCGTTCAGCAAATCATAAATCATGACGCTTGACCGTATGGCTCTGCTTTAAAGAGAAAATCGGAAGGCAGGAAAGCCGTCCTTCCAGCCGGCGGCGCAACCCACTCAGCCTATCCCGGAACGATGAAACTCGTCAAAATCCAGCCGCGTGGAAGGACGGTTCTCCGCAAACAGAGAACCGTCTTTTCGAGCGGACTGATCAATCCAGCAGATCCGGGTAGCGCTGGCGTGCCACCGAGAGGGTGATGTCCATGACACCCCTCGAATTCGTCTGCCGCAGCGCCTCCTCCGCCGCATCCTTGCACTGGGAGAAATCGAGCGAGCGGATCACCTGGCCGACCTTGGGGAGAATTTTCGGGGAGACCGAGAGTTCCTCCACGCCGAGCCCAACGAGCAGCGGTGTAAGGCGGATATCGCCGGCCATTTCCCCACACACACCTGTCCAGATGCCGCAGTTATCGCCAGCAACAACGGTTTGCTTGATCAGCCGGATCACAGCCGGATGGGTGGGCTTGTAGAGATTCGCGACGTGCGGATTCACCCGATCCACCGCGACGGTGTATTGAATCAGGTCATTCGTTCCGATGGAGAAAAAGTCCGAGTGGGGCGCGAGAAGGTCGGCGCAGATGGCTGCGGAGGGAACCTCGATCATCACTCCGACGGGGATATCCGGATCAAACGGCACTCCCTCGGAATCGAGCTCGTCCATGCAGCGTTTCAGGACTTCCTTCGCTTGGAGTAGTTCGGTGAGCCCGGAGACCAGCGGAAACATGATGGCGAGCTTGCCTGATTGGCTGGCACGGAGAATGGCGCGGAGCTGGTCTCTGAACATCGCCGGGCGAGAGAGCGAGACACGGATCCCGCGCCAGCCGAGGAAGGGGTTCGGCTCCGGCTCGGTGAGCGGCTCGACAGGCAGCTTGTCACCGCCGGCATCCAAAGTGCGGACGATCACCATTTCCGGCGCGACCTCTTTCGCAACCCGGGCGTAGGCCTGTTCCTGCTCCGATTCATCCGGCATCTCGCTGCCGTTCAGCAGCAGGAATTCAGTGCGGTAAAGGCCTACTCCCTTTGCTCCGCTTCGCTTAACCTGGTGGAGTTCCTCAAGGAACTCGATGTTCGCGGAAAGGGTCAGCTTGCGGCCATCGATCGTTTCCGTCGCCTCGTCGCGCTTGGCATCGAGTTCGGTGCGCTGCTTCTCCTTTTTCGCCATGTAGGCGACATATTTTCCCAGCGTCTCTTCCGTGGGGTTCAGTATGAGCTTTCCGGAATAACCGTCGATGAGCGCCGGGGTCAACGCGGTGACCTGGATTACCGACGCGCCAAGACCCACCACCGCCGGGATGCCGAAGGAGCGGGCGAGGATCGCGGTGTGGGAGTTGACGCTGCCTTGCTCCGTCGCGAAACCGAGCAGGTGCCTGCGGTTCATCGAGGCCGTGTCAGAAGGAGAGAGGTCATAGGCGAGCAGGATGTGCTTTCCTTCCGGCGGCTGGTAATCGGGATCCTCGTCGACCTGGAAATTTCGCAGCACGCGCTGGCAGACATCCTCGATGTCCGCGGTGCGCTCACGGAGATACGGATCCGGGATGCGCCGCATCGCCTCGAGGAAATTCTGCATCACTGCGTAGAACGCGTATTCCGCATTCTGTTGGCGCGTGGCGATGGCTTTCTCAACACGCTCCAGCAGTGTCTTGTCCTCAAGCAGCATCACGTGCGCCTCGAAGATCTCACTGTCCGCATTGCCGGAAAGCGATTCCAGTCTCTCCTGGAGATCGGTCAGCTGCTTCTTGGTGGCACTGACTGCTTCGTCGAAGCGTTCCTGCTCATGCCCGATGTCTTGCTCCGAAATCTCGTAGATCTCGGGAGCGGAAAAACCGCGCGCAATCACATGAATGGGGCCGATAGCAATACCTGGGGATGCCGGTATCCCCCTGTATGTAATTTCCTGATCTATCGCCGTCTTTGCCATCTCCTGACCGAAATTCTGAACATTATCACAATGCGATGCAAGGTTTCAGCAAAAATGCACCCGTGGCTCCGCCTAGCATGAAAAAACCGCCTCCCTCACGAGGAGGAAGACGGCTTTCTGCTAAGGCAAGATAATCTTTTCTCCGAGCGGATCAGGTAGTCGGAACTTCCGAAATCGTCTTGAGAATCCGCGAAGCGATCTGGTATGGGTCACCCTGGGAGTTCGGACGGCGGTCTTCGAGGTAGCCCTGGTATTTGTCGTCCTTGACGAAGCCGTGCGGGACGCGGACAGATGCGCCACGGTCGGCAACACCCCAGGAGAACTGGTCGATTGACTGGGTTTCGTGGAGTCCGGTGAGACGCATGTGGTTGTCCGGCCCGTAAACAGCGATGTGCTCTTCGCAGTTTTCGCTGAACTTGTCCATGAGCGCGAGGAAGTAGTCCTTGCCACCCACTTCACGGAGATACTTGGTGGAGAAGTTCGCGTGCATGCCGGAACCGTTCCAGTCACCTTTGATCGGCTTGCAGTGATAATCGATATCCACTCCATACTTTTCGCAAAGGCGCTGAAGGAGATAGCGAGCCACCCACATCTGATCGGCAGCTCTCTTGGAGCCTTTCCCGAAGATTTGGAACTCCCACTGGCCTTTGGCGACCTCGGCGTTGATGCCTTCGTGGTTAATCCCTGCATCGATACAGAGATCGAGGTGCTCGTTGACGATGGTGCGGGCGAGGTCACCAACATTCTTGTATCCCGCGCCGCAGTAATATTCACCCTGGGGATCCGGATAGCCGTCGGAAGGGAAGCCAAGTGGCCTGCCGTCCTGGACGAGGAAATATTCCTGCTCGAAGCCGAACCAAGTGTCCTCATCGTCGAGGACGGTGGCACGAGCGTTGGATGGATGCGGGCTGCCGTCAGGCATCATGACCTCGCACATCACAATTCCACCGTTGCGGCGGGTGGTGTCCTGGTAAACGGCAACCGGCTTGAGGATGCAGTCGGAACTGCCGCCGTCGGCCTGTTGAGTCGAGCTTCCGTCGAAGCCCCAGACTGGGAGTTCACCGAGAGAGGGGAAGGAATCAAATTCCTTCACCTGCGATTTTCCACGGATATTCGGGACAGGTGTGTATCCGTCCAGCCAGAGATATTCTAATACGTATTTAGCCATTTTTGTGTTTCGTTATTCGGGTTAGCGATTGGTTTCAAGGGAAGGCGGGGACAAAAAATCATCCACCGGCTCCACCGGCAAGCAATTAAAGCAAACCACGTGCCATTCTCCGTGATTTACGCACCAGCGCAGACGATTTAGCTACAACCAATGACAATGACCGTCGTATCGTCGGCACCGGCGTTGTCCGCGGCGCGCTTGATCAGCTTTTCACAGCATTCCCTGGGAAGGGTATCCTCTGCCAGGGCATTCCGGATGTGCCTTTCCCAAACACCATCAATCAATCCGTCCGAGCAAATCAGAAAACGGTCTCCGGATTGATATTGGATGGCCCCGAAATGTGGGCAACAAGTCGGATGACTTCCACCGATCACCTGATACAAGGCGGAGCGGCGGGGATGATTACGGTATTGGATTTCCGAAATCTCACCGCGTTTCCACTGCCCCCATGCAGCCGTGTGATCCTTGCTGATCTGTTCCAGCAGCCCTTCCCTGCAGCGATAGACCCGAGAGTCGCCGACGTTTGCCAGATACATGTTTTCCGGGGTGAACCAAGCAAGCGCAAGGGTCGCGCCCATCCCTTTCCTGTCCACCGCATCCGCAGCCGCGAGGTTGATATGTTCGTGGATCTCTTTCAGCGCATGCTTGAGATGCTCAAGTGAATCTGGGAAAAATCCTGAAGCCGCAGCCCGGAATGTTCCCGGGATGATCGCCGCCATCCTCTCCAGGATCAGCCCCGAAGCCATATCGCCGGCATTTCCGCCGCCCATCCCATCGGACACAGCGAACACCAGGTCGTGGTTGGTAAAGGAATCCTCGCCAGATTCGCTGAGCAGGGAAGATCCCTCCGGCCCGGAGGAAAAGGCGATCCATGAGTCCTCGTTGTGTGGCTTGCGGTTGCCGTTCACCGTAGCACCGAACCAACTAATCTTAGTATCTTGAGGCACAATTCAGGGTTTCTCCGGGGAATGGGGATCAGGCAGGATTTCCGCAAGCTCGAAGTCGATGATGCAGAACCGCCCCATCTTGTCCGAATAGGTGATATTGCGCGTCTCGGCATCCAGATGGCGCACACCGTAGTCCTTTTCCAAGGCGGCATAAAGCATATCGGCCTTTTTCTTGCTTACCTGAGGGGCGGGACGACCACAGTTTGTGGAGACGAAATAAAACTCCTCCGGATGCTCCTCCAGCAACTTCGGGACATATGGACAACCCCTTTGCTCAAGGACTTTCAGCACTTCCACCTCTTTCGCATACCTCTCCTCCACTCCGCTCCCACGCATGTGCTTGTGCACACTTCCGTAGAAATCAATCCTCACATGGGATCTCAGGCCGTCCTTGATCGGTTCGATAGGCATCAGCACCCATCATACAGCTAAAGCCCGGATTGTGAATCCATTCTTCTTGATGTTTGGCACCTGAACTTTGAGGTTCCCTTGCGTGAAGATTATTGCAGGAACGGCCGGGCGCATCGCCATCAAGGTACCCTCGGCGGTCGCACGCCCGACCACCGGTTTCGTCCGACAGGCGATCTTCTCCATGCTCGGCGATACGGTCGAAGGCTCCCGCATCCTGGATCTCTTCTGCGGTTCCGGAGCGCTAGGGCTCGAAGCACTCAGCCGGGGCGCTTCATCTTGTGTCTTCGTCGACGAGCACCGCCAGGCTGTTTCCGTGACAGGCGAGAACTTGAAAAAAGCCCGTCTCGAAGGCGGACGAACGGTAAAAGCTGAGGTTTTCGCTTTCCTGAAACGCGATCCCGCCACCTACGACCTCATCTTGGCGGATCCCCCCTACTGGAAAGGGTATGGAGACATCGATCTCGCAGCAAAACTGCTTGCCCTCCCGGAGCTTCCCGAACGGCTCGCCCCAGGCGGCTATCTCATCGCGGAAATTTCCTCCTCCCAGCCGACACCCGCCTCACCTTATTTCCGGCTTGTCGACCGCCGCGAATACGGCTCCAGCGCCATACTCATTTTCGCCCACCCGGAAGCATGAAAGAACACATCGTCCTGTTCATCTACCGGATCCTAATGCCGCTGTTGTTCCTTGTGGCGTTTCCCGGATGGATTCTAAAAATGATTCGCCGGGGCGGCTTCGGCACCGCACTCAACGAGCGCATCGGGGTGTATTTTACCGGGAAGGAATTCGAGCCCTCCGGCGCAGTACACCTGCACGCGGTCAGCGTCGGCGAGACCATTCTCGCCCTCAAGCTCCTGCGCGAATGGCAGGCCGCCCACCCCGGCACACGCTTCGTGCTCGCCACCGGCACCTCCACCGGCCACGACGCAGCCACTGCAGCAAACATCCCCGACCTTCGTGTCACCTACTTCCCGCTCGATTTCGCGTGGATGACCCGCAGCTACCTCTCGCGCTTCGAGCCATCATGCATCGTCCTCATCGAGGGCGAAATCTGGCCGGGACTGCTCCTTGCCGCACAACGCCAGAGCATCCCTGTCTCCCTCGCAAATGCCCGCACCTCCCCCCGCTCCGCGAAACGCTTCCGCAAGTTCTCCCCCCTGCTCCGCCCGTTCTTCTGCCGCCTCTCCGCCGTCTGCATCCAAGAGGAGGAGCACCGCAGCCTGTGGCAGGCACTCGGAATCGCTCCGAAAAACATCCACCTCACCGGCAGTATCAAATTCGATACGCAATCCTCTGCCGCGCCATCACCCAATCCGGATTTCGCCGAGATGCTCGCCGCCTTTGGGAATGGCCGACCCGTCGTACTGGCAGCCAGCACTTTTCCGGGAGAAGAAACGCTCATTGCAGAGGCGATCCTCGCCGCCGATGAAAACGCACTTCCCGTCATCGTCCCGCGCCATGCGGAGCGCCGCACAGATGTTGCCGCAGCTCTCTCAGGAGCCGGTTTCCAGGTCTTCCTCAGGAGCGCGGGTTTAAAATTCGCCATCACACGGCCACACCCCCATCAACAAACCCAACCGGAAAATGAACCGCAGGGAAGCGGCTTGCAAAGTCGCGCCCCACAAGCCTTCGTGATCGACTCCACCGGAGAACTCGCAACCTGGATGGTCCACGCCGACGCAGTGATCATGGGGAAATCCTTTCTCCACACCGGCGGACAGAACCCCGCAGAGGCCATCATCGCCCGCAAGCCCCTGATTCTCGGCCCGCACATGGATAATTTCCAACCACTCGTCCGCCATCTTTTCGATGCAGGAGGCGTGCTACCCGCCCATGACAGCCACTCCATCACCCTTGCAATCCGCAGTGCGCTTGATCCCGGGATCGCTAAGATTCTTGTGGAAAAAGCGTCCAATATCCTTTCCCTCCATGAGGGCGCGACAGGGCGGCATCTCCAGGTCTTGCAACCTCTTCACGAACATGCCTGAATCCGCGCAAAGCGGGTTTGTATTTTCCCGATCAACCCCATAACCTCCCACCCGTGAGCGACACCCCTCCAAATCCACTCGATGGACTCCTTTCAGAGTTCTCCCTCGGCCCTGCTTGGGCACGTGCAAAATCCGAGCCTGTTGAAAAGAAATTTAAGGGCGCCGCAGAGCGCGAATACAAGCCGCGCCGTGGCGGCGACCGCAGGGACGACTCCCGAGGTGGAGGCCGCGGCAACCGCGATGATCGACGCGATGACCGCCGCGGCGGACAGGGCGGCGGACAGGGTGGAGGCGGCAGAGGCCGCAATTTCGACAAGGGAGACCGTGGTCGCCCGGATTTCCACCGCGAAGAGATCGCTCCAGCGGAAGGTGTCACCCTCTCCCTCATCCCGGAGAAGGCCGCAATCCAGCTCATCATCAAGGAAGTCCATCAGGTCGCACGCGTATATCCACTCTTCGATATCGCACAGATCATCCTCGCCGAGCGCGCCCGCAACCGCGCCGTGTTTGAGATCTCCGAAAAGAAGGATCCGTTCTACCGCTGCAAGCTGGAGGAAGCCATCTACCTGACCAAAGAGGAAGCGCTCCGCCATCTACTCGAGGCTCCCTGGCGCGACCGCTTCATCGAGGAATCCACCATCGAGATCGACCCTCCGAAGGGCAACTTCCAGTCCGTCGCTCGCTGCGGCATTTCCGGTGAATGGCTCGGCCCGCCGAATTTCCACACCTATCAGACGGAAATCCGCCGCATCCACCGCGAGCGTTTCTCCAACATGCCCTTCGAGTCCTACCTCGGAAAAGTCCGCACCGAGCGCGGCGAGGAAGCCGTCAACGCATGGCTGGACTCGATGAAAATCCAGACCCGCTGGCGCATCCTCTCCGACGAAGAAATCACCGCCCGCAGAACTGCCGCAGAATCAAAGGACGCAGATAAAAGCTCTGCAGAGCCGTCCCCTTCCGACGCCCCAAAAGCCGAAGAACCCGCACCCGAAGAGCCAGCAGAAGGCAGCGAAGCTGTCTCCGAGTCGGCCGCATCTGACGCCCCAGTCTCTGAAACGCCGCCTCAAGAACCAACCGCAACGGAGGAAACTACAGACACACCGACTGAGAGCGAAAGCTCCACCGAAGTCGCCTCTGAAACAACCGACGAAGCGCCCGAAGCAAGCGAAGAAGCCCCGGATTCGCCCGCTGAACCCGAGCCCGCCCCCGAGCACAAATGGTTCACCGATCGCGCTGAATTCGAGCGCAGCCTCGTCACCGACGTCCTGCAAAAAGCTTTCCACGTCACACGCAAGGCCAAGGTCTCCGCAGCCATCACCGGCAAGAACCTTTCCCCGGGCCTGCTTGTCCGCCTGAAAGGCACCGGCAACCATCACCACAAGCACCCCGCCATCATCATCCCGCTGGTCTGCAAGATTCTCGAAACCGAGCACATGCCCGTTTTCAAGCGAAAAGGCAAACTCTACACCGGCCCCGCCCGGCCTCATGCCCTCGCTGCGGATGCCGTGCTCGCGCCGCGCCCTGCGGAAATGGTGAAATGGATACGCGAGAACACCCCCGCGAAACTCGAAGGCCTGTGGAAAGCCGTCCTCCCGGAAGGTTCCACCGCCCCTCCTGCAGAATACGCCGCTGATCTTTTCTGGCTCCTCCAGCAAGGCCACATCCTCCTCTACACAGACGACACCCTCGTCGTCCAGGAAGTGCCCAAGCCCCAGCAACCCAAGAAAAAGAAAGCCAAGAAGGAAGCAAAGCCCCGCCCCGAACCCAAGGCAGCCTCCGCAACCGAAGCGACACCCGCGGAATCCATCCCCGCGACAACCAAGGACACCCTCCCGGAACCGACTCCCGAGCCAGCAAATCCCGATTCTCCACAACCGTCTGAATCTGACGCCCCGCCAACCGAGCCAACTTCCCAAGAGTCACCCCCCGCCGTTTCCGACGCGTCACCCGCAGAGCCACAGCCAGAGTCATCCGCCACCCCGGCGCCCGCAGAAACGGAACCAACGCCAACC
>CAJQKQ010000067.1 GCA_905478925.1 uncultured Verrucomicrobiales bacterium
GAGAGCAATCTGGATCAAGTTGCACTACGGGACGAATGCCCGAGTCTGATTGGAACCGCCCTGTACGGAGCCGTACGCAGGGTGGTGTGGGACCGGGGAGCTAATCACTCTCCGGGACCCGATTCGCTTTTTCTGTTATTCGCTTGGGAAATAGGAAGGAGATGCCTACGAGGACAAGCGCAACTCCACATGCTGGTAACACCGCTCCTGCACTGGCGCAAGACACTCCAAAATCTGCAAGCCATTGATAGGGATCAACCGCTCCCAAGCCGAACAACTGGTGACGGTTCATGGCTGAAAGGTTCCAGAATGTTGCTCCTAGTCCGGCAAGCGCTATTCCAAAGATCGCACACGCACTGAAAATGCTGACCTTCTGTCTTCGGGCGATCAGTGCCATTATGCCGATCAATATCGCTGCCAATACTAAGCAAGCTGAGTAACCGCCGACAATGTCCATGACTGATACGCTGGTTCTATGTGTTGAATCTGGCATCTTGTCTATTAGCGAACGTAATAGGAATGGCGGCGCCGGTGAAAACTCCCAATTTAATCAGACGGCTTCCTCGGCGTCGCCATCTCCGCCTTGTTAGCTTTCTTATTTATTTGGTTTGGTTGACGTGGTAGCTGGTGAGGTATCCAAGGTCTGTATCGTCGCGTCTCACGGAGACTCCATCGGAATCGGGCTTGAAGGTGAATCCGCCAGAGTAGCCGTATGGAATATCTGGAAGTGCCTCCTTGTAGATAAGTTCGCCAGAAGCCGAGCGCACCTCCAGGCTGTAAACTAAGAAGTGTTCGTTGCCTGGCACGCCGACGATCTCCAGCAAAGCCCCATCTGGCATCGTATGCGACTCTGCAACGGTTCGCTTGGAGCAGCTTGAGAGAGATAGGACAAGAACAAGGACTGGAATCACCCTCCGCAAACTTATCCAAGCGCTGCACAATTTCTTCATTTCTTTAGCGAACATTACTTATTAGTATCATGAGGAGTCTGGCTTAATGCGTCTATCTGAGGCTCCTCAGAAGGTCAAATGTAGCCGTTTCTCTTTGATTTTACAGGGATTATTCCTGTCTAAGTGCGCATATCCTAATGGCTAATGCCGATTGGTCAATCCAGTTTCTGAGTCCCTGATATACGCACTTAGCGTAAAGAGCTTCGCCCCACTCCACAAGTTCCGCCTAAAGGGCTACTTGTTCATTTGAACAACTTTTATATTGACTTTTTGAACACCGCCTGCTTTTTATCGTTCATGACTCAGTTCGTTTCCAGGTGGTGTTGGCGGAAGGATCTTGCGGCTTATCGGGGGCTGCCAGAGCGGGAACGCGCGGCGTTTTTGGTCTTTCTTGAGTGGATGGAGAATCACCGGCTCCGCTTGAAGTTAAAAGCGGGGCGCGAAGCGGCGAAGGTCTTTTGGACTGAAGAAGTGATGGGGCACGGCCGCGTTCGTGAGGATTGGCAGCTGGATCAATGGTCTGCGGCGGTGAGTTGGTATCTGAACTGGCTCAAAGCCTGCCGCAAACGGCAAGACATGCGATGGCAACTACAGCCGCCATTAGTTTCGTATACATTTGTGTCATATTGTTAGAACATCGCAATTCGGTCATGGCCCGATTTCCTAATATCCTCGGACTCTCTGCAGCCACTTCTTGGTCTTCGCCGGCAGTTCTCCTTTCCTCTCGGCGTGGGTGCGATAGTCCCAGTCGGCACTCGTGTGGTATTTCAGGCTTCGCTGGAAGTGATACAGATCGGCGGCTTTCTTGCCGAGATAGGGGTTTGGTCCAGCAAGACCGGCGCTCTTCAGGCTGTCTTCGCGAACGGCCGCGGCTTCCTTTCGCAACTTGTCGATGCGGGCAGCCTGCTCGGTGGCGTCGATGCTTTTGTCGCGCCCGATCTGCTGGATCTCTTTTTGCATCTGCCCGTATTTGCCGGCGCGGAGTTCGGCGTCCTGGGCCTTTCTGCGGCTTTGCCAATCGTCATGGAGCTGTTGCTCTTCCTCCGACCACTCCTGCATCTGTGTGAGCGCGAGGGGCGGCGATCCGACGGCAGCGAAATCGTTGTGGACCTTGCGGTAGATGCGGAAGTGATCTATTTGTCCGTTGAAGAACTCACTCTTGTCGCGGGCGCAGGCGATGAAATTCCCTTCGGGTCGATCACCGATAAATACATCGCGCGGCCTGAACTCGAACTTGCCACTGGCGACCTGCTTGCCGTCGATGTGGATCGCAGCCGTCGCGCCGTCCAATTCGAGACGCAGCCGAGCCCACTTGCCCGCCGGGATCACTGCCGACGCAGCCAGCGTGTGCGTCTTGCCAGCGTGTCGCGCGGTCAGGGTTGGCTTGCCGCTGGCGTCGATCGACAGATAGAAGCACTCCTCCTCGCCCGTCCCGAAATCAAACAGGCGTCCGTCCTTGCTCGCGGATCGATTGAGCATGATGTCGAGGGTCAGATCCCCGAAATCGGCCACCGAGGGTGGTGCTTCGGCGTACTGATCCTTGCCATTGAAAACGACGTATTGCTGTCCGCCGTCATTGTCTTCGGAGAATTTCGGCCTGCCGTGGAGGATCCCGTTGTTGTTCACGTAGGAATCCTCGAGCAGCACGGCCTTCGGTTGGTTGAACTGCCAGTTGGCGTAGAGCGCGCCGGCATCGATCCCGCCGCCGAAGCCTGGAGCGCGATCATACCGATCGTATGCCCGATAGAATCTCCCGTGCTGGAAGACGCCGCTTTCCGTATTCCTAACGTCTCCGAAGTAGTCAATGACCACGCCACCGGTGAGTCTTTGATCGCTGGCGAAACATGACAGCAGGTAGGGCTCGCCCTTGATCACGACACTGCCGTCGATCACGACGCTGCCTTCGTGGAGTCGGTTCGGCGAGGCCTGCGCACGCTGGGCGGTGGTCACCGCGGCGGCTTCGAGAATGCGGGCGTTCCCACCCACCTTGACGTCTCCGACCACCCAGGCTCGGCCACCGATCTTGGCGTTGCCCGAGACAAGGGCCTGCGGCCCCATGACGACCGCGAACTCTTTGATGCAGGCATTGTCTTTGACGGTCGCGCCGTCGAGCACCATCGCATTCGGACCGACGTAAGCGGTGGCGGCCACCTTGCAGTTGTCGGAGACAAATCCACCGCCGTTGGGATGGCGATGCCCCTTGGCGTTTTCCTGGAGAAACTTGACGCGATGGAGCAAATGTTCGTGCGTCCGCGATTTCTTACCCCACCAATAGCCGCCTTGACGATCCTTGCCCGCGTCAACCTTCGCTTGTAGCGCAGCGCTCGAAGCCTGGATGCGGGGGAGCATTTCGGCGAGCTTCTGCTGGGCGAGTTGGCCGTCAGTGTCCGTCAACGGGATCGGCACCTCATGCTTGAGGGGAAGATTCACAGGCGTATTGCCGTAATCGCAGCGGCCATAGAGTTCGTCGAAGTCGACGATGTCGCCCTGCCTGCGGTGCGGAGTGCCGGGCGTGCATCCCGATAGGGTCACTTCCCAAGGATGCCGCGGGGCATGGACGCCCGACAGGTAATTGCTCATCCAATGGGTTTTCGGATCAAATGGCTCTTCGACTGGAAACGCGCTGGGCGACGCCGACACGGTCAGCCACAAGTGCTTGTCGGTCGGCTTCAGAGCAAAGTCCATCTTGCCCTTATTCCACAACGGGCTGTACCTCGCCCGGCCCTTCGCATCGACGGCCACAATGCAGGCCCGCCAGTCGGAATGCTGCGCCGGATCGTGGATGCCCTGGAAATCGACGGCGATCTCGTTGGCGTCCTGATCTCGCTTCAGGCGGATGATGTTGAATCCGGTCCAGCGGGGTGCTTCGGCGCCCGAGATCCGGTAGCGATCCTTCTCTCCGTAGACCGGATAGACGTGACTCGTCTCGGGCATCCCGTACTTGACCCGAACCATGTCCTGTTCGATGAAGTCGCAGGTCACCATGCGGGCCGCATACTCGCCGAAGAAATCGCCGAAACCGCGGACACCGTTTTTCCAAAGGCCTTTTTTCTGCCCCACCATCGCGATCGTGTGATACGGGGTGCGCTCTTCCTCACCGGCCAGGCCACCGATCACCGTCTGGATCCCGTAGCCCCAGTTCGGATTGTCGCCGAGAACGAAGAACATCAAGGGCGACTGATAGCTCATGCGATTCACGTAGCGCCAGGGATGGCGGAAATTGCCGGTGAACATCTGCAACTCACCCGGATGCCCGGTGTGCTGTCCGGCATTGCCCATGATGTAATGGAAGTCGCGCCACCCACCGAGCGGCTGGCTGTGGAAGAACTCGTGTGCCAGCGCCGTGGTATTGGCGTTGCCGATGCCGCAGTGGTATGTGCCGACACCGGATCCGCCCTGGGTCACGATAATGTGGTACTTCTTGTTAGCACCCGGGTGGTGCCAGTAAGGCATGGAGTGGCCGGCGGCCTCGACGTAGGTCCAGAAATTCTCGATGTACTCAAAGATGCCTCTGCGGAAATGGTTCTGACTCTCAATGTTGTCCGGCCGTATCCAAGCCGGAGGCCGGGACCCCTCCTTGGTCGCGGACGACAGATGAAAGTTCCGGGTCTCGAAGATGAGCTGACCATCCTTCTCGCCCCACAGCGGATACTTGGCGCCGGCATCCGTCCAGGACGGCAGGGCGTTGAATCTCACGGGAGTTGCTTTCCAATGCTCTAGCGGAAAGTCAGCAAACACGGGGCGCTCTTCCTTGGAGATCTTCGCGTAGAGTTTCGGGTAGGCGTCTTCCCAGACCTTGTGGATAAAATCCCGATCCTCGGCGCTGATCATTTGGCTGAGGGGCCCGTAGTCGACAACTGCCCGCTGCCTGCCGTCCTCCAAACGCAAGACAGCCGAGGGGATGACGGGCGTGTCGCCGGATGAGGTCCCGAACCCTCGCAGGGCGATCAGGTGTGCTTTGAAGGTGTCAGGATCCGAAGCGGACCAGTTCCGAGTGACCCCCGCCAGGGCTTCGGGATTTTCTTTGCCCTTATTTCGCGTCCAGGTCCGCAGCGGCGCACCCTCGGGAACATCGACGAAGTCCTGCCCCTGGCGCGGCCACCACTGGACGGCGCGGCGCTGGTAGCCGACCGCATCCGGTCCGCCTTCTTGCTCGACCTTGTCCAGGCCGACGCCGGGCACGAGTTTGCTCGGGTAGCGCAAGTTTCGATAGTAGTCGAATTCTTCTGCCAACGCATTTGCACCCATGCATCCCGTCACAATGACCGTCAATATCGTTCTCATCATTTCGGTCTACGATTACTAGGAATTAGCTTTTTCATCTAGGACGTTAAATGCCCTGAAGCGCAGAACCTTACAAGGGGAAAGGGGGGGTGTGATTTTTATCGGTGTATTTGCCTGACGCAGCCCAAGCCATTCAATATTGGTAGGGATGATCCGGCTCGGTCAGCCCTGATCGAAAACGGAAGCGCCGTATCCCCGGAAAGGGAGTGAACCCACGGCAAGACACTACATTTACCCCGAGATCTCACTTTCGTGTGGGTGAGGCGGGCTGCCAGATTTTTGAAGTGGGCTGACCGAGCCGGATCAGCCCTACCGGGTGAAATACCGATAAAAATCACAGCCGAAAGGGGGTTGCGCAGGGCGGTCTTACCTTGAACTCTGTGGGAATAGGATTTGTTCGAGAGTTGGCTCGTCGAGAACTGCTCGGTAACGTTTCCCTCTGATGCTGTCCTTGATGGAGGTATTCTGTTTCAAAAGGCTCAGGGTGTCTTTCCGTCGATGGCGATGAGTTGCCGGCCCAGTCCTCCACTGATGCCGAGAACCTATGCGGCGATACATCGGCAGAACTCGTCGGGGTCTATTCTTGTGAACACCCGACGAAAGGTGTCATTGCTGGGTGGACTCCGGGCATTTTGAGATGCTTGCACAGCCACTTTTCCCTGAGCCTCGCGAAGCGCTCGAAGTCATCGAACCCCTCGCTACCGCAGATCATGGCAGCTAGGGCAATGAAGATGATTACACCAAAGTAATGTCTCGGGTACTTTCCCTGACGCGGGTCTTCGAGGTTTTCAAATCCTTTCGGAAAACCGCTGGCATATTTATCACGGCGTGTTTTGTTATTCATTCCATTGTCATGACCCACTACATCTGGAGTCCAAGCATTCTAAAATATGACACTGCCCAAGGTGAGTTCGCCCTGGCTTGAGGCGGTTCTAGTTTGCTTTTTCTGAGAAACTCGAGATGTTCGGAACATGAATCGTTCAGTTTTCATTACGCTGGCCAGCCTGCTTTGCGCGGCGGTCACACAGGCGGAACCCCGCACCTTCACCAATACGGAGGGCAAGTCCATCAAGGCGGATCTCGTGCGAGTGGAGGGCGAGAACGCCGTCCTGAAGCTTGCCAACCTCAGCGTCGCCAAGGTTCCGCTGGCCTCCCTGTCCAAGGCCGACGAAGCCTACGTCAAGGCATGGTGGGAGGACAACAAGGACAACATCGGCGCCATGGATTTCCAACTCGCCATCGACAAGAATACGAAACGGATCGACCGGAAGAGAAGCAGATCAGGGGGCAACGGCGGCGGCGGAAACAACCAGTTTTCCCAGGTGGTCACGAAGATGCAGAAGAACGAGATTCAATACGCCTGCATCCTAAAAAGCTATGTGAAGAAGGAGATTTCCGACATCACCGTGAACTACACAATCTACAAGCGTGTCAGCACTCGCGATAAGGACGGCTCGAAATTGACTGTGGAGGAAACCGACGGCACCACCACCATCAAGTCCATCAAGGCCTTAGGAAGTGCCACCTTCGAAACCGACGTGATGCCCTGCGAGAGCAACTCCCAGACTGGCGGCAATGGGCCGAGCACCAAGAGATCCGAGACCGTCGAGGGCTTCGTTGTGACCCTGAGCGTGGCCGGCAAGGAATTCCTGAAACAGTGCTATCCGGATAACTACATCGAGCGCCTTGAGGAGAAGGAGAAGCGCGAGGACAGCCGTCCATTGCGGTAGGCAGCCATCGAGCGGCGGGGCGCAGACCAGCGCACCGCTGTAGTGCCTCGTGAACCTCGTTCCCTGCATCGCCAGGATTAGAGAAAGCTTCGGAAAAGACATGCCCGCATCTACGCCATTCCGGTACCGCTTTCACGGAAACCATTTAAGCATCTCAAGTTGGATTGCCATCGGCGTATGGAGCGCGGCTTTGCCAGCCGCTTCCCTGCGCGCCGTTCAGCGGGAGACGCCGGAGAAAGAGAGCAGCCAACCCAAGCGGCTTAAAAAGCCGCGCTCCATAGCGAGCGGCCAATACCGCCTGCGGCGAGGCCGAGATGGTCACTCTTTCTCAAACTGCTTGATGAGGACATCTGGTCCAGTGACGGCGCCGGATTGGGCTTCGCGCAGGGAAATTCGTCCGTCTTTGTTGAAGTCGTAAAACTGGATGATCTTATCGGCAGTTTCTGGAGTCTGGGTGATCACCCCAAGCTGATCGTAGCCGGCGATGATTTCGCTCTTGGTCAGATAGCCGTCGCCATCGGTGTCGATCAGATCGAACTTCTGCTGCAGGCCGATCATTTTCCGTCCGACTACTTCGGGGCTGCGGGGGTCGGAACTGCAGGCAACCAGGACCAGGGCGAATGGGAGTAGGATAAATTTCATGATGGAATAGTGGTTCGCAGGATTACGGATGGCGACGCCGGGGTGAAGCTCCAAATTCAATCAAACGGCTTACTCGGAGGCTCGCTTTCTTCAATGATTCATCGCCGAAAAAGGCCACGATAAAATCTGAATCCATCTTCATGAGCGGACTGTGCGGTTCGTCTTTGTAGTGCTCTTTCATTGATTCGAGGAATCCTGCATGACTCTGCAAAATTCCCTCGCACTTGAGTCGCCATGAAGAGAAGTCCCAGTGAAAAGGAGCGTGGGAGGAGGGTTACGGGATCTGCGTATGGAGCGCGGCTTTGCAAGCCGCTTCCCTGCGTGTCGTCCATCGGAAGAGGTGGCCGCGATTTGCTACGACAACTTGTTATCCTTTCTTCGGATGACTGAATACTTGGCAAGTCCAAGTAACTCGCTCGCCTAAGCTATGGACTCCGAATAAGTAGGCGATATAGAAGCCGTCTGCCGCGGGGCCGTTGTCGTTCGTGTCGTGAGCAAAGATGACAAAAGGAGCAACTGGAAAACAGATCGGAGAATGCACCCGACGTTGGTCATAGACCATATACCACCCTTGGACCCACGTGACGAACGTGAGCAGTAGAATGAATTTGATCGTCAGTCGGAGATTCTTCCCTTTTGTCATTTATTCGGCTATCGTTAAAGGACTCATGCGGCGTTAGCCGTTGTCAGCACCGACTTGTCACACCTATTTCCGGTAAAGATCATTTTGTAATCCGCCTTAATGCAAAGAGACGGGGAAGAGTTTTCTTGTTGCGCTGCCATACTGCCACAATGAGATACTTCTTATCGATTGAAAAGTTCACATCATGAATTCCGTCATAGCCACGTTCTACCAATTCTGGAGGCATACTTATAAACCCATCCATTTCATAACCACATTCTGTATCGCTTGATTTCTTCAAGAAGCCTATCCGTGCATTTAACGCAGGGAGCACAGCCGAACCATCTGCAGAAAAACTTACATTGCATACTTCTAACCCTGGAGTAGCCAATTGTAATTGTTTATTCCCGTCTTCTTTCGACCTTATCGGCTCGAAGCTTGGATTCTGCCAGACTAGGCGCTTGTTGCCGCGGTCTGCCACAACGTATCGTCCCTGCAGATCAACGCCGATGCCGTGAGCAGTGCTTGTTTGATCAAAGCCTGCTCCTTTGCCTCCGTGTTTTAGTCCGGTTCGTGTTCCATCATGAAGGTGCATCTCATGCAGGATATTTGAATTGTAGCCGTCGAATACCCCAATATGTTTTGATAAGGGCGAACGGTTCCCATCGGTAGCCTTTCCAAAAACGCTGTGTTTGATAATCCAGCTGTCATCCACATCAACTCTCCCATCTAGATCGCATAAGATTACCTTGTTTTTATTATAAACAAGTAATAAGCGCTCCTCCCCCTTATTGTTCATGATGATATTCAGACCATGAATGCGATCATCCACCCATGATAAGTCGCCTAGAAAGCGATCAAAGGTAAATGGTGCTTTGTCATCAGGTGTATAATTGAAGCGAGCAACTGTCCTTGTCTCGTTCGTTTGTTTATTACTGTAGTAGGCAATGTAGACACGCCCCTTACTGTCAACGGCTACGCCATGATAGTCTTGCACATTTGCAACATGTTTTGTAGGCAACGAAATTCCGTTTGAAAGAAATTCAAACTTCCATTTCCCTTCTCCGACAATTTGATTCTCTGCTACGGCTTGATTCGCTGATAGCGCCAAACTTAAAAATATTATGAATTTTATGAGCATCTTGTTATAATGATTGAGGTGTGGCATTCTCACCACTGGCTTCTGAATACCACAGAAGGCTCTCGCGAACAAGGATCAGCTCCCGTTGCAATTGCCACCACCCCCTTGTTCTCTCCCGTGTTTTTTATCCGTCGAGGCTCAGTCCGGGGATTAAGAACTCATCCTCGCAGTCGGCGGATCAGGGGTTCTGTGGAGCGCCTTCGGCTTCTTCATTATCGCGCAGGTCGGCTCTCATGCGATGGTTCACCTCAGCCACAAGTTTCAGCATGTCACTCCTCTCGTTCTCAAACGTTACGTTCCAATCCATGTTCTGACCTGGGTGGTCGAAGACCCAAAATGCTGAGAGAGGGACATTGTTTGCCTCGATGGCTCCCAACATCTCCGCAAATAGCGCCTTCTCTTTCTCCGAGCCAAGGGTTTTGGGTGCTCCAAATTCGCCGATAAATAGTGGCTGCTTGGTGCGGCCAGAGATCTCCTGCAAGGTCTCCACCAACTCCGAGATGCTCTTGGTGCTGCCCTGTCCATTGTTGCCGTAAATATGGACGCACGTCACATCGTAAGGCGATGGATTATCGCGTCGGAGGACACTCTCAAACTGAGTCTTGTTGTCCGGCTTCCAGCTCTTCTCTTTCGAATTATGAAATGCACTGGGCCTGGGAATCGAATTTCCGGTGATCAAAATGCGATGCGCATCATGCTTGCGAACCGTTCTCGCGAAATGTCCGAAAGCAGTAAGCATGGCATCCGACGACAGCTCGTCTCGTGAGGTTCGTTCCAGCCCCGTCTTCAAATGGGGCACAATCTTGGGCCGGTGGCTGGACGCATTCGGAAGATCCACATGCAGATTGTACTCATTTCCAAACTCCCACCCCCATATGGCCGGGGAGTTCCTATACCGCAGCACCACCTCGGTTGTGTATCGCTCTATGAATGCAATCGTCTTGCTCTTTTCATTGCCCAACTGATCCATGGGCTCTCCAACAATGTCTGGGAATGTTGCCATGTTCCAAAACAGCGACGGGATCAAGCCGACCTGGTGCTTCTCCGCGGCGCGGACTACGGCATCCATACGCTTGAAGTATTCTTCCTTGTCCCGGAGGTAGAGATCCCAATCCACAGGCCAAAACCCACCCCCCATGAAACGAACGAACGGGATTTGTGCCTCTGATAGCTTCCTGAGTCCCTCATCATAGGACTTATCAGTGGGGTCTTTCAGTGTCCTGTAGAACAAGCTGAAGTAGTTTGCGCCTACACCTCGGTACGGCCTGCCGTCGTGATAGAGAACCCCATCCCTCACAAATAACCCTGCGAGTCCCTCCGGCGCCGACTCGCCTGCAGATCCCGGAAGGGCGAAAACGATAAACACTACAGCAAGGAAGGCTGTCCGTAGATTTGTGGTTATCATTCTTTGCCCAACGATAAGGAACGTGCACCGGGGAGCAAGCTTTGTCGGGCGCATGCGAAACGTAGAATTGCTCCCCGGTTGCTGCGATCCCGCGTGTTAGATAGGAGGGCAGTATTCGTTCCCGTAAGCAGGGTTGGGCGTTGCCGCTCGATCCGGTTTGTCTTCCCGCCCGACTGGAAAGAAACCGATTTCCGCAAGCCTCCCCCACCAAAGGGAATCGTATCCAATGGAAATTGATGCGTTCCCTTAGCAAAATGGCGCACAAGGAGAGAATGAGCTATCCGGTGAGATTTCCGCTGCATCCCTTTAAACATAGAGGAATTTGCGGAGGGGGTGGGATTGACTTCGCTTTGCTCCGTCTCTGCGGGATGCACTTGCGCGGATGAGGTGAACGTTCGCTACTAGCGAAACCCGGGCAGTCAAACCCTTGCTTTGCAAGGGTTCTCGACCCAAGCCCCAAAACGCCAACTCCCCAACCCGGAAATACCGGGCTGGGGAGTTGGCGGAGGGGGTGGGATTCGAACCCACGGAACCCTTGCGGGCTCTCCAGTTTTCAAGACTGGCGCAATCGACCACTCTACCACCCCTCCGTTGGGATGTTCCTTGTGGAAACGGGGGACTATATGGACGGAGCGCTACGCAATTTCAAGGAAATTCACCGATGCGAGCGACGACGGCGCAGCGGCAGGGCACTTGTAACGCCGGAAAGGGGCAGCAACGAAGGCTAGGCGACGAACAAACCCGACCCAGCAATGAAATTGCAGGGAATAAGACAACCGATTGCCAGCTCTTACCGGCGTGAGCTTGGCTCCTCCATGGAGATGCTTTGTTGTCTGTCTCCTAATGTTCTTCGTGCTTTCCGGATGCCTCCGGGCAGAAAAGGGCGCATGCAGCAACATCACGCCCACCGCCCCAAACGTTGCTTTCACGCTCAATCTTCTCAAACTCAAAAAACTGAACCCGTGAACTGCCGGCACATCGTCCTCATTATTGCCGCATGTCTCTTGCCGCTCACCGCTTCGCGTGCCGAGGAGGCACCCGAACGCAATGGCTTCCAACTCACCAAGCTCCTCATCCCTATCAAGGATATCAAACAGGGTGGGCCACCACGCGACGGGATTCCCAGCATCGATGACCCGAAGTATATCGCCCCGGGGGAAGCCGATTTCATGCGCGATGACGACCTGGTCCTTAGCTTCAGCCATGGCGAAACCACCCGCGCCTATCCGCTCCGCATTCTCGTCTGGCACGAAATCGTTAACGAAACCATCGCCGGCAAGCCCATCCTCGTCACCTACTGCCCGCTCTGCGGCACCGCTATGATCTTCGACCGCAAGGTTGGCGGGAAAACCCGCTCGTTCGGTGTCTCCGGCATGCTCTATCAGAGTGACGTCCTGATGTATGACCGCGAGGACGAATCGCTCTGGTCACAGCTCAAGATGAAGGCCGTCAGCGGCTCCCTTTCCGGCACGGAATTCACGCTCCTCCCCTCCGCCCACCTCACCTGGAAGGCATGGCAGAAAAAACATCCGGACGGCGAGGTGCTTTCGACTGATACCGGACACCGCCGCAACTACCGAGGCCGCGCTTACGCCTCCTACTTCGACAGCCCGGATACTATATTCCCCGTGCCGAATCACCGTGAAGAACTTCCGAAAAAGGACTGGATTGTCGGTGTCATCACAGAGGGCAAGGCCGTCGCCTTTCCCGTAAAACTCCTCGCCGAGAAACTCGAGGCCAGCCATGAGGGAGTGACCGTGAAATACAACCCCACCTCGCGCCTCGCCACCGCCACAGGATCGGACGGCGCCGAACTTCCCACGGTCACCGCTTTCTGGTTCGGGTGGCAGGCCTTCCATCCCGAAACTGCCCTCTGGAAACCGTAAACCTCCCAGCTATGAAACCGAAAAACGACTCCTCTTCGCCAGCCTCATGCTCCGGCGATTCCTGCCCCACCGGCAGCTGTGGCGGCCCCGGCCTCTGCCCCGGTATCGCTCTGTTCATCGCCTACGCCGTCGGCGGCGGACTCACGATGCTTACCGGCCTCCATTGGCTGGGCTGGGCTGTCGGAGTCCCCCTTGCTCTCATTCTTATCACCGGAGCCTGGAGGTTCATTCCGAAGAAGGTGGGATAACGCCCGTCCTCTTCGTTCTCGTCTACACCGGTGCCGCCGCCATCAGTTTTCTCCTCGGCCGCTTCGCCCTGCGTGGATGGGTCAGCAGGAAATTCGTCGAGCGCCCGCGTTTCAAGGCCATCGACGACGCCCCGGGCTCAAGCCCCGAGGTATCGGCAGCCTGATTCATTTGAGTCGCTGCTTAAGTTGATCACCAGTCCGTGCCGAGACCCTCGCGCTGGGCGAGTTCGAGGAGCTCAGGTTTCATCGGCCATTCGTCGCAGCGTTCGCTGGTGGCGTGGCGGTTGCTGGCACCTTTGAGTTTCATACAGCCGGTGTTGTCACCGATCTGGCGGACGGCTTCGATTTCCTCCGGGCTGAGCCGGACGTCGGGCATTTTTCCGAACTCGCGAATCTTATCCTCGATGGGGCGGGCGCCTTCGCCGGCCTCCTGGATGAAGGTGGGGACAACGCATTCGACCGGGCTCTGGCTGAGATTCCAGATGCAGGCGAGTTCGAGTAGGCTGAGGTTGTATTTTTCGCCGATGGGGCGCATCCGATTGGCCTTTTCCATACCGTGGCCGACCCAGCCGTCGGGGCGGTAGCTGCGGTGATCGCCGGGTTTGAAGACGTGGTCGGGTCCTCCCAGATCGTCGTGGAAAACGCCGCCGTAATCGACAACCCGGGTGAGGACTTTGATGCCCTTTTTCTCACAGGCCGGGAGGAGCAGGTTCGATGGCCACGGCTCTAGCGGATTAAGGATCAGCATGGTCCAGTCGATGATGTCTCCGAATTTTTCATAAAAGTCGAGCAGGTCGAGGGTGAAGCCGTTGGCGGGCCCCGGTGCCATGCCGAGCTGCTTGGTGAGACCGGTTTCCTTGGCGCGTGCCATGGCTTTCCAGACGGCCTCCGAAGTGTAGCCGTGGACGTCGGGGTTGTGCAACATGAGGAGATCGAAGTGGTCGGTGCCGCAGCGTTCGAGGGAGGCTTTGGTGGCGCGCTGGACGAACTCGTCGTAGCCGTCTTCGCCGCGCAGTTCGGGATCGGTGAAACGCGGGTAGCCCTGGGAGCCCTTGCGCTCGCCATCGTAAAAGTCGTGGCCAATCATGCCAATGAGGGCGTAGGTCGAGCGGTCGATTCCGGCGAGAGCTTTGCCGAGGAGTTCGTCGGCCTTGCCGTTTCCGTAAACGTCGGAAGTGACGAAGGTGCGGATGCCGGATTCGTAGGCGGTCTTGATGCAGCCGAGAAAGCGTTCTTCGGAGAGGGTTTCGCCAAAATGCATGAAGCGGCCTCCGCTCCAAGTTCCGTATGCTGTGTTTGTGATTTCCATGATTGTTGTTACGGGTTGAGTTCGCGGAAGCTTCCACCCCGGACCGGTGCTTCCGCAAGTAGGAATGGAGATTCCCTCAAACGGCGCGCAGAAAACAGCAATGCGCGCGGCAGGCTACATCGATTTCAGCAGCGCCAGCTGGTTGCGCGCGCGGACGAGGTTATGAGCCGGGTATTTCGTGCGGAAATATTTATCGCCGAGCAGGTGATCCGTAAGGAAGCGGGTGGCGAGCTCGAAGGTGAGGACTTCTGCGGAGACGGGCAGCAGGGCGGTTTCCTCCGGGGTCAGGAATTCGGCGGCGGTAGAGAGGTAGCCCTCGGTGAGCGCCTTGCGCATATCCTTGTCGATGAAGACCTTTTCGAGATCCGCCTCGTCCTCGGCGGCGCTGGAGGCGGCGGAGCGAACCATGTCGCCGAAATCGAAGAGGGCGAGCCCCGGCATGACCGTATCGAGGTCGATGACGATGGGTGGCAGGGCGGGGTTTGTAGGGAAAAGGATGTTGGAGATCTTGGTGTCGTTGTGGGTGATGCGGGTGGGAAGTCCGGCGCCGGTGAGGGCGGTGGTCAGGCATTTCTTCGATAGGATGAAATCGACATCGGCCTGCACCTCGGCGAGGCGCTCCTCGGGATCCGATTTCACGGCGGCGAGCAGCTTGGCGAAGTAGGTGGGGGTGTGGTGAAAGTTCGGGAGCGTCTCGTGGAGGGTCGATGGATCGAGATCGGAGAGCCGGGACTGGAAGCGCCCGTAGGCGGCGGCGGCGCGAAAGGCAAGGTCCGGCGAGGTGATTTTCTCGAAAGTCTCCGTGCCCTCGTGAAAAGGATAGCAGCGCCAGATCGTGTTATTGGGAAGCCTTAGCCAGCTGCGACCCTCGTGAATGGGGATCAGGCAGAGCTGCTCCGTGCCGGGATCGCGCGATCCGATGTGAAGGGTGACGTGGAAGATGTTTTCCATGACCTTCTCCGGCTCCGGGAACACGGCGGAATTGATCGACTGCAGGATGAAGCGCTTCTCGGTACTTCCGCTCCGGCAGGTGACGACGTAGGTGGTGTTGATCAGCCCGGTGGTGATCTCCTCGTGGGAGACCACAGAACCAGGGAGGATGAAGCGGGATGCGATTTCCGAAAGGTTCATGCGGCTGGGTGAAACGTAGCGTTGTGCGGAGTGTCCGGCGAGATTAGTGCCCTGAAAACCTTAATCTGACGGATGGGGGTTTTTAAGGTCTCTTGAGCAAAAGGCTTCCGGTGGGCGCGGAGGTTCAGAAAGCTCGACGCTTTTTTCCAATCGCTGCGTTGCGCGTCGAGTCGTGAATCTAGCTCCGATCCAATTCGGCGAAAATGAGCGTGCCGCCCGCGGTCTGCAAGGTCGTCACAACCACCGCATCGACCGTACTGCCGATCTGCTCGAACGCCTGGTTGACCACGATCATGGTTCCGTCCGGCAAGTAGCCGACAGCCTGGTGATCATCTTTTCCTGGCCTCACAAGGGCAACCCTCAGCCTCTCGCCGACGCCAATGGCAGGGCGCAGCGCGAGGTCGAGGTCGTTGAGGTTCAGCACGGCGATACCCTGCAGTCGCGCGATCTTCGAAAGGCTGTCCTCCAGCGTGAGCAGCCGCGCGCTGAAATACTTCGCGGTCTCAATAAGGCGGGCATGCAGCGTCTGTGCGTCGGCGGTGGCTCTGCCCTCATAGAGCGATATCTGGATTTCCGGGGAGCTTTGCATCTTCTCGAGGTTTTCAAGTCCTCGCTGGGCCCGCTGCCGGATCCCGTTCTCGCCTTCGCTCGCAAGGGTCTGGATTTCCTCAAGGACGTACTGTGCGACAATGAGCCGCCCGCTGATGAACCCGGAGGAAAGCAATCCTACGATACGCCCGTCCATCACGGTCTCCGCATCCAGCACAATGGGCTGGCCGGAGCTCGCGTCCTGGCGGAAACGGACATAGGGGATGATGAAGGCGAAATCGTCCCTGGTGCTCCTCAGAGCGAGAACCGTGCCGAGAAACCCGAGGCTGGCAAACAGCGTAACATCCAAGGCCAGCCGTAGAAAGTTGACGAGGGTATCGCCGGCGGCGGCGCTGTCCACGCGGTCGTGGAAAGCGAGTTCCAGGAGCGCGGAGATCTGCACGCGCGTCAGCAGCCAGGCACAGAAAAGCCCGACACCGAGGCCGAATGTCGCGGTGGAAAATCCGCGCAGGGTGAAACCCTCCATCAGTCTCTCGATCCCGATGAAAACGATACCGATCGTCAGCCCGATCAGCAGACCCGTGGTGACCGACATCTCGACCGGCGTACCCCGGGTGCTCAGAGCGATCGCAACCCCGGCAGCCTGGCAAACAAGCAGATAGACGAGGCGGGCGATGTTTACGGAGGAGCGGTGCATTCGTATGACAGGATGCTCACAACCTACGTCCACTCCTTCAAGCTGAAACGGTGGTCATTGGTGGCTATTGCGCGGCTCCGCGCAGATCGTTCACTGCTGCTCGTCAGCGGTCATCTTGATGTCCGTGAGGGCAGCAATGAAATCCTCCAGGATCTCTTCAGGTACCATGATGGTGTCGCGGTTGCCGCTCACATCCTCGGTGATTTTCACCACCATCCCTCGTGAGTTCTGCTTAAGATCCAGGAAGAAGGTCTTCCGGTCAGAGAGAATTTTTTCCGTATGCAAAAGGTCAGTATCCACTTTAATTCCTAGGTGTTGTTCGCTCCAAGCATTGGCCGTGGACATTGATTGTCAAACCATTTCCTTATTCAGCGGATGCGCAACCTCCTCCCGACAAACAGACCTGCACTCGTTCTCGCGCCGATGCAGGACGTGACCGACCTACCCTTCATGAGGGTGCTCGGCAGGCGGAGTATGCCCGATTGGTTTGTCACGGAATACTTCCGCGTCCACCCGGATTCGCGGATAAATAAGTATATTCTCCGCTCTATCTGCGAAAACGAAACAGGCCGCCCGGTCTTCGCACAGATGATAGGTCACGACATCCCGAACCTGGTGCGCACCGCCAGGCAACTCGCGGAGTATCCCATCGCCGGGATCGACCTGAATCTCGGCTGCCCCGCACCCGTCGTCTGCCGCAAGGACGCGGGCGGCGGCCTGCTGAGATCACCGGAGAAAATCCACGAAATCCTCGGTGCCCTACGCGATGCGATCCCCGGTCATTTCACCGTGAAGACGCGCCTCGGCTACCACTCCCCTGAGGAATTCGCCGGTCTGCTAGAGGTTTTCCGCAGCCATGCCATCGACGGCCTCACCATCCACGGGCGCACCGTGATGGATCGCTACAAGACCCCAGTTCGTCCCGATTACGTAAAACTCGCCGTGGAGACCATGCCCTGCCCCGTCATCGCGAACGGCAACGTGGTCGATCCCGCCACCGCCCTCGCTTTCCACGGGAAATCCGGTGCCGCCGGCCTGATGATCGGCCGCGGCGCGATCCGCAACCCCTGGCTGTTTGGCCAGATCTCAGCCGGATTCACCGGAACGCAACCATACATTCCCACTCTCCGCGACCTGCTCGAATACATCATGGAGCTTTCCGAAGAACTCGCCCGCGAACACCCGGATTTCAATCCGCTCCTCCACATCCAGCGGATGAAGAAAACCCTCATCTACATCTGCGATGGCATCGACCCCACATTCGAGCACGCGATCCGCCGCATGAAAACTCCGGCGGAATTCGACCAACTCTGCCACGAGCACCTCGACCGGCCTGATCCGCTGCCTGTCATGCCACCCTCGGAATCCCGCATATTCTGCGGCTTCAGCGAGTTATTGATGGAGGCCGATAAGCCTGCACCAGGGAGGGACTGACGCCGATCCGCCCCAACCCTCGGATTCGCAGAAGCCCGGAACGGAACCCTCCGTCATCCCGGCCTGTGTTGCTTTGCGCGAGCTATGCCCCCTTTCCACAAACCGATCCAAACTCACTAGAGGATAGCGAGTGGGGCAGACCGGCGTCAGCCCCTCCACACACAGATTTCCATAGCGACGGGGCGCGGTTCCGTGGCTATGTGACAATATCTCCACCAAAATTCTGTGATCATTTTCTCATTTATATATTTACTTAGTCGTACCACCTGAAATGCTGGAGTGTTCTTCGGCGCATTACGCCTATCCATATCCATCGATGCAAACCACAGCTTGCAATCTAATCGCGAGAGATCGCCGCGCTTCCGCCTTCAGCCTGATAGAGCTGCTGACGGTGATCGCGATCATCGGAGTGCTGCTGATCGTGGCGGTGCCGATTTTCTCTAACTCCTCGAACAACGCTCGTCAGGCATCGAGGGAAATCATCAAGGCGCACCTCCAGCAAGCGCGCGCCCACACAATCGCCTCGGGAAACGCCACCGCCCTTGCAATCCCCGTGCTTGCTTCCGACAGCCAGCTCGGGGCGCGCTCGATTTCCCTGTTCGAGGTGGAGCTCGATGGTGCCGACTACATCCCGCTCAAGGACGCCAACGGCAACGAGCGCATGATCCAGCGCTGGGAGATACTTCCGGGGAACTTCCATTTCCTATCCGGCGGGCAGGTATCATCAACCAAGCCGACCATTGTCGATTCAGCAAACACCATGCCGACGAATTTCAAGGGCAAGGCACTCAGCTGCCATATCATTGTATTCGCACCGAACGGGCAGATCGTCCGCCCCTCCACCGAGATCATCATCGCCACCGCACAAGCCGTGGCCAAGGGGGGAGCGCTCACCCTGACGCAAAAGACCGAAGGCCAGCCAGTATTCGATTTGCTCCAGGTGAACCGCCTCACCGGACGAACCCGTTTCATAGAGCCCTGATGAAAACGCTAACTAACAGCCATGCGCAGCGCGGGATGACCCTGATGGAGGTTGTCATCGCCATCGGTGTCGTCGCTTTCGTGATCCCGCTGATCCTCGCCGCCACCGGCTCCGCGGGGAATTCCCGACGCAACGCGGAAGCCGACACCCGTTCCGTGTGGCTTGCCCGGGAAGTGCAGCAGCAAGTCCTTTCGAAATGGGCGGATCCCGTACGGGAATCGGCGATCACGAACGCCCTCACCTTCCCGACATTTTCAAGCGAGGCAGAGCCGGTGGTACTGGCTTTCGATACCCAGGGAAATTTCCTTTCCGAAGGCGATGCCCAGGACATCAGCGCGCCCAGTAAAATCCCCAAAGCTGCCTACCTAGTTACGGTGTATGGGGAGGCGTATAATCCCCCTGGCGGCGGCGGTGCAGCGGATCTGTTTTCGCTTCTCCACATCCGCGTCTGGAACCCTGCAAAGTCCTCGCCCGCCAGCCGCTCATCATACCAGTATAAACTCATCACAACGCGCCAAGGAACCCTATGAAAGCCTCCGTCCTGTCGTCTTCCATTCGGCGTTCAATGTTGAGCGTTCGATGTTCGATGTTCGCCAGAGGCTTCACCATGATCGAGTTACTTGTCGCCATGGCCATCACCTCGATCCTCATGATTGCTCTGTTCTCCCTTGTTGGCCAATCAACCGCCAGCTTCACCCAGACCCAGCGCGCGGTGAACACACTTTCGCAGGCTCGTGCGTTCATCCAGTTCTTCGACCGCGAGCTTTCCACCCGCCTGCCCTCCACTCCGCTAATCCATGAAACGAGAGCCGGCGGCGGCGTCAGTGCGGCGGAGAGGATCGCATTCGTTCGCGCCATTTCCCCAGACGAGGAAAACGACGATAATCCCGGCGACCTGCACACCTCCTATTACTACGTGGACTACTCGGTGGATATGGCGAATGCGGAATCACCGAAGCTTTTCCGTGGTATCCTCGGTGCCTCCGAGACCCAGGCGCTGATCAGTGACAGCACGAGCACCCCGCCTTTCCCGCCCGCAGATCCCACAACGGACGAAGCTATCGTCCCCAACGTCATCGGCTTTGAGGCCAGGCCGAAATATTACGCAGGCGATCCCGCCAAGGCCGAGGACTGGACAGAAACATCACCCGAGCCCGCATCACTCATCGAGCTAACCATCACCTTCATCGACGATTCCTCGGCGCAGCGCTTCCGTACCCGGGCCGAGTGGGATCGCCTTGCGACCTCGCCCCGCGATTCCGAGAAACAGCTCATCCGCACCTTCACTCGCTCCATAGCCATCGCGAAATGACCAAGGTCTCCAGATTCCCGACTAACGGCTTCGCCCTGCCGATGACGATCATCGCCATCGCCGGGCTGACCCTGCTGCTCATCGGCCTGATGACCGTGCTCACCCTCGAGCGCAAGACCGCCCGCTCCTATTCCGATGCCGCCCGCGCCGACCTCGCCGTGGAATCCGGTCTCGCAGTCACCATTGGACAAATTACGAACTTCTTGAACCGCCCAGATGTAACCGGAGCTGCATTTGCAACTTGGGCCTACCATCCGGGTGGAGAAACTACCCCAGGAACCCTTCTTGCACTTACCGCCGGAAGGCCAGAGTTTGATGACGGGACTACTGCAGGTAACCCTTTTCTAACAGAGGATAACACCGAGTGGATGGGCACAAGTGGTGGAGATCCAGACAAGCTTTTAGCAGATTTTCTAGCAGGCAGCGAAGAGGTGTTCGATTTCAATGCGAATAACGCACTTGGAGCAATGAACGGTGCTTGCCTTGCTCGATGGCAGGATTTTTCGACCGATTCCAAAGGCCGGAAAATGCGCTTCGCCGTTTGGGTCGATGACGAAAGCTCACGCCTTGATGTCACTCAGATTGGAACCCTAGTTCGTGAGGACGGAAACAGCCCTGCCGAAATTCCTTTCTTCGAAGTAGGGAAACTAGAGGATGATGATACGGCAGATCAAGAATTCTGGCTCACCGGAGATTCGGCCAGGGTATCTTTGGGTAACACGGAATTCCCGAAGGAACTGTCAGGCGGAGCCACCTCGTTTAGCCGTGGCTATGATGTCCTCGCATACACACCTAGCTATGCCGAAGCGGGTGCTTCAGAGGAAAATGGCTACCCCTTGCCCCTCAGAGGTAGTCTCAAACGAAACTTGAACTGGAGCGGCCATCTTACTTCAGGCTCCGTGGACGAACGCGTTGAACGGTTGAGCGAATGGATGGCCAACGGGGCAGAAGGCTTTTTCAACAAACGGAACCTTAATTTCTGGCCAGAAGGTAAAAGCACAGCAGAGCCTGATTACCAGATTCCTTCCTCGGCAAATCCCTTCTCTTCTGATTTGCGTAGAGAGCAGTTCCGCACGATCTCCGCCTCGCTAATCGATTACCTTGACCCGGACAACGTCCCCACCCAGCCAGCTTCCCTTGCCGGCTTGAACTATGGCAACCCGGATCCTGGCGCCTCTCCCGTCTTTCTCATGAGAGATGTTCCTAGGCCGGGCTTCTTTGGTGCTGACCGCACGATCCGTATCAATGAAGTTCAGATCGTTTGGAATTCCCAGGGAGCACCAGACAATTTCAAAGCCAACAACACCGTCAAACGAACCAGCCTCGCAGGTGAGCTTTATCGCTACGAAATCCCAGTGACCTACCGCTTCGAATTGTGGAATATGGACGGAAATGAGATTCCCGCGGCAAGTTACGAGATTCGTTCCACTTATATTCAGCAAATTCAAGGATCCGCCTTTGGCGCGGTTGGTGCAGAGCCGATCCCGGAGGAAGCGGAGCTGGTTCTCCCCTTGAACTCCGGTAACCCCATCGCGTTCGCACCAAATGAGATCAAGGTCTTTAATATCACCCGCACCTACGTGCGTGACAGTAGCGAAGACCGGGGCACTACCTGGGACAGTTTCAGATCAAGCGATTACAATAAGCAACCGGATGGTCACCAGCGCCAAGCTCACGTTTTACTGAATGCCGGAACCGGCGAATGGCTTCACGCAACGGGTTATTTGCAAATGAGCGAAGCTCCTACGGACGGTGTCGTCTCAGTTGGCCTCGGGAACAAAGGCGCCTCAAAAGGAAATCAACTCAACGACCCGCGGATGACTCCATTGAGGATGTATGACAAAGATAGTGGGCTTCACTTTCACGAAGCGGATCGAGACTGGTCTGGCAACAAACCCGGCAAAATGAATTCTGTGAACAACAGTCTCAACGGCTACAACTATCAGGACTTCAATTTCTGGTTGGACAGGCCGTATCTGCAATCGATAAACAAGCCCTTGCAAGGCATAACCCGTGTTGAAAATCGGCCGATGCGTTCACCGGCTGAGCTAGGCCGTATTTTTGATCCCTCATGGACCCATCCAGCCGGGCGAGGGACTGCAAATCAACCTTTCAACCAAGGAGTTTTGTCGCCCTTCAGAGGAGGTGGCACACTGGCAATCGGCCAACGCTCGAAAGCCACCATGAGCGGCACGACAGAGGCCGATCATCTAAATGCCAAACCATGGAACATCATGGATATTTTTGCTACTGAAGGGGATGGTAGCAGCGTGACCAGTGACGAGTTTGGCAGCCTGGAATGGCGGGGAAGGGTCAATCTGAATTGTCAGAAAAGCTTCGACCTGTCCTCCGGGACAAACAGCAATCATGAGCTGATCATGGAGCTTCCCAGCCTCCGGCTGGGCGAAGCGATCCGCCCTACCGAATTCAAATTCAACGCCGTGGCAGAAGAACTAAAAGGCCGCCTCACGAATGGGTGGAAGCGTCCAGACGGAAAAATCATCACCACTTGGAAAGATACAATGCCTTTGTATTCTCCCGGTCAACTCAGCGAGCTGGAGAGTTGGAATGAAACCACTTCTTTTCATCCTTCGGAAAGCCGTTCAACCGGCGAGCTCGATCTCTTGAACCGCTCCGACGCCGCTCGGGAAGAGGCCATGATGCGAACGGCAAATCTCGTTACAACCCGCAGCCATTGCTACCGCGTTGTAGCGGCAGGCGAAGTCCTCGCGCCCAATGGGAAAGTCCTCGGCCGCCGGATGCTGGAAAAGGTCATTTTCTTCAATTGCACTTGGGATGCAACTACCGGCGAATTGGAATCCGTGAAACCTGAAACACTGTATGTGCGATCATTGTAAAAAAGCCATCTTCTCAATCCTGCTGATTATTTTCATCGGCACACAATCTCTTCCGGCTGCCTCTCTCAGATGGGTGCATCTTGGTACGATGGACGCCGGATTGGTAAGTATGGCGATTGACGGAAAAATAGCCTATCGAAAAATGCCGCCCGGGAGAGCCACACCCTGGGGTAATGTCTCATCAGGTCTTCACCGTTTCCAGATAGGGTCAGAGAATCATCCGGGATCCACCTTTGAGTTGGAGATCACTGAAAAGCAGAAGATCACCATCGTAAGCGTTTCGGATAAAAACGGCGACCTCCAAAGCCGTACCTTTGGCGTGGATGCGCCCAAAGGAGAAATTTTTGTCCTCAATGTGCTGCCCGGTACCATGATGAGTTTGCCGAAAACCAAGCAGAAGGTCATTTTTGGAAAAGGCTTCTGGCTACCTGAAAATAAGGCAAAAACCACCGTCTCATTAGTCGATAGTGAAGGGTTTCACGGAGAAGTGGATTTCTCCCGCATGGACGATGCCCCACGGGGCTCCTATCTTGCCATTCTTAGTAGAGCCGATGACGGCAAACCCAACCTGGCGATTCTTCGGAACCGCGATGCGCTCTTTGAGATGAGTGACGGATCCATCGAAATCCCCAATGAATTGGTAGCGGGCATCAGAATTATTTCCGAAGGAAATGTTGTACGTGCGGGCAGCTTCGATCCCTCAGTGGTTAAATGGGAGCAAGTGGATAGTCAGATTTTTTGGCTCAACCTGACGATTGGTCGCGATCCATGCAGATTGGAAATTAGAGGATTCCCTGCCATGCGGCGCATGCCTTCAGGGCGCGGCTCAGGTTTTGTGAAATGGCCTGCGGGAGATTGGGATACGGATGTTGTGGTCGAGCGCACCAATGAGAAAATTGCCACTGAAAAGTTCTCACTTTCTGCCATGGCCAGTCTCGGGCTTATCAGCTCCGGTGGCGGGAAATATCCTCACCGCTTGCTCACCTTGGAAGGGCGATCTCGTGAAGAAAGCGAGTCAGCCGCAAAATCACAACTTCGGTTCGTTAATGCCCTTCCCGATGGAGTTGTGAGATCCGTAGTACAATACGATCCGAAGCCAGTAACAATCACATTGGAACCAGGAGAAACCGGTGACATACTCCCTCTCGAGAAAGGTGGCTTTCCCGGAGCGACGCTCGATTTCACTCTAGGTGCTACGAAGAACCAAATGATCGGCAATATTCCCCTTATGCGCTCCCTGCCGCCGGGAGATTGGGTGGTGGTCATTCACCTAGATCAGGAATCGTTTTCCAAACCCGTCCTCACCTGGGTGGAAATGGACAAAGGTACAATTCGATTTCCCGCCACCCCGGGAAGTGACGAATGAGGGCGCTGAAATCCTTGGCCTGATCCGCGAAAAAAATTCAGATATCTAGCCCGGCCTCCGCCAGAAATCCATGCCGTTCTCCGCCACCCGAGCGAGAATCTCAGCGCCCAGTTCCTTCTCGAACGCCTCCGCAATCCCCCGCAGATTCGCCGGGTGGTTGACGTTATCAACCAACGAGAACTCCACGAAGTCCTCCGGCGGAATCATCTCCGGGGCGTCCGTTTCCAGCAGGATCCGGTCTCTCGGCAGTTGCCGGAAAACCTCCAGCACCTTGCGCTTCCGTGCCTGCAGGAAATATCCGGAGAAGGAAAACCACGCGCCCTTTTTCAACAGCCTTTCCGCGACCTCGATCGAGCCCCCGAAGGAGTGCATCAGGAATTTCTCCGGCCAGGCTTCCGCTTCGTCCATCACGCTGAAAAGCTCATCCCATGCCTTAAGGCAATGCACGCTCATCACCCGCCCGGTTTCCAAGGCAATGCCCACCTGTTTTACAAAAACCTCGCGCTGCACATCCATCCCCGGCGAATCCACCCAGCCATCAAGACCGATCTCGCCGACGGTGGCCTGCGGGTCGCTTTGCAGCCTCTTCCGCAGCCGCCCTTCCCAACCATCCTCCACCGTATCCGCGAACCACGGATGGATCCCGTACGCCGGCATAACGAAACCCGCAAACCTCCGCGCCAGCTCCGCCACCGCCTCCCAGTCCCCCTCCCGAGTCGCGTTCACCACGCAGCCGGTGATGCCCGTGCCCTTCATTTCGCGCACCAGCTCCCCGGCCTCCCGCCCGTAGCGCCCGCTCTGCAAGTGGTTATGGGAATCGATCAACACGCAGAGACCCTACCCCGTAACCCACGCAGTTCCACCCCTCTTCCTTAGGGTTTGGTCCGCCGCGGCGGATTAAAATTTGGGGATTCCCGGCACTTGCTTACCCGCGCCTCCCGGTGTATCCACCCTCCCCTTAGCCCGCCAAGGGCATAGCCCAATTTCTCATGATCAAGTGGATCCTTCAAAAAATCGTCGGCAGCAAGAACCAACGCGAACTGCGTCGCATCAGGCCGACCGTCGCCCGCATCACCGAGATCGAGGAGGCTCTGCAGCGCGAGCCGGAGGAAAAGTTGTTCGAACTAACCGCGAAATGGAAATCCCACCTCGCCCGCTACCACGAACTCGATGTCCCGGCCAAGCCAGTCATCGCTCGCATGCCCCCGGAAGAGGTCGCGGCAGCAGCGGAAGCATTGGAAATACGCCTCAAAGATCTCCGCGACGAGTTTCCTGAACTTCCCGCATCCATCGCCGCAACGCCGGAAGCCATCGAGGACGCGAAGGCCGCGTTCCATGAGATCGAGCCCGCTTTCCAGCAAGCCCGCGCGAAATACCTAGAGCAAATCCTCCCTGAGGCCTATGCCGTCGTCAAAAACGGCGCTCGCAGAATGTGCGGCAGTGAGATCACCGTCAGCGACCAAACCATAGAGTGGCAGATGGTTCACTTCGACGTCCAACTCGTCGGCGGCACCGCCCTCCACCGCGGCATGATCGCGGAAATGCAGACCGGTGAGGGCAAAACCCTCGTCGCAACCCTGCCCGTTTACCTCAACGCCCTCACCGGCCTCGGTGTCCACGTCATCACGGTCAACGACTACCTCGCAAAACGGGACTCCGATTGGATGGGCTCCCTTTTCCGCTACTTCGGCCTCACCGTCGGCTGCATCCAGAATCAGATGGCCCCATGGGATCGCCGCGAGCAATACGCCTTCGACATCACCTACGGCACCAACGCCGAGTTCGGCTTTGACTACCTCCGCGACAACGGCATGGCATCCTCCAGCGAAGACCAGGTCCAGCGCGGCCACTACTTCGCAATCATCGATGAGGTCGACTCCATCCTCATCGACGAGGCGCGGACCCCGCTCATCATTTCCGGCCCCACCGCCCAGTCCACCCATCAGTTCGACAAATACCGCTCCTCAGTCGACACCCTCGTCAAGAAGCAGACACAGCTCTGCAACGACCACGCCGCCGAGGCGAAAAAGCTCGCCGACGCCGGCGACATCGACGGTGCCGGACGCCTGCTTTTCAAAATCAAGCTCGGCCAACCCCGCAACCGCATGCTCATGCGCTTCATGGAGGAACCGGAAAACCGCCGCCTCATCGAGAAAACCGAACTCTCCTTCTATCAGGACGCACAGAAAAAGGAACTCTTCGCCCTCAAGGAGGAGCTCTATTTCACCATCGACGAGAAGGGCAACGACGCAGACCTCATGGAAATGGGTCGCGAGTTTCTCTCCCCCGGCGATCCGGAGTCCTTCACTCTCCCTGATCTCGGCACTCTCTTCGCAGACATCGATATGGACCTGTCCCTCTCCGCCGAGGAGAGGATCGCCAAGAAAGAGGAAGCTCAGGACAACATGGGCGTCCAGGCGGAGAAGATCCACAACATCTCCCAACTCCTGAAAGCCTACTGCGTCTACGAAAAAGACGTCCAGTATGTGGTCAAGGACGGCAAGGTCATCATCGTCGATGACAACACCGGCCGCGAAATGCCCGGCCGCCGCTGGTCCGATGGCCTCCACCAGGCCGTGGAAGCGAAGGAAAACGTCGCCATTGAGAAGGAGACTCAGACCTTCGCAACAATCACGATTCAGAACTACTTCCGTCTCTACGAGAAACTCGCAGGCATGACCGGAACCGCCGAAACGGAAGCCGCCGAGTTCCACGACATCTACCGCCTCGACGTCCTGCCGATCCCGACGAACACCCCGAACGTCCGCGTCGATGAGAACGACCAAGTCTTCAAGACCCGCCGCGAGAAATTCAACGCAGTCATCGAGAAGATCAAGGAGGCCAACGAAAAAGGTCAGCCCGTGCTCTGCGGCACCGCCTCAGTCGACGCCTCACAGACCCTCGCCCGCCTGCTCCAGCGCGCCAAGATTCCGCACTCCGTCCTCAACGCGAAATTTCACGAGCAGGAAGCGGAAATTATTTCCCAGGCCGGCCAACCCGGCTCCGTAACCGTCTCCACCAACATGGCGGGCCGCGGAACCGATATCAAACTCGGCAAGGGCGTCCCAGAAGCCGGCGGCCTCTTCGTCATCGGCACGGAACGCTATGAATCACGCCGCGTCGACCGCCAGCTGCGCGGCCGTTGCGCCCGCCAGGGCGACCCCGGCCGCTCCCAGTTCTTCATCTCCTTCGAAGATGACCTGATGCGGAACTTCGCCGCGGCAGACAAGATGACGAACATGATGGAGCGCTTCGGCATGAAGGACGGCGAGGCGCTTGAGCACTCATGGCTCAACAAATCCGTCGAGACCGCCCAGAAGCGCGTCGAGCAACGCAACTACACCTGGCGCAAGCGCGTCCTCGACTTCGATGACGTGATGAACAAGCAGCGCGAGGTCGTTTACGGCTACCGCAATGAGGTGCTCTCCACCGAATCGCCCCGCGACCTAGTCAACGAGATCATCGAGGAAACCATCCCCGCGAAAGTCAGCGAGTACCTTGAAGACCGCGATTACGAGGCCCCGGATCACATGGAACTCTTCGGCTGGGTCAATGCAACCCTTCCCATCAGCATCACCATCGAGGAACTGGATGTTACGAAAACACCCGATCAGATTTCCGAATACCTCGTCACCAAGGTCAAGGAGACCTACGAGATCAAGGTCGGCGACCTGCCGTATGAAGTGCTCGACCAGGAGGAGCGCCGCATGGTGCTCGTCGCCATCGACAAGCAATGGCAGGCGCATCTCTACAACATGGACGCCCTCCGCGAAGGAGTCGGCCTCCGCGCCCAGGGTCAGAAGGATCCGCTCATCGAGTACAAAAACGAAGCCTACAAGCTCTTCGTCACTCTCATGGACGAGATCAAGCAGGAAGCCCTCACCAACCTCTTCCGCTCCGCCGCGAACCTCAAGGATTTCCTCAAGCAGCTCCACAGCCAACCTCGCCAGCTCCAAAGCGGCGAGCCCGAGATCACCGGCGCAAACATGGCCACCTCCGGCAGCTCGGACAACATCGACCCCTCACAGACTGGCGGCTCCGGTTCGGTCCTCAAGCTCAACCTGCCGAAACGCAAGCCAAGCTTCTCCATCGAGACCACCGGCCGCAACGCTCCCTGCCCCTGTGGCTCCGGGAAAAAGTTCAAGCAGTGCTGCGGGAAGGACGCGTAAGCGAACTATGGAGCGCGGCTTTTCAAGCCGCTTTCTAACGCTTCGCCTTCATCTTAAGACTCCGCACGACCCTCCTCTTCATTAGAAGGAGGTGCATGGCGTGGTTGCAAGCGCAAGAAAGCGGCTTACAAAGCCGCGCTCCATAACAACAAGTCTCCATCCCTGAGATTCTTCGGATTGTCGGCGATGTACCCCATCACCCAATCAAAATGCCTCTGGCTGCGGATCAACCTATCCCAATAGTCGGGCTGCCAAAGCGCTCCCGCGTTCTCAATTTCCCGAAGCAAACAGGATCCATGCCCGATCCTGCTGACAGTGCGGCAGCTTGTGCCGGTGGCCGTCAATTTCCTTCGATGGATCCAGGAAGGGCATGGCGTTATGGAGCGCGGCATTTCAAGCCGCTTTCTGACGGATCGCCTTCCGTAGTGGGTGGAAGGTGGGATTGTAAGCACAGGGTAGCGGGTTAAAAACCCACGCTCCCTATTTCTTTTTCTTCTTCGCCGCCTTCGCCGCTTCCATGCCTTCCTTCACCTTCGTCTCAATATCATCGTAGAGCTCTTGGTCGGCTTTCAGGGCATCCTTGGCGGCGTCGCGTCCCTGCGCGAGTTGGGCGCCATCGTAGGAGAACCATGATCCGCGTTTCTGAACGATCTCCATTTCTAGCGCGAGATCGAGCAACGAGCCAGTCGAGGAAATCCCCTCGTCATACATGATATCGAATTCCGCATCGGTGAACGGCGGGGCGACCTTGTTTTTCACCACCTTGATTTTGGTGCGGCTGCCGATCACCGTCCCGTCGGAGGACTTGATCTGACCGATGCGGCGGATGTCGATACGGACAGAGGAGAAGAATTTCAGGGCACGACCACCGGGGGTGGTTTCCGGGCTGCCGAACATGACGCCGATCTTTTCACGGATCTGGTTGGTGAAGATACACACAGTTTTGGCCTTGGAAATAAACGAGGTGAGTTTCCGCATCGCCGCGCTCATCAGGCGCGCCTGGGCACCGACGGTGGAATCGCCGATCTCGCCGTCGAGCTCCTGCCTGGTGACAAGGGCGGCGACGGAGTCGAGCACGACCACATCGATCGCATTGGAGCGAACCAGGGCTTCGCAGATCTGGAGGGCTTCCTCTCCGGAGGATGGCTGGGAAATGAGCAGGTCATCGAGATTCACGCCGAGCTTGCGGGCATATTGCGGGTCGAGCGCGTGCTCGACATCGATGAACGCCGCCAGACCTCCGCGTTTCTGCGCCTGGGCGATCGCGGTGAGAGTCAGTGTTGTTTTACCCGAGGATTCCGGACCGTAGACTTCCACGACACGTCCGCGAGGAAATCCACCAACACCCAGCGCACGGTCAATCAGCAGATTACCAGTCGGGATGACTTCGACATCGACGCAGTTCTCGTCGCCCATCCGCATGATTGCGGCTTCGCCGAATTCCTTATGAATCTGTGAAATCGCAAGATCCAGGTTCCGCTTGCGCGCATCTTTAAGTTTTTCCGCTGCTGTGTTTTCCGCCGCTGTTTTTGTAGCCATGCGGGGAAAATGCGCAAACGAACCGCACTAGGCAACCAAAAAAGATGTTCACTAGAACAAAAAAGAGAGTTTTCCGGCGCGTGATTGCGCAAAAGACTGATTCTCAACGTTTTCCCCAAATGTCGGCCGGGGAAAATGGAACCGACCCCGGGCAGGATCTGAAGGCCACCTAGTGCTGCGTAAAATTTTATCTGGCGGATAGAATTTACCGGTAAGAGTGAGAGCTTGATCCTGGGTCGGCCAATTTCAAAACGGAGGCAACGGAAAAGAAACGGAGGTCACGGAGTTGGAAATACAGACATTCTTCTCCGCTTCCTCCGTCTTCTCTCCGCTTTCTCCGTTTCAAACAAAAGCCCGCAAGCACATCCGCCCCCATCCGCCATCTTAGGCTTATCAGGGCACTAGTAGGCAGGCCGATCAAAAGCGAAGGCGCGAATCCGTTTCCAGATCCGCGCCTTACATGACCTCGCTGTCTTAGGGCAATTGAGCTTTCCCCCCGGAAGACTCAATCACTCCAGCTCTCGCGGAGGACGGCATAAATTTGCCCGGAACTCACGTATTGTAAACATTAAACTTAGATTTATTTGAAAGATCGTCTTAGAGACTGCCGAGCGTCTCCTTAAGTGCCTGAAAATCAGGAAGATCCTTCGGGTGATCTTTCACGTCCACGAAGCGGACGACGCCTTCCTTGTCGATAACGAACGCGGAGCGCTTCGGTACGCCGCCCATAATCAGGTTCGCCTCGGGGAGAAATTGCTCGTAGGCGATGCCGTATGCCTTGGCGACGGTGTGCTCGTAATCGCTGAGCAGCGGGACGGTGATGCCTTCCTTCTGCGCCCAGATTTCCTGTGCAAAGGGATTGTCGCCGGAGATCGCGAGAACCTTCGCGTCGAGTGCCTCGTAATCCTTGATGCCGGAGGAAATGTCACACAGCTCTGCGGTGCAGACACCGGTGAAGGCCATCGGCACGAAAAGCAGCACGATGTTGGATTTGCCGATGAGGTCACTCAGCTTCACGAGCTGCGGGCCTTCGGCGGTTTTTGTGACGAGGGTGAAGTCTGGGGCTTTGTCGCCTGCTTTGATGGACATGATGTTGGTATTCGGTTGGTTGTTCTTAAAAGGAAGTCCCAATCTAGCCCGCAAAACCCATGGGTCAATCCCTCGCAGCGCTCTCCCGGGAGTCCACGCCAAACCCAATCGGAGAATACGGAAGAGAAATTCAGGTTCCAGAACCGATATCCTGCCGCGCACAGAGAATTGTGAAAAAGAGGAGTGGTCGTCTCTGTTGCTTCCATTGTCCGTATTCAAACATCGTCCAAGCCTTTGCGGCTTTGCGCGAGTCCTCCCCTGGAAATCGGTTCGCATCGCGTTCGTATTGAAAAATCTCGCGCCAAGCCGCAGAGCCGCAAAGCAACAAGTCATTCAATCATGGTAGGGCTGATCCGGCTCGGTCGGCCCTGATCAAAAAAACGCAAGCGCCGTATCTCAGGAAAGGGAGTGAAGCCACGGCAAGACACGGCATTTCCCCCGGGATCTCACTTTCGTGTGGGTGAGGCGGGATGCTAGATTTTGAAAGTGGGCTGACCGAGCCGGATCAGCCCTACCGTATTCAAACATCGTCCAAGCCTTTGCGGCCATATCCTATCTCACTTCCCGAATAGCACCGCCTTCTCCGCTTCGGAAACGATACGCCACTCGCCTTCCGCAAGCTCCTCGGGAAGCTTCAACCCGCCGATGGAAATCCGCTTGAGCCCGAGCACGTGGTTCCCCACCGCCGCGAACATCCGCCGCACCTGATGGTAACGGCCTTCGTGCAATGTCACCAGCGCCTCCTTTTCCCCGAGAGCCTCGAAACCCGCCGCGAGCAACGGCTTCACATCGTTCTCCAACTGCAGCTCGCCGGAGCCAAAGACCTCGCCTTCGTTTCCCTGCAGCGGACGATCCAGTTCCGCATGATAGACTTTCAGGCAACCGGATTTCGGATGAATCACCTGGTGGAGAAATTTCCCGTCGTCCGCCATCAGCAGCATCCCGGTGGTGTCCTTGTCGAGGCGACCGACGGGGTTCATGCCCGGATTTCTTTTCGAAAATCTCGGCGGCAGCAGGTCATAGACGGTGTCGCCGGGATCCTCGGTGCTGCAGGTGAAGCCGGTGGGCTTGTTCATCACAAGCACCAGCGGCGCAAGCGGATCCAATTCCTCGCCGGCCACTAGAATGTTCTCCAAGCCCGGAAAATCCTTGGCTCCCAACACATTGCCCGCGCGATCCGTCACCGTCCCGCTGCGGATCAGCCTGTCAGCCTCCTTGCGCGATCCATAACCGAGGTTTGCCAGTAGTTTCACAAGTTTCATCGGCGCGAACCTACCAGATATCCCCATAGGGCTAACTACTTTCTCGGATACTTGATTTCCCATGGATTGCCCTTACGTTTCCGACTCGTGTCCCGGATGTCCCCCATGTTGCGGCTGAGCCGGCGGTTGCTGCTTGTCTCCGTGCTCGCCCTGACACCGTCATGCGATACCCCGGAAAAGCATGCCCTCCGTGAGCTATCCCGTGCCGGCGTCCAGCCCAGCGGCCGCGCCCTCGTCGAGGCGGTCACTGATGGCGAGAATCAGCACGTCCGCTGGCTGCTCGACGTAAAAGTCCACACCGAGCAGCGCGACGCCACCGGCTACACCCCATTGCGCATCGCCGTCGGCCAGGACAGCCCCTCGGTCGCCATCATGCTCCTTGATGCCGGAGCCAATCCGAATTCGAAAACCCCCGATGGCGTCTCCGTCCTCGCTGCCGCTATCACCGGGGATCAGAGCCCGATCGCCGAGAAACTCATCGCCGCAGGCGCAAATCCCGCAGGCATCATGCCCGGGGGCGAAAAAATCCTTCCCTGGTGCATCCGCAACGGCCGCCTCGCCTTCGTCCGCTCCATGTTCCAACACGGCGCCGATCCGCACATCACCGACCACGATGGCAACCCGCTCCTCCATATCGCCATCTCTGCGGGCCACCGCGATCTCGTCCACACCCTCATTGAAATGGGAGCCGACCCCGGAGCCCCCGATCCGGAAGGTCGCGGCGTCCTCGCCCTCGCAGTGAAAAACGGCTGGACCGAGATACTCCCGACCCTCGCCGCCGCCGGAGCCGACCCCAACCTGCCCTCACCCGGCGGCCTGACCCTTCTGGAGCAGGCCATCGCAGAACACGACACCGATTTCATCCCGCTGCTCATGCGCATCGGCGCGCATCCTGTCCGCCTGCCCACCACACCCGGCGGCCTCACCCCGCTGGAGGCCGCCATCGCCAGCGGCCACCCGCCGACCCTCCGCGCCGTGCTCCGCCCCGGCGAAACACTCGACGGCCCGGAGTGGGAACCCGCACTCTGGCTCGCCTACCGCCGCGACAATAACGATCTCGCCCGCATGCTCCTCGGCAAAGGCACCCGCGCCACTCACCATCGCGAAAACGGCCTGCTGCTCACCGAGGCCGCCGCACTCGCCGGGGAAATCTCCTGGCTCAAGCTTCTCCTCGACTACGGCCACAGCCCGGGAAAAGCCCTGCTCCTCGCCTGCGCCCGCAGCGACCGCCTCACCGCATCCTACCTGCTTTCCGCTGGAGCGCCCGCCGACACCACCGCCATCCCAACCCTCGACACCGCTCTCTCTCTCGCCATCCGCTCCGGCAACGACCGCATCGCCACCCTGCTCCTGCGCCACGGCGCAAACGCCAAGCTCCGCCTCCGCGAAGGCCAGAAACCCCTCCACTTCGCCATCGTAACCGGCAATCCCAACACCGTCCGCGAACTCCTCGCCGCCGGCGCAGATCCCAACGAACCCGTCAGCCGTCCCGTCAGCCAAGCCTTCCTCGACCGCGTAAAATCCAAGGACATGCGCTGGTATCTCACCCGGGATCGCAACATCACCCCCATCATGCTCGCCGCCAACACCGGCAACCTAGCCACCGCCCGCCACCTCCTCGCCGCCGGCGCGAAAACGAGCACCTACACCCGCTCCAAATACACCTACCCTCTCAACTTCGCCTCTCGCCGCAGCGATGTCCCCATGATGCGACTCATCCTCGGCCAGGACCCAGAAAAAGCCGAGCGCCACATCGTCCTCTCCCTCTCCGAGCAGCGCGCCCGTGTCTACGATGCCAAGGGCGAGGAAATCTTCTCCACCAAAGTCTCCTCCGGAAAACGCGGCTACCGCACCCGCCAGGGCGAGTTCGTCATCACCGACAAACACCGCCACCACAACTCCTCCATCTACGGCTCCTCCATGCCCTACTTCCAGCGCCTCAGCTGCAGCGATTTCGGCTTCCACTACGGCTACGTCCCCAGCTACGCCGCCTCCCACGGCTGCATCCGCCTCCCCATGGCCTCCGCCAAAAAACTCTTCACCATAACCAAAGTCGGCGACACCGTTACCATCAAACCATAGCTGCCTCGGCCACAGCGCCGCGATGAAAGTCATCAGCACTTCCGGTAGTGGATTGCGTTGCCCAGTTTTCCCAAAAATAACGTGCAACATTTGCCGACCATCAGGGATCAACTACTAAATGTGCCGTAGGTTTTGAGTTGACGGTGCCATATCAAGTATTACAGTGTAGCGCATTGTTTCACGAATCTACCTATGCGTTGCGTCCAATGCGGTTCCCTAAAAGACAAAGTACTCGACTCTCGTTCCTCCAAGGACGGGACTACGATTCGTCGTCGCAGGGAATGCCGGAAGTGCGCCTACCGCTACACCACCTACGAGCAGATCGAGCGCACCGAGCTGCGTGTGGTGAAACGCGACGGCACGCGCGAATCGCTCCACCGCGAGAAACTCATGGGCGGCCTGATCAAGGCCTGCGAGAAACGCCCGGTTTCCATGGAACGCCTCGACAGGGCCGTCGAGGAAATCCTAACAGACCTGCACAAAGATCATTTGAGCGAGGTGCCATCGGCTTCAATCGGTGCCAAGGTGATGGACAAGCTCCATCAGATCGACCCGGTAGCGTACGTTCGCTATGTCTCGGTTTACCGGCAGTTCGAGAACGTCAACGAGTTCATCGCCGAAATCCAATCGCTCTCACGCCGCGCTGCCCGGGACACCTTCCAGCGCCGCCTCTTCAAGGAATGAATCCCTGACCGCCAGCCCGCTCCCAAAATTTCCGAATCCAAGCACATCCCGCTTCCCTTTCCCCAGTGATCTCATTCATCGGCAACCGCCCCGCGATCCAGATCGGCCCCTACCAGGTGCTCGATTACGATACCGCGTGGCTTGATGATGCGCTGCACCGCGCCGCCCGTGCCGCGGATCATGAGGATTTCCCGCTGGTCTCGGAGATCCGTAGCGGCGTGGAAATGTACCTTGAGCACAAATGCGCGCTTCGCCTCCTGCACCTTGAGGAGCTTTTCGAAAGGATGCGGAAAATGCTAGTGAAGATCGGCTGCGAGCGTATCGCGGAGAAACTCGAACCGCTCGCCCCACCGCTGACCATATCGCTTGTCGAGGCCGCCAGCTCCGCAGGCAACGGCTTCGAGCTCGCGTTTTTCGAAAATATCCGTGCCGAACTCACCGTGCTGCATCGCGCCGGTGCCGAGATCATCCGTTTCACCGAGCTGCGCGAATGCACCCTGATCCTCCGCGGTGAGAAAAAATGGAACAAGCGCTGCGAATCCCTTCTCGCCGAAATCCAGGCCTTCCTCAAAGCCTGCGACCACGAAGTCGGCCTCGCCAAGCTTTCCATCGAAGCCTAGAAATCTGTCGCAAACCTCGCATCGAGGAAGTCGAGCAGATCCACCCTGGTATCGAAGCCGTGCCTTGCCTTCCGGCCCGCATCCAAAGCGATTTCCCACCTGGCTTCCAGAATCTCCGCATCGATAATGCGCGAGGGAATCCCGAGCTCCCGCGCCTCGCGAACCGTCTCGCCCGTGCCACCGGTGCCGCGCGGCTCTTTGCCGTCCCAGGCAAAGAGAAATGCATCCGCCCAATCAAGGAGATGGCGGGAAACCTCATGGTAGGCTTCGGTAGCCTCCTTTCCGCCGGGCGTCACATATTTAGCAAGCGCCACACCTGTCAGGTGCCTTGCGAGCTGCCACTCCTCCTTGTCCTCAAAATCCTCTGCAAACCTTTCCTCCGGAAACGGCAGAATCACGATCGCGGGAATCCTGAGCTCCACGCATGCCCGCAGGAAAATGAGATCCGCACCGGCCGCCGCGCTGCATATCGCAGTCATCCGGTTCCCGAGCAGCGCCTTCATTTCCGCAAGCTCACCAATCAGTGTTTTGCGCAGGCCTGCCGGATCCAGCACCGCGCGATGCCCCGCAAACCCTAGCAGCTTGATCTGTCCCGGTTCGGTGATCGTTCCCATGCGGGCGCATCATCCATTCCCCGCAGCCGACCTCAAGAAAATTGGCCAGCGAGTCGACACTAGAGAGATCCCGACAAGGAAAGCCGAATCGGAGTTGGAAATTGAACCGCCAAGTTCTCCAAGTTCTCGAAAGCAAAACGCTTTCTGATAAAGAATCTTCAGCCAAAGAGACTTTTTTGAGATCTTCCTTCTCTTGGACTTTGCAAACTTTTCTTACTTGGCGGTTCAAACTCTTGGGAAATCTCAAACGTAGGCACCCTGATAAATTGGCGACCGTGAAATCCTTGCCGCAGATAGCAGGTCGGTGATAGGAAGCACCATGAGCCGCCCGCAGCCCCTGTATTCCCTATCGCAGGTGGCGGACATCCTTTCGGTTTCGAAAGCCGTCGTGAAATCCTGGGAGAAATCCGGCAAGCTCATGCCGCGCGTCCCTGGCGACCGCAGAGATCCCATCTTCGCGCTGGAAGACATCCGGGAAATCGACCCGGAAAACCCGTTTTTCCGCAAAGGGCCGCCGCCCGCCCGCCCCACCCCGCTGCGCCCCTATCGGCTGATCGAGCTTTTCGCCGGAGCCGGGGGGCTTGCCCTCGGGCTTGAGCGGGCTGGCCTTGAGTCGATCCTCCTCAACGAGCTCGACAAAAATGCCTGCGCGACACTCAAGGCGAACCGCCCGGATTGGAATGTCGTCCAAGGCTCCGTCGCCGGCATCGACTTCAAGCCATACCGTGGCAAGACGGACATCCTGACCGGCGGCTTTCCCTGCCAGGCGTTCAGCTACGCGGGGAAAAAACTCGGCTTTAGGGACACGCGTGGGACGCTTTTCTACGAATGGGCGCGCGCCATCGACGAGTCACAGCCCGCCATGATCGTCGCGGAAAACGTGCGCGGCCTGCTGAGCCACGATGGCGGGAAGACCTTGCAAACCATGCTAGTGGTCGAACAGATCTAAATAGTCGGGTAAAGCTTGTGTAGTTTGATGCGTGCGTCGGCAGTTGTAAACTGCCACTTCACTGGCCTCGGGTCTGCGTTGCGCTCGGAGGTGTTCGCCGCGATGA
>CAJQKQ010000068.1 GCA_905478925.1 uncultured Verrucomicrobiales bacterium
CTCACAGAGGGGCTGGAAAAGGAAATCCCCAACCTGCAAAAACGCGTCGATCACATCCTCACCAAGCAGGTCTTCGGTATCGGCATCACCCGCATCACCAGCCTCCTCGCCCGCCGCAGCGTCTATTGCTCGCGGCATGCCCAGGGAAAGCACTCCATCGCCAAGGGCTTCCAGAACAAGGATGGAATATCTGGTTCGAGCGCATGGAACACACCTGGGCGGGAAACCGCTGCAAGTTCTGCGGTGCCGCCGAATCCGTCTTCTCACGCGGAGACGATCTAGAGACCCACGCCTACGCTTTCATTCACACCGACAACATCAAGACTCGGTTCGCCGAGATATTTGGAAAAGCCATGCAATTCGACGTCATCATTGGAAACCCGCCGTATCAAATAGAGGCTGATGAAGCCGGGCAGAATATTGTTCCTATTTACAATAAATTTGTTGAGCAAGCGAAGGGTCTCAGCCCCAAATATCTTTCTATGATCCTGCCTTCAAGGTGGATGGCCGGAGGCAAGTGGCTAGGCGAGTTCCGTTCTACGATGCTGACAGATCGAAATATCAGAGCACTTGTTGACTATCCAAACGCTTCTGAAGCTTTTCCGGGAGTCGACATTAAGGGCGGGGTCTGTTACTTCCTACGAGATCGTGATAATTCTGGTGGCTGCGCCGTTACAACAAATCGTGGGGAACAGAGCGTAGGGCCGATTGATCGCCAGCTCGACGAATTTGACGTATTTGTCCGCGACAGCCGGGCTCTAGGGATTTTGCGGCGTGTCTTGAAATACGATGAGAAATCCTTTTCCGAGCTAGTTTCAGCACGTGACCCTTTTGGCTCAATACTCTCATCTAATTTCACGGGGTATCATTCCAAGGCGAAAGCTGGTGACCTCCGTCTCCACATGAATCAAGCGGCTAAACGCGGAGAAACCTGGGTGTCGCCCGACGTGGTCAGTAAAAACCATCATCTTATCGAAGCTTGGAAAGTTCTAATGCCTAAGGCCGGACCCGGAAATAGCGGAGGTCATGTCATTCCTGATATGGTCCTTTCGAAGCCGCTGGTTGCTGCTCCAGGTTCTGTATGCACTCTTTCCCATGTTGTAGTTGGCCCCCTTGAATCTGAGCGGTCTGCTGAAAGCATCGAATCCTATTTAAAAACCAGATTTGTTCGTTTTCTCGTTTCACTTCGTAAAGCTAGTCAAGACGCACCACGCGGGGTTTACACATGGGTACCCCAGCAAAAATGGTCTCGCAGTTGGAATGACGAAGCGCTCTTTACGAAGTATGGGGTAACGAAAGAAGAGCAAAACTACATCTCCGAGGTCATCCGCCCGATGGCGAGTTCCAATGACTAAGCCCTCCATCGACGAGATTCTCACCCCGAAGCCGGAAGCTCGTCCGCGCATCTACGCTTACTCCATTGCGGACAAGGCGCATGAGGGGATTCTCAAAGTCGGGCAGACCAGCCGCGAGGTTAAGAAGCGCGTCGCCGAGCAGCTCAAGACGGCGAAGATCGCCAACTACCGGATCGAGTTGGACGAATCCGCCGAGCGGGATGACGGTACGGTTTTCACCGATCACGAGGTGCGCGCGGCCTTGGTCAGGAAGGGTTGTGAGAAGGACGAGCTGGAATGGATGCGCTGCACCGTCAAGGACGTGAAGACCGTTCTCGCAGAGCTTCGCAGCGGGCAGAAATTCACCGGCACGCACGAAGAAAACTTCCCGATGCGGTGGGAGCAGGCGGAGGCGGTGGAGAAGACCCACGGTTATTTCCACTCGATCTGGAAGGAGGACATGAAGGCGGTGCCCCGCTTTCTCTGGAATGCGAAGATGCGCTTCGGCAAGACGTTCACCGCCTACCAGCTTGCGAAAAAACTCGGAGCAAAGCGGGTGCTCGTCGTGACCTTCAAACCCGCCGTGGAGGATGCCTGGCAGACGGATCTGGAATCCCACGTGGACTTTGACGGCTGGCAATACCTTTCCCACAGTTCGGGTAGCGAAACTTCGGAAGCTTCCAGCAAGAAACCTCTTGTCTATTTTGGCTCCTTCCAGGATCTGCTGGGGCGCGACAACGCGGGGAAAATCAAGAAAAGGAACGAATGGATTCACACGATGAACTGGGATCTGGTCGTGTTCGACGAATACCACTTTGGCGCGTGGCGGGAGACGGCGAAGGAGCTTTTCGAGGGTGAGGATGAAACGGTTGCCAAGAAGGAGGCGAAGCTCGAATACGCCGCCGGGCTGGAGAGCGTGAACGAGGATCTGACCGTGCTTTCCGAGAAGGAGACGGATTTCCTGCCCATCACCACCAAGGCGTATCTCTACCTCTCCGGCACACCGTTCAAGGCGCTGGCCACCGGCGAGTTCATCGAGGAGCAGATTTTCAACTGGACTTACACCGACGAGCAGCGGGCGAAGGAGGAGTTTTCCAAGAAACATCCCGGCAAGCGCAACCCCTACGGCGCGTTGCCACAGATGCGCCTGCTGACCTACCAGATGCCCGAGGAACTGCTGGCCATCGCCAGCGGCGGGGAGTTCGATGAGTTCGATCTGAACACCTTCTTCGAGGCGACGGGGACGGGCGAGCTGGCGCAGTTCAAGCACAAGAGCGATGTGCAGAAGTGGCTGGACATCATCCGTGGCGGCTACGCGCAGCGGGCGGTGGAGCATCTCAAGACCGGCTCGCGCCCGCCTTTTCCCTACTCGGATGTGCGGCTGCTGCCCTACCTCCAGCACTCGTTCTGGTTCCTGCCGAATGTCGCCTCCTGCCACGCGATGGCAAACCTGCTGACGGAGAAGCAAAATGTCTTCTGGCACGACTACGGGGTGGCCGTGGCCGCCGGTGCCTCCGCAGGGATTGGTCTGGAGGCACTGCCGCCGGTGCGCAAGCTCATCGGCAGCGGCTTCGATAGCAAGACGATCACCCTTTCCTGCGGCAAGCTCACCACCGGCGTGACTGTGCCTCAGTGGTCGTCCATCCTGATGCTGCGCAACCTGAAATCCCCGGAAACCTATTTCCAAGCGGCGTTCCGTGTGCAGTCACCGTGGTCGATCAAGAATCCCAATGGCGACAATCCGAACGAGGAAGAAATCCTCAAGCCGGTGTGCTTCGTCTTCGACTTCGCACCCACCCGTGCCCTGCGCCAGCTTTCGGAATACGGGATCGGCCTTTCACCCAGCGAGCCGAACCCGGAGAACGCGGTGCGGGATCTCGTTTCCTTCCTCCCGGTGCTCGCCTACGACGGCGCGAACATGACGCAGATCGACGCGGGCGGCATCCTCGACATCGCGATGTCAGGAACCTCCGCAACCCTCCTCGCCCGCAAATGGGAAAGCGCCCTACTGGTGAACGTGGACAACGACACCCTGCGCCGCGTCCTTGAAAACGAGGAGGCGATGGCCGCCGTGGGTCGCATCGAGGGCTGGCGTGCGCTCGGTGACAACGTCATTGAGACGATCATCAACAAGAGCGACAAGATCAAGGACCTCAAGAAGAAGGGTAAGGAAGGGGAACTGACGAAGAAGGAGAAGAAGGAACTCAGTGACGAGGAGAAGGAATTCAAATCCAAGCGCAAGCTGGTGCAGGAGAAGCTCATCAAATTCGCCACCCGCATCCCGGCATTCATGTATCTGACGGACTTCCGCGAGAACACACTGCAAGATGTCATCACCAAGATCGAGACCGATCTGTTCGTGACCGTCACCGGTCTGACGGTGAAGGATTTCCACCTGCTGGTGCGGCTAAAAGTCTTCAACACCGAGCAGATGAACCAAGCGGTCTTCGCCTTCCGCCGCTATGAAGATGCCTCACTGCGCTACACGGGCATCGAGAGCCATGATGGGCTGACTCACTACGGGCTGTATGACACGGTGGTCGCGCGGGAGTGAGCAATTCCGGATACGATTTAATGCCAAAGGCGAGGAGAAGCAAAGATGGTAGTAGTTTTTCAGTTCTGCTCAACAAGCTTGAATGCTCTTCCGAAGGTAGCGATGCGCCATGTATCTTCGCCGCCAATGGCGTGCCGGGCTCTGAGATGTCCTTGGGATGAAGGGGCTTCATAAACTGAAATTCCCCGATTCCGAAGCGTTCTGTCCGTCGGCTGTTCGAGACGTTTACGTTTGAGGGTCGAAGGCGCACAAGCAAAGGCGTTAACTGTGCATGATAGAATCCTTTGGACGTCTAAAGGTCGGGGAAGCGGATTAGAAAGCCGTTGATTGGGTGCCAAAAAGGCGGGGCAGTTCGGCACTAGCAGCTTAGACCAGATTTCCGGTGTATCGCCGTTCTCGCTTCCATGATGGGCGATCTTGTAAAGGTTCGCTTCTGTGCCAGGAGGAGAGTTCTTCAGAATGGCATTCCAGCCGCTTTCCGGAGATTTTCGAACCTCCATGTCAGCACCAAGAAGTATCGTCTGCTCACCCAGTTGAAGTCGCAGCACGATGGATCCGAGGTTTGGGTGGATCGAGGGAACTGCCCGCTTGAATTCTCCGGACAAGAGTTGGTCTTTCTTCTCAGCAAACGTTCGGGCCATCCGCTTGTGGTCTGTATCGGACGGAGAAAGGGATTCGATAATGAGCCGGAAGTCATCCTTAACTTGATCCAAGATCACGGTGCCTGCGTAACAGGTTTCGAGTGCCGCAGGTTGCTGGCGTTGCCGCCGTAATTTGATTTGCTGGAAAATTTTTCCAAACTCATTTAAGCCCCCGCCGTGGGAACCTCGAATGGTTTCGCCAAGAGCGACAAGTTCTAGGAATGCGCTTTCTTTTAGTGATGTAGAGCAAACGAATCGAGCATTCGGGCAGGCGGAAAGAATGGATGATATCCCGCGGATGTGGTCGTCGTGCCAATGGGTGCAGACAACCATTTCCACGCAACTCCCCGGATCGACCCCTATTTCCTCCAAATAGACGAGAGCGGAGGCGCGACCGGTGTCCCTGTCTAGACAGGAATCCACCACCATCCAACGATTGAATCCAAGGTGGACAACCATGCTCTCACCGTAGCCGGGGCCGAATAGAGAGACCTCAAGCTCGTTTTCGGAAGGGCAGTTCCGGAGATTTTCAGCCATTGAAGAGTGCTGCGTATTCCGCAGCCTTCGCTTTGGCTCTGGATTGTTCGCGGACCGAGAAGTTTGGGATTCGGCGAAATTCGATATGCGATACGCTCAAGCGCTGGCCGTTGGTTTCCAGATAGCCGACCTTCCAACTGAAGGGGGCCCCCTCTAGTGCGATGTCACGATCTACTTGGTCGATCTCTTGCCAAGGAATCACCGCATCCTCTGCGGGGAAGTCCTGATAGCGTCTGTTTAGCTTTGCAATAATCCCCTCTTCATTGACCTGAGTGACCACGCCCTCCCAAGAAGCAGTCTCCTGGAAGCTTCGGCGCTTGGATGCAATCTGCGGCACCGGAAAATTTGGGATTCTCTGGTGAATTCTTGGAGAGATACGATTGAATCCAAACTCCAGATCTTTGGAATCCTGCGCGGTATTCTCGGACACTCCCAAGTTATGAACAACAGCATCAGCAAAACGATCTTCACCCATAGGGAATGAAGCTGCACCAGCCGAACCGAGGTGATTCGGACAGTGTTGACGTAAAGTGGAGGCGGATGACGTGCTCATTGCTGAGGTTTGCGAAGGTTTTCGAAAAGCTTTTTGCTTAAATTCCGACCGAAATCAAGCGCAACATCCCACTGCGTTGCCACAAAATCCGAAGCTAGTTCTGCCTGACTGGCCTGACTGGCCTGATCGGGCGGGTTTTGAGGGATGTCTGTATGCCAGTTCGTATCAATAGAAATGCGGTAGGGTGGTTGGGGTTCTCGAACCGGTGCCACCGTGGCCCAAACCCTTACTTTAGGCGGGCCGGGTCGGATTTCTTGAACCCGAAGGATGGACAGCCCTGGCCGACCCTCCATGACTTCTGACCAAATTTTATCTTTGGGCACCAGCAGATCACCGACCCGATGCCACTCGTCTTCGTTTCGGGTATCGAATACTTGGGAGCGGTTGATACCAACAGCCGTGATCGGCGTGTGGGGAAGTTTCGCGAGAACCGCCGTCGCAAGCGAACGGAGACGCTCTTCACCCAGTGTTGTGGCCGCGCTGATCAACAAGCGATCGGTCAGGCACTCGATGGAGATTTCTGGACCAATATCACAGCGGCTCAAATCCGGTGTAATCAGAGGTCCATCCGATTTCGTTTCAGATAGGCTTGCCGCTTCTTCCTCAGGAAAAGCCAACCCCTCACGTACGAACCAGGTCGGATGAAAAATCCGAGGATTGAAGGAGCCCACAAAAACGACTGATAACGTCTGTTTAACAGGGCTTGGAGTTTGAAGTTCTGCCATTTCGGAGATTCGAGCTGCCAGATCAATAGAGGCCGAACGTCTCCCTGTCGAGAGGTAGATTACCTCGATTCCCGATCTTCAAGACCTGTTGATGCAAAAGTCCTACGCCGTGAATTTAGACGGAGAGAATCACCAACAACGAGTCGATCCGCGAGCGGTTCGGAATCGAAAAGCAGAACTCCGCCCAAGCCACCCGCATCCTCAACGAGGCCGTTGCCAAAAACCTGATCCGCCTCGCCGATCCGGACGCCGCCAACAAAATCAAACTATTGGGCGTGATTTCTTTGATTCTTACCCTCTACAAACGGGATGTGATCCCGCAAACCCTTTGGAATCAAAGGTTTTTTGTTTGATGGGTATTTGATTCAGTCGCTAAAAAGCCATCCGCTATGCCCACAGGCCAATCAAAGGCGCGGAACTTGGCAAAGGAAAGGGAATACCCGGCCAGATCTTCACCAAGACGCAGACACTCAGGAGCAAATGTCTCCTGATCCAACAGAGTTATTTTGCTGTCACCCCTGGTATCACCCCTGACCTCAAAAACGGCCTGTTTCAGGGTGTGTCACCCCGTCTCGGAGAGTGATAATCCTCCTCTTGATCCCTTTTAAAAGAACACATTGCGACACTATGCGCAAACCGATAACCGGATTATGAGTCCTCTGCTCTAACCAACTGAGCTACAGCCCCATTTCTGATTCCGTGGTTAGCGGAACGGCAGTGAGTTTTGAACGCTGGGGAGCGGGGAGGCAAGGATAAGATGAGGCGGCTATCCGTCGCCGTGAGTTTCCGCGTCCTTTTTCCCGAACGGGGAGATGATCCAGTCGCGGATGTCGACCACCGCGGCTTCGCTCCGGAGCACCCTAGGGTGGGGCTGGCCGTTCCAGCCTTTGTTGACGAGCTTGCCGTTGACCAAGTTGGTGATGGTGTCGCCGTCACAGGTGACTTCGAGGCGAGGGCGTTGATAAGGTCTTCGGTGCCGGCCTATCGCATGAGTAGCCGAAGCTCACCGATTTTGAGGCTTTCTATCTTGGCTTCAGGACATAAAGCTCAGAGAAATTAACCATTGTGTGATCGATGGGCATGAAATCTCATGTTGGCGTCTCGTCGCCCAATATCATCCATGGAAAAAATCGAATCGACACCCCGTAGCTCGGAATCCGTTAGTCGCTGGCGGCAGGTGCGGATCAACGCATTGATCTGCTTGGCGGTTGCCTCAGTTGTAGCAGGATTAAGTGCTCTCGATTTTGGGCGGCTTCAGCGTTTCGAGCTGTGGTTGGGTGATGGACTGACCGACCATCGCGGTGGCGGAACAGTGGACGAACGGCTCGTGTTGGTTGGTATTGATGATGCCTCTCTCAATGTCCTCGACCACGTCTGGGACGAACAGGAGGTTCTGGATTCTCCGGAACTTGATGCCATGAGCTTTGGGTATCCCTTCCCACGCTCGGTTTGGGCGGCTTTGACGCAAAAATTAATCGATGCCGGTGCTGCGCTTGTCGTCTACGACGTGGTTTTCAGCGGTGAGGGAGAGGGTGATGCTGCATTCAAGGCGGTCATCGAGGCAAACCCACGGAAGGTCGTGGTCGCCAGTGATTTGGTCTATCCGGAGCATGCCGGGCAGGAGTCAGAAACTCTGAAACCCTTCGTGATGTTGCCGTCGCCGAGCGTGATCGAGTCGGATGACCCCATGGATCCTCGCATAGGATTGGCGAAGTTTTTCCCGGACGTTGACTCGACGGTTCGGGCGATGAAGGGGGCGATGCGTATTTTTGAGCACGAAGCTGATCCTTACAGGCTTTCCTTGGCCATGGCTGCGCTGAAACAGATCGATCCGGATACCGAGATCGAGCATTTCGGCGTGCAACAGCCGATACGATTCCCCGATTTTTCAGACGGGAACGGGACCTATGCGCCGATCTCCCTCCATACCCTGTTCCTCGATGAGTTCTGGGAAAAGAACTATGCCGGGGGCGAATATTTTCGAGATAAGATCGTTTACGTGGGGGGAGTTTCTACCACGCAGTTTCATGACGTTGCAGAAATTCCCGTTAGCACGATCCTAGGTGTGCAGTTGCAGATGTCAGCTTTAGCTGCCGCCAGTAGTGGTGAATACTACTCAATTGTAGGAAAAGGCGGGCAAATCCTTGCGGTGTTCCTGATGGCGCTGGTGGTATTCGGGATCGCCTTCATGTTGCGCCGCCCCTTGCTTGGTTTGCTGATTCTATGCGGATGTGGCGCCGCATACCTGGCTCTGGTGCCCTGGCTGTATTTCAACCATTCGCTTCTACTGCCTTCCGCGTCTCCGATGCTGACCATGGGGCTGGCGGGTCTTGGTGTTTACGGTAGCCGATATGCCATGGAGCGGCTGGAGAAAGCGAAATTGCGGCGAGTCCTTGAACGGCAGATGTCAAAGGAACTTGCCGACCATATTCTCAGTTTGCCCGAGGGTTATTTCCGGTCCCTTCCCGGTGTCCGTAAACCGGTTACCATCTTGTTTTCAGACATCCGCTCGTTCACAAAACGCTCGGAGAAGGATGATCCGGTGGAGCTGGTCACGCAGCTGAAGGAGTACATGAATGCGATGGGGAAAATCGTCTTCGAACACAACGGGGTGGTGGATAAGTTCATTGGTGACGCGGTGATGGCGGTGTGGGGGCTCATGCAAAGCGAGGGCAAGGAGGCGGATGCTCGCTCGGCGGTTGCTGCGGCTGTGGCGATGCAGGTCCGCCTGCGTGAACTCAACGCGAAGTGGGCTGAGGAGGGGCGGGAGCCGTTTAAGATCGGGATTGGCCTGAACCACGGTGATGTGATCTTCGGCATGATGGGTTCGGAGGAGAAGGAGGAGATGACTGTGATTGGAGATGCGGTGAATCAGGCAGCACGGCTCGAGGGGCTGACGAAGAAATTTGCTCAAGACATCGTCATTGGACACCGTGTTGTGGACTTGATGGATGGACAGTTTCCGTTGCGGCCGCTGGGCAAGATTCGCACCCTTGGTAAGGATCAGGCGGAAGAATTGTCCTCCGTCCTTTGGGATCCCGCTAATGATGGATCGGGAGATCAGGATGACTGGTTGAAAAGATGCAATCGCGGGTTAGAGGCTTTTCGCGTGGGTGATCTCGAGGTGGCTCGAAAGCATTTTAAAGCCTGCTTCGACGAAAGACCCGACGACCTCACCTGCTCAAACTACCTGGAAGCGATTGAACGGGGGGATGACCATGGAGACCTGGTGCTGACCGGCAAGTAGTGTTCCCAAGCTGTCTCGGATTCGAGACCATCGGTGCCTCTACTCGGCAGTGCTGTAGCGGACGATGTAGAAGGCTCGATCAAGTGGTGGATCGTTATCTGTCCAACTGGTAAGGCCGCTCATTGCAGTGACCCCGTTCGCTACCGTCGTCCAAGTGCTGAGATCGGTGCTGCGCAGGACATCATAACTGACCCCGGCTTCGGATGTCCAAATTATGGTGACTGATACACCGGGGTTTGCGTCGACGGAGACGATGGATATCGGATTTTCAGACACTTCGAAGGCACCGATGTCATTCGTGCCGAAGGTGAAACGAGGGAAACCTCTTTGGTCGGTGGTGAGCGGCAGACCCTCGGAATCGAGGGCGAAGGCCGGATTCCCGGCGTTGATGACGAGGCTGCCGGGAAGCAGTGAGTGGGTTGCGGTTGATCCCCCATTGTCCGCGAGTGGTCTATAAACGTTGGTGGCTCCGGTTCCGACAATATTTCCGTTGATCCCGTTACTAAGCCCACCCGCCGAATTACTATCGCCGATCAGGTTATTCGAGCTGAGCTCATTGACGTCTGCGAAAGAAGGATTGTCAGTCGACAGGTCAGAGGGACTATCTGATTCGGTATTACCAGCGACGATGGTGTTGTGGAGCGTGGTTGATACGGGCATCGTTCCGCTGGTGAGGATGCCACCCACCGAAGTGAGAGCGATATTTTCGACAATAGTGGATTGCCAGATACTCACCGCACTCCGTTCATTAAAGATGCCGCCACCGAAGCCCGCCTGATTCCCAGATATCGTGGTATTGCTGATGTTGGTTATCGCGTCGAAGGAGTCGATTGCGCCACCGCTTGCCCCGGCGCTGTTCAGGAAAAAGGTGGAGGAGTCCACCCAGAGTTCGCTTCCTGAACTATTCTCGATCCCTCCGCCGAACTCCGCATGGTTCTCGGCAAGTGTGCAGTCGCGGAGTGATAGCAGGCCAAAGAAGTTGTCGACTGCTCCACCGTATACAATCGCTGCATTTTTGGACAAGGTGCAGCTATCGAGTTCCAAGCTACCTTCGTTTGCAATCGCCCCACCGATATTTGCGGCACATTCGCTCAGGACGCAGTCGCTGAGGAATAGAGATTCAGTATTGAAAATAGCGCCGCCGTTGGTCGTACTAAATCCGTCGGTCATGGTCAGGCCTGAGATGCTATAGGTGAGATCTTGCGCCGGATCGCTGACGAAGAAGATTCTTGAAGCACCTTCTCCGCTGATACTGACCTGCTGGCTTCCCGGCCCGATGATTGAGAAACTCGATTGATCGAGCTGGAATGCTCCCGCCATGAGTTTGATTTCACCAAGCAAATCGGGCTGAAAGATGATCACCGGGTCTGAGGGCGGGACATCAGCGATTGTTAAACCTGCCTTGGCATTGGTAATGGCCTGCCGAAGTGTTCCTTCTCCCCCGTTTGGATCGGCGGAAGAATCGAAATCTTCCAAGGATATGACGCCGTAATCGTTCTGTGCGATTGAGACTGACACGCTGGTATTCCCGGAGACAAACGATCCAGGGAGCAGTAGGACAACGAAGGTTTCATCGACTTCGGCCGCGATGTCGTCGATCGCTTGGACTGGAATGGCAACTTCAGATTCACCATCAGGAATCGTGACTTGGAAGGTTGAGGAGGTTGAGGAGGTTGAGGAGGTTGAGGAGGTTGCTCCGTTGATCGTGAAATCATTCCCGATTTCTGCCTGAGAACCGGGAGCGATCCCGATGTTGACGACAACATTACCGAAGGTGCCATTGCGTTGCAGGACTAGATCGATCGCTGAGGGGGAAAGCGGAGACCTGGAGAAACTGTCGGGCTCACTCAGGGTGCCACCGCCGATTAGAGTGATCTGAAGGACGTCATCACTGGTGACGTTCAATTGGCCGGAGTCGCCGGTGAAATTGGTGGCGTCGGCGGAGATCGTGACGGTCTGGGGGCCGTCGAAGATTGCGTCGTCGACCGCGGTGAGAGTGACCGAGGCGGAAACTTGTCCGATGGGGATGATGAGCGTGGCGGGAACGGTGGCCTCGGAGGTGTCGTTACTCAAGAGGTTGACGGTGAGTGCGCTGGTCGTGTTGGTGTTGCGTGAGACGGTCACCGAAGAACTGCCGCCGTTCTCGGAGATGCTCGGGTCTGCAATCGAGAGGATCAGGGTGGGGACGTCGTCATCCGTAACATCCAGCTGCTCTGAGTCGCCGGTGAATCCGTCGGCGTCGGCGGAAATGGTGACGGTCTGGGTGCCGTCGACAATGGCATCATCGACGGCTGTCAGGGTGACCGTGGCGGAGACGTCACCAGCCGGGATAGCAAGAGTGGTCGGCAGGGTCGATTCGGAAGTGTCATCACTTGAGAGGCTAACGGTGAGGGCGTTGGTTGTGTCGGTATTGCGTGAAACGGTGACGATCGTGCTGCCGCCGTTTTCCGAAATGCTTGAGGCAAGAAACGAGAGGGTCAGGGTGGGCGCTTCATCATCGAGGATGTCCAGGGTGTCGGCACCGTCGACGAATCCGGAAGAGGTTGCGGTGGCGGTGACCGTCTGGGTGTCGTCAAGAATGGCATCATCCACTGCTGTCAGCGTGAAGGTGGCCGAGGCTTGTCCTGCAAGGATGGTGACAATAGCCGGAACGGTCGCTGCGGTTTCGTCATCACTGGAAAGGCCGACGGTGAGGTCGACCTCCGTGTCGGTGTTGCGGGTGACGGTGACGGTGGTGGTGCCGCCGTTCTCCGAAATACTAGGATCCGCGATCGAAAGGGCGAGGGTGGGGACGTCGTCATCGGTGACGTCCACTGTGCCGGAGCCGCCGGTGAATCCGGAAACCGTTGCGGAGATGGTGACAGTCTGGGGGCCGTCGACGATGGCATCACCGACCGCTGTCAGGGTGACTGTGGCGGAGACGCCACCAGCTGGGATGGTAAGAGTGGTCGGCAGGGTCGCTTCGGATACGTCATCGCTTGAGAGGTTTACGGTGAGGGCGTTGGTCGTGTCAGTATTGCGTGAAACGGTGACGGAGGTGCTGCCGCCGTCTTCCGAAATGCTCAGATCAGCGATCGAGAGGGTCAGGGTGGGAGCAAGAACTTCAAAGGCCCCGATATCGACTGTTCCTTGGGAGATTCGTGGGAACCCCGAGCCTCGTTGGTCATTTGCGAGGGGATTGTTGTCCGCATCTACGGCATCGGCATTTGTCCCCGCATCGATCGCCACGGAATTTGCCGCTAGTTTATGGGTAGCCGTCGCGCCGCCGTTGTCGGAGAGGACGATGTCGATCAGATCTGAAGGGATGGAGGCCGTTGTGTTGCTATAGGACAGATCGCCAGTCGTGATTGGACCGTCAGCTAGGAAATTGGTGCCGTTGCTGGTAGCCGGCGGTAGTGGGGCATTGAAACTATCGAGCACGAGCGAGTTGTTGAGCGTAACGCTAGACCCTGCAGCTACATCCGGTTCATCCGAGGCGTCGAAGGCACCGGACGGATTATTGTAAAAAGTACATTGTGTCAGGGTGAGCGTGCCGGCAAGCGACCGAATGGCGAGACCTTGGTTGGAGGAAAATGTCGTGTTGGAAATGATGAGATCGCTGCTTTCCAGGCCATCGCCTTCATGGTAAGTGCAGCTAGGGTTGCCTTCCACAGAAGCATTGTTGCTGAAGAGGCATCCCTCGATCCTCACTACATGCGGGACGCTCGGGACTTCCTCTGTAAACAACACGGCGAGCGCGAGTGAATTGTTGAGAAAGTGGATATTACTGAGGTTCAGTTCCGGTCCAATGCTTGAGATGCCGCCCGCGCCGAATGAGCCCGAGCCATTTTGAATGGTGAGATCGGCGATCGTGCTCGAACTGGAGAGCGCAAACAAGGAGTGGCTTTCGTTACCGTCGAGGATGGTAAGTCCGGGGCCATCACCCTTGAAATTCAAGGCTACCATAGGACTGATCTCACTGCCCTCCGCATAGATGCCTGATGCAATGAAGACGGTATCTCCCGCGCCGGCCGCCGAGGAAGCGTCGATGATCGAGGTGAATGCGTTGATACCGAAGGTCAGGCCTATGACGGCATCTGGAGTTCCGGGCTTCCATGTGACGGGATCGCTAATCATCGGGTTTGGCGGAGAGAAATCGCCGGGCTTGGCAACATAGGTATCTGCTGCGTGCGCAATCGCGGATACGGTGATTAGGCAGGTGATGATGAATCTTATCATTAGTTGAAGGAGGACGTTGGGTGAAGGTGGTAGAGGAGCTTGGAGCCCGGGTTCATCATCACGACCCTGGCGATGACGCGCCATGACATCAGCACCTGTCTGTGGTCATGAGGGTTTCTGTAACGGTCAGCTGGTCTTGATCGGATAAACCTTCGGAGAACCAGAGATATTGTTTGTGAGGAAGCTAAGGGCGGTCAGGCCGCTCAGGTAGTTGGACGGGAGGGTTCGGTGGACGGGCATTGTTGATGTCGTCTTTTGGTAGGGGGGTCAAATTTTCGGGGTTCCGATTGGCGCTGACTTCAACCAGCCGACCTTCCTTTTTCTGTTCGTTTTGATTCTGCACCTCGCGAATCATGATGGGCTTATTAGGGAGCGGCCCCATATCGCCTTCGATGAGGTTTGATGTCTTGATCAGTCGTCCGAGATCGATAACGAATTTCTTGGGCAGCACTTTGATGTCGGTTGGGAAGGCTGCCATTTCCCCAGCCGTCAGAATGAGGGTTTGACCCGGCAGATTCTTCAACTCGAGTTCAAGGGAGCCTTCGATCACGATGGCTTTAAACGTGCCCGGCGTGATGATTTCTCCAGCGTCATTTGTGATGGGTGGAACATACTCGATCAGAATGGTAGTGCCGGTGATGGCCGCTGAAATGGAAGAGGTTCGGATTTTTGTTCGTCCGAGAGACTTGGGCACCTGCATGAGGATGGTTCCCTTTTCGAGATCAACATCTCGCTGGCTCTGGATGAAGCTGAAGACACTGTTTGCGCCCAGGCGTACGATCGACGCGTCGGGGAAGTCCATCTGGGCGCGTGATTTCAGTCCGGTTCGAACAGCCATTTTCCCGCTGACGACGGATCCTTTCGAGGCAGGCCGGGACGTCTTGGTGCCGGTGAGCAACCTGACGTCGTTGATGACTTTGGTCACTTTCGCTCTGTTGAATTTCTCGGCGTAGCTCGTGGCCGGGACGAGAAACATGAGCAATATCGTGGCCATGCCCGGCAAGATTTTGGTTTGATTATACTGCATGTTCACTGGGGTCATTGCCGGATTTCATTAAAATCTATCGTTTGGTTCCTGATCGTTACTTCAAAATTTCATGGTAAGGCCTAATTTTGCGCCAATATCGGCAACCTCGTAGTCGAACCCGGTGGTGTTTGAATCGTTCCATGAGTAATTCGCCGAGATGACGGCATCGATTCGGTCTGTGAGATGGGTGGTCAGAGCGAGTCCCAGGTCGTAAAGCAGGTCAGTACGGCCGCTCTCCACGTAATCATACACATGGAGACCACCGTAGGCTGAAATCTTGAATCGGTCGCTCGGCGTATAGGTGTAACCTCCGCTGATCCAATGCTGGTGACGGCGTAAGCTGCCAGGATCGGCGTCGAGACTGAACTTCGAACTATAGCTGCCGAAAGCCTTGTGCCGCGAGCTGAGAGGTATTGGGTAGTAGAGACCCAGCTCCAAACTGTAATCGGTAAAGAGATCGTCGTGGCCTGATGAGTCCAATAGGCGGTAGTAATTAAAGCGCGTCCAGCCTATCAGGTTGTTCAAATCTCGAAAGTTGTGGACCAGACCCACCGAGGTTTCAAAGCGATCAAAGTTGAGCGAACTATAATCCATGTAGCGATAGATCGCGTAACCAGTGCTGAATTCGAAGTAGCTGTTATCTCCGATCTGAGGGAAGTAACTGAAACGTAAGTCTGTGGCAGAGTAAATATCTTCCAATTCAGTGCGGACATCCAGATCGGAGAGTCCTGCGTTGCTGGTCCAATGTACCGTCTCGGTGAGTTCCAAGCTGAAAGGAAGATATTCCTGCGCTGGCATCAGCACGAGCTGCTCGCCGAGATCTGAGTCGCCCGGGGAGGCTGGTGCGTAATCATTGCTTGCTGGATCGGCCCATGGATCGAATCTTTTCCCCCATATTGAGGCTGAATTTTGGTTGCGGTCATTATCCAGCAACTGGGCAGAGCTTTCATGCGGAAAAGCGATGCATACCAGAAAGACGGCAAACGGGCAAAATTGTATTTTCACAGTGACTATACTAGGAATTTTCTTGTAGCACGAGGGCTTCAGGACGCGGTTAGGAAGAAGAAAAGGGAGCGGGAAGCAGAAATAGAGAGAGTATGTGGTAAAAGGCGGTCGATTCTTGCCCACTCGACGTTTTCTAAGCGTATCTTAACCCATCCGCGATTCAAGCATAGTTTGCAACGCGATGCCCGAGGGAGCCTACACTAGGGAGATCCCGGCAAGGAAAGCAGAACCGGATATGGGAATTGAACCGCCAAGTAAGAAAAGTTCGCCAAGCTTTCCAAAACTAAACGCTTTCTGAACAGGAATCTTCAGCCAAAAAGACTCTTTTGAGATCTTTGTTCTTTTGGACTTGGTGGACTCTTGTTACTTGGCGTTTCAATCTCTTGAAAAATCCCTGACGTAGGTGCCCTGGGGCTACTTCGGGTGGGATTTGACGAAATCGATGTTGGCTTTTACCTGGGGGACGCTGTCGTTCCAGTCGTTCTCGTGCTCAATGGAAATATGGCCGTCGAATTTCTGTTTCTTCAGCTCCTCGAGGCAGCCCGCAATATCGGCGACGCCCTTGCCCGCGACGACGACTGCGGCTTTTCCGGTTGTGGCCTTGTCCTTGAGGTGGACGCTGATGACGCGGCCGTTGAGGATGCGGAGGCACTCGACGGGGACGAGCTCCGAGGTGCACCAGTGGCCGAGATCGGCGCAGGCGCCGACGCGCTTGTCGCGGCTTTCGACGACTCCGAGGATGTAGAGCGGGTTCCAGACCTTGTATTTCGGGTTGCTCATGGAGCCGCCGTGCTCGTGGAAAGCGACCTTGATGTCGGTGCGAATGGCGGCGGCCTCCCATGCGACGATCTGCTCGGTGGACTCGGTGCAGACGGCGTAGAGCCCCATTTTTTTGGCGAAATCCATGATGGAGTTCACCTCATCGGCGTTGTTTGCTTTGATGACACCGTAGTTGACGGCGTGAACCTCCTGGCGTTTGCACTCGGCGAGGAGTTCCTTCATGGCTTCCTCCGGCATGGTGTGGTGGATCTTCACCTTGGAGTCCGGCTTCATTTTCTGGCCGGGGTAGAACTCGATCATCTTGCCGCCCGCCTGCTTGGTCTTGGCAATTGCCTCGAAAGCGGTGAAATTCTTAAAAGTGTATGCCTGTGCGCCGATGAACCAGCCTTCCTGGCGGAGGTTCTCCGGGATGGGATCCGCGTGGAGGGTTGCGGAAAGGGCGATGGCTGCGATTGCGATGGTGCGGATGCGTTTCATGGGGTTCTGGTATTGGATGTGTTCTTCGGCAAAGCTACTTGCCGGATTACGATGGCTTCAACTATTGTTTTCCTGGGAAATGAGCACGCTGAGCGCCTGCACGCTGTCGGCGATCCCATCCGCTGCGCCGAGGCGTTCGCGGTCGTGGTAGCCCCAGGTGACGGCGATGGATTTCATTTTGGCGTTTTTTGCGGTGTCCAGATCCATGGTCGAGTCGCCGATGAGGGTGCATTTTTCCGGGGAAACTCCCAAGCAGGAGGCGATTTCGAGGGCGCCGGAAGGGTCGGGCTTGTGGGGCAGGCCTTCGCGGTTTCCTAGGGTTGCCGTGAAGGTGTTTTCCGGGAAAAGTCTTTCGACGATCTCGGCGGTGAAGGGGTGGGGCTTGTTGGAGAGCACGGCGAGGGGGATGCCGCGCGCCTTGAGATCGACCAAGAGCGGCAGGATGCCGGGATAGACAGCGGTGCCGGAAGGCCAGGAGATCGCATAATCCTCGGCGAAGGATTTGAGGACGCTTTCGAGCAGATCCAGCCGCGAGACTCCTGTGAGGGCGCGCTCGACGAGCACTTTCGCGCCGTCGCCGATGAAGCTGCGAACGGCGGCGTGGCTGTGACCCGGGAGGCCGTGGAGGGTAAGGGCGCGGTTGAGCGAGGCGGCGATGCCGGGAAGGGACTCCACCAGGGTGCCGTCGAGATCGAAGATGATGGCTTTCACTTGGGGGATGGAAACATGGATTTGGCGGCTTGGGAAAAATCTTCTCTGCATTCCGCGCCGATGCATTTAGCTTCCCGGCGTGGCAAGTGAAGCAGTGAAATCGCAAGGTAGTTCTCTGTGGCAGGATGCGTGGCATCGGCTTTCCCGGAACAGGCCGGCGCTCGTCAGCCTGGCCGTGTTGATCGTGATCCTGGTCGCCTGTTTTATCGGGCCATTCCTGTGGTTTATGAAAAGCCCCACGGAGATTAATCTCGCGAATGCGGTGGCGGCTCCGAGTCCGGAACATTGGTTCGGGACAGACCAGCTCGGGCGCGATCTCTTTTCCCGGGTGCTCTATGGTGGGCGGGTCTCGCTGCTTGTCGGTCTGGTGGCAACGGGGGTGGCTGTCATCATCGGGGTAATCTACGGCGCGATCTCCGGCTATGTCGGCGGGATCGTGGATTCGGTGCTGATGCGTCTGGTGGATATCCTTTTCGCCCTGCCGTTCCTTGTTCTGGTGATCCTCTTTGCCTTGGTGGTGGACGAGCCATCTTCCGAGTTCACCACCTGGGTGATCGTTTCCACTGGCTGGGCCCGCGACAGCGTGGCCCCAATCACGACGCTGATCCCGCTGTTCATCGCGATTGGTGCGATCGGTTGGCTGACGATTGCCCGCATTGTGCGTGCACAGGTGATGAGCGTGAAAAACCTTGAGTTCGTTGAGGCTGCGGTATCGCTGGGGCTGAGTCGCACGCGTATTCTTTTCCGCCACATCCTTCCGAATGTGATCGGTCCTGTGATCATTTACACCACGCTCGCCGTGCCGGGGATTATGCTGCTGGAAAGCGTGCTGTCGTTCCTCGGCCTCGGGGTGAAACCGCCGAATTCCTCGTGGGGCATACTGATCAAGGAAGGTGCGGACCGGATGGAGATCACACCCTATCTCCTGCTGTTCCCCTCGCTGTTCTTCGCTAGCACGCTGTTTGCCCTGAACTTCCTCGGCGACGGTTTGCGGGATGCGCTTGATCCGAAGTCGTCAAAGGACTGATTTGGAGCGCGGCTTTGCAAAGCTATGCTCCATAGCGGATTGCAAATGGGTTGACGATGTGGGAGAAGTATCCCGTGCGAGTTTCCGCAGTCGGCGATGTGATCAAGGTATGGGTGTGGGCTGTCGGCTCGCTCGTCGTCGGACTTTGGCTGACGCCGGTCGCCTACAACGGCGGCAAGGCGCTCTCCGAGCTTTCTGCGACGAAGGATTTCAACGGGGTGGTGAACAAGTTCGCGGCGTGGAGCGGTGCGGCGAGGCTGGAGGATTTTTTCAGGATCTGCTGGCCGCTGGCGGCTCTGGTGTCGCTTTTTCCGCTGATCGAGTGGCTGCGGCTGGGCGGTAGTGGCGGGGGAAGAGGTCCATGGGGTGTGCGACTGCCTCATGTAGCTTCGCTTGGCAAGGAGGCCGGGCAGCCGCTCAAACCGAACCGCTGGGGGCTGCTTCAGGCGTTGACTGGTTTCCTGCTGACCTTCGGGGTCTTTGTGCTGATCGGATATGCGATGGTCAAGGTGGGTTCCTTCCGCTGGGAGGCGGACGCTGCGTCATGGCGCAGGGATCTTCTGTTCGACATCGGCTGGACCTTCGCCCTCGCCGCCGTGATCGAGGTGTTTTTCCGCTGTGTGGTGCTGGGTGTTTTCCTGCGGGCGATGAGGGTTAGCATGGCGATTGCGCTGGCGGCATTGATGTTTGGCGGCATCCGTTTTATTCTCGGCGGATTTAGCAACGCGGAGACGTTCGACGGCGAGACCCTGACTGGGGTTCATCTCGCCGGCGTCATTTTCGGAGGAGGGAACCTTGCGGAGCGCATTGTCGTCATTTTCCTGCCGTGGTTTGCCTTTGGTTGCGTGCTTGGCTGGGCGCGCTGGCGCACGGCTTCGGTGTGGTTCCCTTCGGGGTTGCTGATGGGCTGGCTGCTGGCGGACAGGCTTTTTTCGAAGGCGACTCAGTCTGCCGAAATTCCGGACAGGATCGCGGGATATCTCGCTTCCGACTCGGTGCAGACCGGGCTCATCCCCTTGTTAGGCGTTCTCGCTGTAGGGGGGTTGGTGCATCTCATCACCCACGGATACCGCCATGGCCGAAATGCCTGCGATTGATTTCCTGGATTGGGTCTATCCGCCTATCTGTGCGCTCTGCGGTTGCGGGCTTTCACAGGGAAAGGCGCTTTGCGAGAGCTGTTCTGGCGACATGCCGCGCATCGCAGTGCCGTTCTGCGACGTCTGCGGAGAGCATTTCCTCGGGCAGATCGATGGAGCATTCGAATGTCCGAACTGCAATGGGCTGTCGTTCCACTTCGAGTTCGCGCGGGCAGCGATGGATCGTTCGGACGGCATTTCGGAGCTGATCCACCGGCTGAAATACGGCCGGGAGATTCACCTCGCGGGAGATCTCGGCAGGCTGGCCTGCGGAGCGTTTTCCTCAGACAGGAGGCTGGGCGTGGCGCTTGAGGAACGGTGGCCGCTTGTGCCGGTGCCGCTTCATCGACTGCGGCAAATGGACCGGCAGTTCAACCAGGCGGAGGAAATCTCGCGAGCCATCGCCCTAGAGACGAGCCTCCCGGTGTTGAGCATGCTGAAGCGGGTGCGGCGGACGGAGACCCAGACACGGCTGAGCCGCAGGCAGCGGCTGGAAAACCTCAAGGGTGCTTTCGCGATCAGGAAGAGGTGGGGAATGAAAAAAACGGTTGCCCCGCGGGGCGTGATCCTCGTTGACGATGTTTTCACTACAGGATCCACCGTAAATGAATGCGCGAAGGTGCTTCGAAAGGCGGGAGTGGGGCGTGTCGCGGTGCTTACGGTGATGCGAGGGTGATCCTGTTTACAGATGGGTCACAAAAGGCACAAAGGAAGAGCGTGGCTCGGGTGCTGATTGCGGAAACCGAGGTTCCGCTTATGAGCCGCTTGGATGCGAGGGGGTTGTTTCACCGCTTTTTCGGTTGAGCGTGCGGGTGATTGCGATGCATGCGGCGAAGCAGACGCCGAGTGCGACGAGCGGAAGGATGCCGGATTTCAGGTCACCGCCGATGAACCATGGGTTGAGTGCCGACTCCGGATCGAGGTGGCGTGTCATCGAGAACGTTTTCAGCGCGAACACCAGCCCGGCATGAATACCGATGGGCAGCCACAGGGAGAGCGTGCGGGTGCGGCAGTAGGCGAGCAGCAGGCCGAGCAGGGTGAGGGTTGCGAACTCGGTGACAAAAAAGGTAGGGTTGGTGAAATGGCCGAGGGTGGAGCTGAGGATCTCGAAGCCCGCGCTCCAGGAGCGCGGATCGGCGATTTCCATGCCGTCGGGCGGGCTGAGGAAATGCATGAACGAAAACACCAGTGCGCTGCCGACCCACGCCGTTCGCAGTGAGCATGCCCGCAGCCACAGGCCGAGCAAGAGACCACGGAAAACGAGTTCCTCGATGACCCCTGCGCCGAGTGAGGGGAGAAATGCTTTCGAGAAAAATTTCCCGGCGGAAAGCGAAACATCCTTGGGCACGGCGGCGCCCGTCACGTCCAAGACGACGGCGAGTGCGCCGAGGGAAAGTGCGCCGACTAGGAGTCCGCTGGAGAGGTGAGTGAGGCGTTGCCGCCAGCTGAGCTTGCGGAGTGCGAATCGATCCGCGCCTTCGCGTTTGGGGGTTTTTTTCACGCGCCGGATGAGTGCAGGCAGCAGAGCGAGCGCGGAGATCAGCAGCGCGCGGCTGAAGAAGCGATCCGGCTTGGCGCGGCCTGCGGACGCGGCGATTCCTTCGATGATAGACGGGTAGTCCGCCGTCTCGGCGTTGTGGGCGAGGGTTTTCCCCGCATCGTAGAGATAGGGCATCAGCAGCGCGGCGGCGAACAGCGATGCCGCCAGCCACAGGATGCTCGCTCCCGCTTCTGATTTCAGAAAACGCATCAGTCGGATTTAGTTTGGGCGAGGAGCCAACGGACGACTTCCACATCCTCGTATGTCTGGGTCCAGGAATCGTGACCGACTCCCGGATAGATCGTGAGCTTCGCTTCAGATCCGGCTTCCTTCAGCGCATCGAACATTCGCTGGCTGCCCGTGAGCGGGACGACTTTGTCGTCATCTCCGTGAAAGATTCGGATCGGCAGGTTTTTGAAACGGTCGACCGTTCTTGGATCGCCAGCGCCACAAATTGGGATCGCGGCAGCGAAGGTTTTTGGCTGACTTTCGATCGCGTCCCAAGTTCCGAAGCCTCCCATCGAAAGCCCGGTGATGTAGATCCGGTCACGGTCGACGGGTTGCTTGGAAGCGGTTTCCTCAATCAACGCCAACACCGCATTGAGCAGTGGATTTTTAGGTTTTTCGTCGGCAGGGATTTTGAAATCGATCCGATACGGAGCCCAAGTTTTGTCAGCCGGGCATTGAGGGGCGATCACGAACATGGGTTGCCCCAGCTTCTCTGCATTTTGGAGAATGGCCTTTGCTCCGTGCTTGAGCTGAGCTTTGTTGTCGCTGCCACGTTGGCCCGAACCATGTAGAAAAAGAACCAGCGGATACTTTTTCTCCTCCTCTATTTTGGCAGGAACGGCGAAACGATAGAGCACCTCCGTCCCGTTCGACGCCTCGAAGGTCTTTGGTTCAAGTTCGATTGCGGCAGCATTTACCATAGTCAAAAGGACGGTGAGTAGGGGTTTCATTCGAGGAAATTTAGATCGTTTCCGAGCCGAAATACGGCACCAGCGCAGCGGGGATTCTGATCGATCCGTCAGGCTGCTGGCATTGTTCGAGGAGCGCGACGTAGAGACGTGGCAAAGCCGTGCCGGAGCCGTTGAGGGTGTGCGGGAAACGGTTTTTCCCCTCCTTGTCTTTAAAACGCAGCTTCATCCGGCGCGCCTGGTAGTCGCCGAAGCAGGAGCAACTCGAAACCTCCAGATACTTCCCGTGGCCCGGTGCCCAGACTTCGATGTCGTATGTCTTCGCGGATGACTGGCCAACGTCCCCAGTGCAGAGCTCGATCACGCGGTAATGCAGACCGAGCTTTTGCAGGATGCTTTCTGCATGGGCGGTGAGTTCCTCAAGGACCTCGAAACCGGTGTCCGGATCGACGACTTGCACCAGCTCCACTTTGTCGAACTGGTGCATGCGGATGATACCCTTGTTGTCGCGGCCCGCGGAGCCCGCTTCGCGGCGGAAACACGGGGTGTAGGCGACGAGTTTGATCGGAAGATCCGCTTCCGGGACGATGGTATCTCGGTAAAGATTCGTCACCGGCACCTCGCCGGTGGGGGCGAGGAAAAGGGTGTCGCGACCGTCACTTTCCGCCGGCTCGGTGCCATACATGTCGTCCTCGAACTTCGGAAGCTGGCCGGTGCCCTCCATGCACTCGCGCAGGACGAGATGGGGGACGTTGACCTCCTCGTAGCCGTTGTCCGACTGGGTATCCAAAAGGAAATTGATCAGTGCCCGCTCCAACCGCGCACCCTTGCCGCGATAGACCGCGAAGCCGGAGCCGGAAATGCGGATCGCATCGTCCCACGAGATCAGGCCGTGCTGCGCCGCGAGATCGACGTGGTCTTTCGGTTCCGAGAGCTGCGGCTGCTCGCCCCACTCGCGGACGACGGGGTTCGCGTCCTCGCTGTCGCCGACCGGGCAGTTTTCGTGCGGGAGGTTGGGCATGTTGAGGAGCAGGTCGCTCTGCTTCGTGGTGGACTCCTCGGCGAGGGCGTCGAACTTGGAAATCTTTTCATTGATCGCGCGCACCTCCGCCTCGATGGCCGAGCTGTCCTCGCCCTTGGATTTCATCATTCCGATCTGCTTCGAGGTGGTCTTGCGTTTGCTCTGGAGCTCCTGTTTGGAGGTTTCGGCGGCGCGCCGAGATTCGTCACAGGCCAGGACATCGTCGATGAGTTTCCAATGCTCCCCGCCGCGCGCTTTCAAACGCTCCCGCACTTCTTCCGCCTTTTCCCTGATGATCCGTATGTCCAGCATTGCGGGCGGAGTTTCATGGATGAGGCGAGAAGAAAGCAAGGGAAACCCGGCGGGCGAGATGCGCCAGCTTGCACCGTCCGCCCACGCGCGCGACACTTCGTCATGCCAGCCGAGCTACAACGGAAGATCATCCATATCGATATGGATTGCTTCTATGCAGCGATCGAGGAGCGGGACGATCCGACACTGAGGGGTAAACCGGTGGGGGTCGGCGGGAGCAGCCGGCGGGGTGTGCTGACGACGGCGAACTACGAGGCTCGGAAGTTCGGCTGCCGCTCGGCGATGCCTGTTTTCATGGCGCTGGAGAAATGTCCGGAGCTCATCATCGTGCCGATACGCTTCGATGTGTACAAGCGCGACAGCCTGCGGATACGCGAAATTTTCTCGCGTTTCACAGCGCTGGTTGAGCCGCTTTCGCTGGACGAAGCGTTTCTCGATGTGTCCCACAATCCCGAGCCGGGAACCATTATCGCCTCGCGCATCCGCCAGCTCATCCGCGAGGAAACGGGGCTGAACGCCTCGGCGGGGATCGCGCCGAACAAGCTGATCGCAAAAATCGCCAGCGATTGGAAAAAGCCCGACGGGCAGTTCACTGTTTCCCCGGCGGATGCGGCGAAGTTCATGCGCGAGCTGCCGCTGCGGAAGATCCCCGGGGTCGGCGGGAAGACGGCGGAGCGGCTGTCCGCGATGGGGATGGAGACCTGCGGCGAATACCGGAAAATCGATAAATTCGAGTGGGCGCGGCGGCTGGGTGGTTACGGTTCGGAGCTTTACGAGCGCTGCTGGGGCCGCGACGAACGTCCGGTCAATCCAGACAGTCCGAGGAAATCCCTGAGCATCGAGAACACCTTTTCTGAAAATCTCCACAGCCTCGGGATGCTGGAGAGAGAGATGGGGGCGATGCTCGACGAATTGGAGGAAAAGCTCTCCAGTCGGCATTCCGAGCGGAAGGTGCGCTCGCTGGTGGTGAAGCTGAAGTTTTCCGATTTCCGCCGGACCACTGCGGAGCGCGCGCATCCGGAGATCGAGCGGGGGATTTTCCGGGAACTGCTGGAGGAAGCGGATTCGCGATCCGAAGGGAAGCCGAGCAGGCTGCTGGGCGTGGGCGTGCGTTTCCATGATATACCGGAAGTGGAGCAGATGGAGCTTTTCTGAAACGTGTTTTGCGCAGCCCGCGATCGGTGTATCCTCCGCCATGGGAAAACGGGCAGTCATCTATGGGGCGAGCGGATTCATCGGCGGCGGTCTGGCGAGCATGCTCGCCGGGGAGGGCTACGAGGTCACCGGCGTGAGCCGGAAAGGGGAGGGGGATGTCGCTGGCGTTTCGCACTGGCTGAAGCCCGGTGATGTGGATTTCAAGGGCTGCGATGTCGTTGTGAACCTCGCCGGTGCGCCCATCGACCAGCGCTGGACGGATGCGAAAAAAAAGGAATTTCACGAAAGCCGCGTCGGGGTCACAAAGGACATCGTGGCAAGGATTTCTGAATTGCCCGAGGATGAAAGGCCGGAGCTTTTGCTCAACGGTTCCGCAGTGGGTATCTATGGCGACCGGGGCGACGAGCGGCTCGACGAAAGCACGTCACGTGGCGCAGGATACCTTGCCGATCTCTGCGCGGAGTGGGAGGCGGCGGCCAGCAAGGCGGAGGCGCTCGGCGTGCGTGTGATCATGTTCAGGATCGGGGTGGTGCTGGGGAGAGGTGGCTCGGCGTATGAGAAGCTGCAAAAAGTTTTCAAGGCCGGCATCGGCGGCAGGCTCGGTGACGGCAGGCAGTGGATGCCGTGGATTCATGTCGATGATCTCCGCAGCGCAATGATATTTGCGATCAACAGTGAGACGATGTTCGGGCCGGTCAACGGCACTGCACCCGAGCCGGAACGGAACGCGGATCTCTCCCGCAAGCTCGCCAAGGCGGTCGGGCGGTGGGTGTTCTTGCCGGTGCCGGGCATTGCCCTGAAGCTCGTGCTGGGCGATTTCGCCAGTGTCCTACTCGCCGGCCAGCGCGCCGTTCCGAAAAAACTCGAACAAGCCGGTTTCCGCTTCCGTTTCCGCAAGCTCGAGGACGCGCTTGATGATTTAACGGCATGATCCGATTTTTCCCTTCCCAATACGGCGTGACTGTTATAAGCCTCCCGCCCCCTGAATGGTGGTCGTAGCTCAGTTGGTAGAGCCCCAGATTGTGATTCTGGTTGTCGCGGGTTCGAGCCCCGTCGATCACCCCACCTTTTTCCCCGCCTCCGGTACGGTTACCGGAAGCGGGGAAAGAGGTGATAACCGGGAAACCGCCGATGCAACCGCTGGAAAGCCGTATCCAATACAAGTTTCGCAACTCGCTCCTTTTGGCCGAGGCGCTGACTCATCCCAGTCTCGCATACGAGTCTCAGCAACCGCACTTTGACAACCAGAGGCTCGAGTTTCTCGGCGATGCGGTGCTGCAACTGGTCGTGACCGAGGCGCTGTACAAGCTCTTCCCTGACTCCAGCGAAGGGCACCTGACGAAGCTCCGGTCTAGGGTCGTTTCGCGCAGGGCGTTGGCGAGGTTTGCGATGATGATCTATTTGGGAGATTACGTGCTGCTCGGGAAAGGCGAGGAGGCGACGGGCGGGCGGCGCAGGCTTTCCACCCTCGCAGACGCCTTCGAATCCCTCATCGGCGCTGTCTATTTGGATTCCGGGCAACCGGCGGCCAAGGAGTTGATCCTGCGACTGTTCGAGGCCGAGATCGAAGGGATGGTGGAAAGCCCGGATGAAAAGAACCCCAAGGGAGAGCTCCAGGAATGCTTGCAGGCGATTCATCCTGTCGCGCCGATCTACCAGATTCTCAACCAGAGTGGGCCGGATCATCGGCGGGTTTTCCAAGCGGAAGTGATCTGGCAGGAAAAGCTCCTCGCCACTGGCAAGGGCAAGAGCAAGAAAGAGGCCGAGGCTCGCGCCGCCGCTGAGGCGCTGCGGGTGCGAAGCTGGGAAAGCTGATAGGGAGCGCGGCTTTTTAAGCCGCTTTCTCACGGCCCGCATCAAGCCCATGTTCTCGAACAACCCCTCTTCCGATTTTTTCGGAACGAAAGGCGTGGTTGTGCGCGTAGGGAAGTGGCTTGCAAAGCCGCGCTCCATACACACCTCACATTTTTCCTTGCGGGTCTGCCGCCGCCGGGTTTCCTTTCCCTCGCTGTCAGGAGCCGTGGAGGTATGGCAGGCGAACCCCGCCAGGCCTTGATCGGAGCAACGGTAGTTTGTCCACATTTGCCGCGGTTTCCTGGCGGCACTTTTTTTGCCCGGGATCGGATTTGCGTGATTCTTTGACATGCGGAGGCCAACAAATAATCTCATGCTTTGGAGCTTAGGGATTTTATCGGTGGCGTGTCACTTGCCGCACTGGGGATGCTACCGATTGGGAAAACCATTGCTGCGGAGTCGAAAACCGGCCGCGAGATCGCCGTTTTCACCAAGTATTTCGAGAAGCTGAGTTACCACCAGCTCGCGGAAACGATCGCTCCTCTCGAGGTTGCGGGTCTTGAGGTGCAGCTTCGCAAGGGCAGCCATAATATCGAGCCGCAGGAACTCGCGGAGAAGCTGCCGGCGTTTGTCGCGGCATTGGCCAAGAAGGATCTGGCCACGGTCAGGAAATTGCTAGCTTGAAGGTCGATCCTCGGATTTCGTTTTGGCGTCTCATGCCGCTTGCTTCGGGAGCGATTTCGCAGGTAATTTCCCTGCCCTGAATCATGTCCGAAGCCACTCCCGAAAAATCCTCCCAAGCCCATCTCGAACTCATCGCCCGCGAGACCGGCATCAAGCTCTGCTCCGTCGCCGCCACCGCCAAGCTCCTAGCAGAGGGCGCGACCATTCCATTCATCTCCCGCTACCGGAAAGAGGTCACCGGCATGCTCGACGAGGTGCAGATCCAGGCGATCCGCGATCGCATGGTGCAGCTCGCGGAGCTGGATTCTCGCCGCGCCACCATCCTGAAATCCCTCGATGAGCGCAAACTCCTGACCGATGAGCTGAGGAAAAAGGTCTTGGCCGCCCTCACCATCACCGCCCTTGAGGACGTCTTCGCTCCCTTCCGGCCGAAGCGCCAGACCCGCGCCACGAAAGCCCTTGATCGCGGCCTTGAGCCTCTCGCCGACTTCCTTTTCGAAAACCAAAACGCCGACCCCGCCGAAGAGGCTGCGAAATATATTGACCCAGAAAAGGAGGTTACCACCGCCGAGGACGCCCTTGCCGGCGCCCGCGACATCATCGCCGAGCGCGTCGCGGACGATGCCACTCTGCGCGGGCAGGTGCGCAAGGTTTACGAGGAGGAGGCCAGCGTCTCCTCGAAGATCATGTATGGGAAGGAAGAGGAGACGGACGCTGCGAAATACCGCGACTACTTTGAGTGGTCCGAGTCGTTCAAATCCATCCCCTCTCACCGCATGCTCGCCATCCGTCGCGGCGAGAAGGAGGCCTTCCTGTTCATGCGCATCGAGGTGCCGCTGGAGCGCGTTTCACACATCGCCGTCCCAATCTGGATGACCGGAAAAGGGGAGTGCGCAGAGCAGATTCGGCTTGCCACCGAAGATGGCTGCAAGCGCCTGCTCATGCCCTCCATGGAAACGGAAATGCGCCTGCTCGGGAGAAAACGCGCCGATGAGACGGCCATCCAAGTCTTTGCCGACAACCTCCGCGAACTCATGCTCGCTTCGCCCCTCGGCCGCAAGCGCACCCTTGCTATCGACCCCGGCTTCCGCACCGGCTGCAAGACCGTCGTCCTCGACGCTCAGGGCAACCTCCTCCACCACACCGTCTTGCACTGCACCGCCGGCTCTAACAGCCAGGCCTACGAGGCTGCCGTCGAAGTCGCCGGGCTCATCAAGAAGCACGACATTCAGGTCATTGCCATTGGCAACGGTACGGCCTCCCGCGAGACCGAGACCTTTGTAAAAAAACTCAAGCTCCCCGCCTCTATCCAGGTCGTCATGGTCAATGAGAGCGGAGCCTCGATCTATTCCGCCTCCGAGGCCGCCCGCGAGGAGTTCCCCAATGAGGACGTCACCGTGCGCGGAGCCATTTCCATCGGCCGCCGTCTGATGGATCCCCTTGCTGAGCTGGTGAAAATCGACCCGAAAGCCATCGGCGTCGGCCAGTACCAGCACGATGTCGACCAGCGAGCCCTCAAAACCTCCCTCGATGACACGGTTGTGAGCTGCGTCAACGGCGTCGGGGTCGAGCTCAATACCGCCTCCAAGCACCTGCTCGCCTATGTTTCCGGTCTCAGCAATTCCCTTGCGGAAAACATTATCTCCTACCGCACTGCGAACGGCGGCTTCACCTCCCGCGCCCAGTTGAGGGAAGTTCCGCGCCTCGGAGACATGGCCTTCGAGCAGGCGGCGGGTTTCCTCCGCATTCGCGATGCAGCCCATCCGCTTGATGCCTCCGCGGTCCACCCGGAGCGCTACACCCTGGTCGAAAAAATGGCAGCAGACCTTGGCTGTTCCGTTCCGGATCTCGTGCGCGACGACTCTCTGCGTAAAAAAATCAGGCTCCAGGAATACATTTCCGAAGGAGTCGGCCTGCCCACCCTGCAGGACATACTCTCGGAGCTTTCCAAGCCCGGCCGCGACCCCCGCAAGGCCTTCGAGGCCTTCAATTTCGCCGAAGGTATCGCAAAACCCGCCGATCTCACTGTGGGCATGAAGCTTCCCGGGATCGTCACCAATGTCACCGCATTCGGCGCCTTCGTCGATGTTGGCGTCCATCAGGACGGCCTCGTCCACGTGAGCCAGCTTGACGACCAGTTCGTCCGCGATGCCTCGGAGATCGTCAAAGTTGGCCAGAAAGTCCACGTCACCGTCATGGAGGTGGATCTGAAGCGGAGCCGCATCGCCCTTTCGATGAAATCCAAGCCTGAATTCGAGCCCCGCCAAGCCAGGGGCAGTAACTCTCCCTCCGTCAACGACCGCCGCCCCCAGTCGCGCCGCGACAGCCGCCCTCAGCAGCAAGCTGCCGGAAACGACTGGTTCAGCCAGGCTATGAGCCAGGCGAAGCGGAAATAATCCCCTGAACCCAAGGAATTCGGGGGATTACGCAGTTCGAAAAACTTTTTTTCAAAAAAGGTCAAAAAGGTCTTGTCAGATCGGCACCGAAGAATAAAGTCCCGCCCCCCACAGCGAGGCTTAGTCACCCCGAAAAACAGCGGTGACTACCACGAAACAGGGGAAATTATCGGGTGCAGCTCCGGAAAAAAGCGATCACGGGTTTTCAAAGCCCCGTCTTCGTGCCGGATTGTCCCAAAAACTTTTCAAGACAACTCCAGAAACACGAAGGAAATCATGCCGACCATTAATCAACTAGTTCGCAAAGGACGTCACGTCCCGGTCGAGAAGTCGAAATCTCCCGCTCTCGTCAACTGCCCGCAACGCCGCGGTGTTTGTCTCCAGGTCATGACCCGGACGCCGAAGAAGCCGAACTCCGCGCTCCGTAAGGTCGCCAAGGTGCGCCTCACCAACGGATTCGAAGTCATCGCCTACATCGGTGGTGAAGGTCACAACCTCCAAGAGCACTCCATCGTCCTCGTTCGCGGCGGTCGGGTGAAAGACCTTCCGGGTGTTCGTTACCACATCGTCCGCGGTTCGCTCGACACCCTCGGTGTCGACAAGCGCCGTCAGGCTCGCTCCAAGTATGGTGCGAAGAAGCCGAAAGCAGGCGCCGCCAAGAAGAAGTAATTTCCGCAACCCTTTACCCTAAAAAGTCATGCCACGCCGCAAGAGAATCTTCACCAAGCCGGATCGCCGCGATCCACGTTACGACAGCCCTGTCGTCGGCCACCTCATCACCAAGGTCATGCAGGACGGCAAGCGCTCGCTCGCCCAACGCATCGTCTACGACGCCATCGAGCGCGCCAACGAAGGTACCGACACCGTCGATCCACTGGAAGTCATCACCCGTGCGGTGGAAAACTCCAAGCCGCGCGTTGAGGTCAAGTCTCGCCGTGTTGGTGGTGCGACCTACCAGGTGCCGCTTGAGGTTGACGCCGACCGCTCCGAGTCCCTCGCCATGCGTTGGCTCGTCGGATACGCCCGCAACCGCAAGGGCACTCCGATGCACGTCGCACTCTCCAACGAGATCAAGGACGCTGCCAACAATCAGGGTGCAACCGTCCGCAAGCGCGACGACGTCCACAAGATGGCACAGGCAAACCGCGCCTTCGCCCATTTCCGTTTCTAAGAATTTTCCTCTCACTGAGACTAAAAGCTTTTGAGCCAAAACCATCCAGATCGTCGTTATACGCTTGAGCGAACCCGCAATATCGGGATCGCTGCGCATATCGACGCAGGAAAGACCACTCTTACCGAGCGGATCCTTTTCTATACTGGGATGATCCACAAGATCGGCGAGGTGCACGACGGCGCGGCCACCACCGACTGGATGGAGCAGGAGCGCGAACGCGGCATCACCATCACTTCCGCTGCCGTCACCACTGAGTGGTGGCAACATGATGATGAAAACGTCACCAAGCTTTTCAACGAAGAGAAACAGCGTATCAATATCATCGACACCCCTGGGCACGTCGATTTCACCGCAGAGGTGGAGCGCTCCCTCCGTGTCCTAGATGGCGCAGTCGTCGTTTTCTGCGGTGTCGCCGGTGTCCAACCCCAGACAGAGACCGTCTGGCGCCAAGCCACCAAATACGACGTCCCGCGTATCGTCTTCGTCAACAAGATGGATCGCACCGGAGCCGATTTCGACAACGTTGTATCCGAGATCAAGGAGAAACTCGGAGCGAACGCCGTCCGCATCCTCATCCCGATCGGATGCGAGGAAAATCTCAAGGGTCAGATCGACGTGGTGAACCACAAGGCGGTTTATTACTCCGACGATGACAAGTTCGGTTCCACCTACACCGTCAAGGAACTGGACGAAGATCAGAAGCTCGTCGCCAAGGCTGCTTACGACGAGCTGGTATCCACCACCGCCGATTGTGACGAGATACTCGGCGAGAAATTCCTGATGGAAGAGGAGATCACTCTCATCGATCTCAAGCAGGCCATTCGCCGCGCCACCATCGCCAACAAGCTTGTTCCGATCGCAGGCGGCTCCGCTTTCAAGAACAAGGGCGTCCAGTATCTCCTCGACGCTGTTATCGACTACCTTCCTTCCCCTCTCGATATCCCATTCACCACCGGCATGGATCCGGAAAACGAAGAGATTTCCATCGAAATCCCGACCACCGACGACGCCAAGTTCACCGCCCTCGTCTTCAAACTCTGGGCTGACAAGTTCGTCGGAAAACTCGTTTTCTTCCGCGTCTATTCCGGCGTCATCCGCAAGGGCGACACGGTATATAATCCCCGCACCCGCAAATCGGAACGCGTCGGCCGCCTCATCCGCATCCAGGCAGACGAGCACAAGGATATCGATGCATGTTTCGCCGGTGATATCGCTGCAATGGTGGGCCTGAAAAACGCCACCACTGGTGACACACTCGCCGCAGAAGGCCACGATGTGGTTCTCGAGCCCCCAACTTTCCCCGAGCCCGTCATTTCCATGGCAGTCGAGCCGCGCACCAAGGCCGACCAGGAAAAACTCGCCCTCGCTCTCGCCCGCCTCTCCGACGAGGATCCGACTTTCATGGTCAAGACCGACGAGGAAACCGGCCAGACGATCATTTCCGGAATGGGTGAACTCCACTTGGAGATCATCGTTGACCGCATCAAGCGTGAATTCAAAGTGGACGCCAACACCGGCGCGCCTCAGATCACCTACCGCGAAACGATCACCAAAGCTGCCAAGGGTGAAGGCAAGCTGGTCAAGCAATCTGGCGGTCGCGGCCAATACGGTCACGTCATCCTCTCCGTCCACCCAAATGAGGCTGGCAAGGGAATCTCGGTCGAGAATAAGACCGTCGGCGGCTCCATCCCCAAAGAATTCATCAACGCCGTCCTCAAGGGCTGCCGCGAGGCAACCATGAACGGCGTCATCGCCGGATATCCAGTCATCGACACTCACGTTGATGTCCTCGACGGTTCCTTCCACGACGTCGATTCCAACGAAAACGCTTTTGCAATGGCCGCCATTTTCGCAATGCGTGACGCTTTCAAGAATGCCGGATCGATCCTTCTCGAGCCCATCATGGCAGTGGAAGTCAACACCCCCGACGATTATCAGGGCGATGTCATGGGCGATCTCAACCGCCGCCGCGGCCAGATTCAACACATGGAATCGAAGGGCACTTTCTCCGTCGTTTCCGCAAACGTCCCTCTCAAGGAAATGTTCGGCTACTCCACTGCCGTTCGCACACTCTCTTCTGGTCGCGCGTCCTATGCGATGACCCCCTCCCATTTCGAACAGGTCCCCACCAACATCGTCGAGCAAATTGCCGTCGACCGAGTAGCCTGATCTTCCAACAAATCTCCGAACCAACCACCACCACATTCTATGTCAGCTCAGAAAATCCGCATCCGCCTGCGCGCCTTCGATCACCGCGCCATCGACCGCTCGGCCCTCGAAATTGTGGAGACAGCAAAGCGCACCGGCGCCCGTGTTGCTGGTCCTATCCCGCTTCCAACCCGCATCGAGAAGTTCAGCGTCAACCGTTCCGTCCACGTGAACAAGAAGTCCGCCGAACAGTTCGAGATACGCACTCACAAGCGCCTTCTCGACATCGTTGATCCTACGGCCCGCACCGTCGATGAGCTCAAGAAGCTCAACCTTCCCGCCGGTGTCGATATCACCATCCGTATCTGAGTTGATTCGTCTTTCTCAATCTCCTATTTTTAATCTCAAATCTCTTTTAAGTTATGTCACTCGGACTACTCGGTAAAAAACTCGGCATGACCCGCATCTTCGATAAGGAAGCGGGCTCCAGCATCCCCGTCACCGTTATCAACGTTGCGGGCAATACGCTCCTCCAGACCAAAACCCTTGAAAAGGACGGCTACAGCGCAGTCCAGGTCGGCTTTGACGATCAGAAGGAATTCCGCGTCAACAAGCCGGATCTCGCACGCTTCAAAAAGGCGGGTTCCACCCCGAAACGCCGCGTCCAGGAGTTCCGTTTCGAAAACGGCGCAGAGGTTCCGACCGAACATCCCGGCTTAGCACTTTTCGAAGCCGGTCAATACGTGGATGTCATCGGCAACACGATTGGTCGCGGCTTCCAGGGTGCGGTCAAGCGCCACGGCTTCCACGGTCAGCCACAGGCACACGGCCACATGATGCACCGCCGGACGGGAGCCATTGGTCCGGGATCCACTCCCGGTCGCGTTTGGAAAAACCAGCCGATGCCCGGCCACATGGGCACCACCAAGTCCACCACCCAGAATCTCAAGGTTATCGCTGTCCGAGAAGACGATGGTGTCATCCTCGTTTCCGGTTCCGTCCCGGGTGCCAAAGGCGCCTACCTCACGATCAGCCCTGCGAATAAGAAATAAGCAGCGCTCCGCCCTCTCCAGAATCCCCAAGTAACTTTCCGCCATGTCCGCAAAAGCTTTCACAGCAGCAGATGCCGAAGCAGCCAACCTTGTCCTAGTAGGCGAGGAAAAAGGCCGCCAAGCCGTCCACGATCTCATCACCGCATACCGTGCGAACCGCCGTTCCGGCACCGCGCATACCAAGACCCGTGGCGAAGTCCGTGGCACCGGTAAAAAGATGTATAAACAGAAGGGAACCGGCAACGCCCGTCACGGCGACAGGAAGGCTCCTATCTTTGTCGGTGGTGGTGTCGTCTTCGGACCGCGCAACCGCTCCTACGCAAAAAACGTCCCCAAGGCCGTCCGCAAGCTTGCCCTGCGCCGCGTCCTCGGTGACCTCACCCGCGCCGAGAAAATCGTCACCGTTGACACCTTCGCAATCGCCGACGGCAAGACCAAATCTTTCCTCTCCGGGTTGAAAAACGTCACTGATGCTGAGCGCAAGGTTCTCCTCGTCGGCAACTTCGACGACTCCACCAAGCTCGCAGCGCGCAACGTCGCCTGGACACAGCTCGTCACTCCTTCCGAACTCAACGTCGAGGAATTGCTCCTCTCACGAGTTATCATCCTCGTCGGCGACGCCGTCGAGACCATCGCCCAACGCACAGCCTAATTTCCCAGAAAACTACGACCATGAAAGACATCTACCAGGTCATCAAGAACGTCCGCCTCAGCGAAAAAGCCTCCCTGCTCCAAGAGCAGAACAACGAGGTTGTGTTCGAGGTCGACAAGTTCGCCAACAAGCTCGAGATCAAGCAAGCAGTTGAGACCATCTTCGACAAGAAGGTCGTCAAGGTTCGCACCGCGAATTACGACGGAAAAGTCCGCCGCAAGCGCCGCGCCGACGAAGGCCGCACCGCTAGCTACAAGAAAGCCATCGTTCGCCTCGCGGCCGGTGAATCCATCGACCTCATCTAAGCCCGCATATTGGGCGTCGGCCGAAAGCCGGACATCCAAAACCTTTTTAACGAAACGCGAGTCATGCCACTTAAAACTTTTAAGCCCCTCACACCATCCCAGCGCTACAAGGAGCTCCCTTCATTCGAAGAGATCACCAAGAGCAAGCCGGAGAAGTCCCTGCTCACCCCGCTCAAGCGCTCGGGTGGTCGGAACAATACCGGACGCATCACCACCCGCCACATCGGCGGTGGGCACAAGCGCCACTATCGCCTGGTTGATTTTAAACGCAACAAGCGCGAAATCGAAGCAACCGTGGTTGGAATCGAGTACGATCCGAACCGCACCTGCCGCATCGCCCTACTCCAATACAAGGACGGCGTAAAATCCTACATCCTCGCACCCGCCGGCCTCACCGACGGAGCGAAGGTAATCTCCGGCGAAAATGTCGCCCCGAAGGTTGGCAACGCGATGCCTCTCGGCAAAGTGCCCCTCGGAACGGAAGTTCACAACATCGAGCTGCTTCCGGGTGGCGGTGGCAAAGTCGCCCGTTCGGCCGGCCAAAGCGCTGTCCTTTCCAACCGCGATGGCGGATGGGCTCTCCTGAAAATGCGTTCCGGTGAAATCCGCCGCTTCCACGAAGCCTGCTACTGCACGATCGGTGCCGTCGGCAACCGCGACCACATGAACGAAGTTTCCGGAAAAGCCGGTCGCTCACGCTGGCAGGGCATCCGCCCGACCGTCCGCGGCATGTGCATGAACCCCGTCGATCACCCGAACGGTGGTGGCGAAGGTAAATCCAAGTCCGGTGGTGGACGTCAGCACCTTCTCTCCCCATGGGGTCACGCCAAGGGCCAGAAGACCCGCAAGAAGAAGAAGACCACAAGCGTCTTCATCGTCGAGTCGCGCCACGACAACAAGAAGAAGAAATAACCCTTTCCCGAAACCTTACTCCATTTAACTTATGCCACGTTCCCTCAAGAAAGGCCCGTTCGTCGATCAGAAGCTTCTCGCTAAGATCGACGCCGTCGCCGAAGCAGGCTCCGACCGCAAGCCCATCAAGACATGGTCCCGCAATTCCATGATCACTCCGGACTTCGTCGGCCATAACTTCTCCGTCCACAACGGCAAGACCTTTATCCCTGTCTACGTCACTGAGAACATGGTCGGCCACAAGCTCGGCGAATTCTCCCCGACCCGCATCTTCCGTGCCCACGGCGGCATCGGTAAGAAGTAATCAGTTTTTCAACCGCACCTCATCGAAATGCCTGCCATCTGTCATCCGCGCAACCTCGCCGCCGCCCTCGGGCTGCTGGTCATGGTCGCGCCGTGCCATGGGCAGGCGGTCTCCAACGAGCAGCTCCAGGAACTCATTTCCGACCTCCAGGGGCAAAACCGCAACCTGCGGTTCTCACTCGTCGAGGCGAACAAGGCCGAGAAGAAATCAACCGAGCAGCTCAATCAGGTCCGCGAACGCCTCGAGGCGCTCGGCAAGAACCTGCTCGATGGCGGCGACGACCGCCTGATACAGGCTGCCGCCGATCTCGAACTTGCCAACGAACGCATCAACCGCCTGGAAACCGCAGCGATGCGGTTCTCCGCTTCGGTGCAGGACTGCCTCCGTCAGGCGGTTGTTTCCGATCCCGATGCAAGACTCAGAGTGGAAACGGCAATGAGAGAGCTTGACTCTGCCAGTGGTCTCCGCCAGAAACCCCTCCCCGATGTCCGGACGGGCAACCTCCAGCAGGCGAATATCGTCAGCATGGATCAGTCCACCGGCATGCTTGTATTCAATCTGGGCGAATCCCAAGGTGCAAGGATCGGAATGACATTCCGCCTCCTTCACGGCCAACAGGCTTACGGAAAAGCCATCCTTGCGGATGTCCGCCGTTCGGTCTCGGGGGCTTTCGTAGAACAGATCGATTCCAACGACCACACACCCCGTCTCGGCGACACCGCCGTCCTCCTTACCCAAAACTAAGTTTCCCTATAATCTTAACACACCGACGATCATGGAAGTCACCAGCATCACCAAATTTGTCCGCCTCTCGCCAAAGAAAGCGCGTGACGTAGCCCGCGAAATCCAGGGTCTCCCTGTTTCAAACGCCCTCGACATCCTTACCTTCACCCCGAAGAAGGCCGCCCAGTTGATCAGCAAGACGCTGAAAACAGCGATCGCCGATGCGGAGAACAACTTCTCCCTCGACACCAACTCGCTGGTCATCAAGGAAGCTGTCATCGGTGCAGGTCCAACAATGCGTCGCTTCAAGCCGCGTGCCAAAGGATCCGCCGGTGCCATCATCAAACGCACTTCCCACATTTCCATCACCCTTGTTGGTGCCGCTCCTGAAAAGAAAAAGCGCGCCCCCAAGAAGACCGCTGCAAAGAAAGCCGACAAGGCTCCTGTAACCGAAGTCGCGGCCGCCGAAGAAGCAACCGCGTAACTCATCCCGATAACACTCTCTACTTAACACCATGGGCCAAAAAGTAAATCCGATCGCCTTCCGCCTCGCCGTCAACAAAGACTGGCGTTCCAAATGGTATGCCAGCGGCAAAGACTATACCAACAAGCTCCACGAGGATCTTGCCATCCGCGCATATTTCAAGAACAAGCTCATCAACGCCGGCCTCGCCCGCGTCGTTATTGAGCGTGCTTGGAACAGTGTCCGCGTTACCCTCCACTCTTCCCGCCCCGGTCTCATCATCGGCCGCCAGGGCAAGGAGATCGAGATCATGACCAATGAGGTCCAGAAGATCTGCAAGGAATCCCAGGTAAAACTCGACATTCTCGAAATTCGCAAGCCGGAACTCGATGCTCAGCTCGTTGCCGAGCAGATCGCAATCCAGCTTGAGCGCCGGATTTCCTTCCGCCGCGCCATGAAGCGCTCGCTCCAGACCGCCATGGAATTCGGTGCCGAAGGCATCCGCGTCCGTTGTGGTGGACGCCTCGGTGGCGCTGATATCGCCCGTGCAGAGAGCTACCGCGAAGGCAAAGTGCCTCTCCAGACGCTGCGTGTCCCACTCGACTACGGTTTCGCAGAAGCCCGCACCGTTTACGGGATTATCGGCGTCAAATGCTGGATCAACAAAAAAGAGGACGACGGCAAGCCCGGTCCTGACCGTGGACGCGGCGAGCGCGGTGGACGCGGCGGTGATCGTCGCCAAGGTGGCGGCGGACGTCCCGACAACCGCCCGCAAGGTGGTGATGCTCCGGCTCCCGCACCTGCACCAACTTCGGCTCCTGCACCTGCTCCAGCCCCTACTGCTCCAGCCCCTACCGCTTGATTTCCTCAAGCCTGATAGCCACAACATTCAACCACTCAACAAGGAGAAATAAGTCATGCCTTTGATGCCCAAAAGAACAAAGTTCCGGAAGAGCCACCGCGGATCACGCGCCGGTAACGCCCAGCGCGGAACCACCGTCGCCTTCGGTGACTTCGGCCTCCAGACCCTAGAGCGCGCCTGGTTGACCACGCGCCAGATCGAAGCCTGCCGTGTTGCGATCAACCGCTCCCTGAAAAGGAAGGGCAAGGTCTTCATCCGCGTCTTCCCTCACAAGTCCATCACACGCCGTCCTCCTGAAACCCGAATGGGTAAAGGCAAAGGCGCCGTTGACACCTGGGTCGCCGTCATCCGCCCCGGGAACATGCTTTTCGAAGTAGCCGGTGTTTCTGAAACCGCCGCACGCGAAGCGATGCGCCTTGCTTCCTACAAGCTTGGTTTTCGCACCCGCCTCGTGACCCGCAATCCGCACCAATAATCCAAGACAACTTACGACCATGGCACTTTCCAAAGCCAAAGACATCCGCGAACTCTCCGCAGACGAGCGCCTCCGCCGCCTCCGCGACCTCAAGCAGGAATCCATGAACTTGCGCCTCCAGCGCTCGGCTGGAACTCTTGAAAACCCCGCCCGCTTCAAGCAGGTGCGCCTTGAGATCGCCCAAATTCTAACCATCAACAACGAAACGGCCTGAGTCCGATTGGCCGTTCCCGGCCGATATTTATCGATCCAATATCATGAGCGAATCATCACAGGAAGCCGCCCCGGCGGTTCACAAGCGCAAGACCCGTGTCGGCGTCGTCGTCTCCAACAAGATGGAGAAGACTATCGTCGTCGAGCACATCGCCCGCGTCCCGCACCCCAAGTTCAACAAGATCGTCAAGCGCTCGAAGAAATACTACGTGCACGACGAGAAGAGCGAGGCCGCCATCGGCGATCGCGTCCGCATCATCGAAACCAAGCCTGTTTCCAAGCTTAAGCGCTGGGCACTTGCCGAGGTTCTCTCCCACTAATCAATTTTTCCAAACCCTCTACGACACCACTGCCATGATCCAAATGGAAACCAAGCTCGCTGTTGCCGACAACACCGGCGCCCGCACCGCAAAAATGATCGGCGTTCTCGGCAAGCGTACACGCTCCGCACGCGTCGGTGACGTGATCACCGCGCACATCCGCGATTCGATCCCCACCGCCTCCGTGAAGAAAGGCAGCGTTGTGAAAGCCGTTGTCGTCCGCACGGCATTCCCCGTCCGCCGTCCCGATGGCTCCATCCTCCGCTTCGATTCGAACGCGATCGTCCTTATCGATAAGGACAACAACCCACGCGGCACCCGTATCTTCGGACCCGTCGCCCGCGAACTACGTGAAAAGCAATTCATGAAGATCGTGTCCCTCGCACCAGAGGTTCTCTAACTCCTGAACAATTTCTAAAATGAGCACCATCAAGACACACGTCAAAAAAGGCGACCAGGTCGAAATTATCGCCGGTAACCACAAGGGCAAGCAAGGCACCGTCCTCAGCATCAATGCCGTCAAAGGCTTGGTTGTCGTCGAAGGTGGCCGCACCGTCCAGAAGGCTGTCCGCCAATCCGAAGCCGATCCGGAAGGCGGCATCAAGACCGTCGACGCCCCCGTCCATATTTCCAATGTGAAAAAATTGGGCTAAGCCTTTCACGAGGCCGCCCGCGCTTAAGCGTTAACAAAAACCACGCGCTGACCCGCTAAAATAAATGAGTACACCAGCACTACTGCAAGAATACAAAGACAAGGTTGTGCCGACTTTGACCAAGAAGCTCGGCTACACCAATCCGCATCAAGTCCCACGGCTTGAGAAAATCGTCGTCACGTCCTGCATGGGCAAGGCACCGGATCGCAAGGTCGCGGTCGATGACGCCGTCGCCGAGATTTCCAAGATCACCGGCCAGAAGCCTTCCATCACCTTCTCGAAGAAGGCGGTTGCTAACTTCAAGCTCCGCGAAGGCGAGCCCCTCGGCGCCCGAGTGACCCTGCGAGGCGAACAGATGTGGGATTTCCTGCACCGCTTCATCAACATCACTGCTCCGAATATCCGAGATTTCCGCGGGATTTCTCCGAAATCCTTCGACGGACGCGGCAATTACGCCTGCGGCTTCTCGGATCAGACCATCTTTCCGGAAGTCGAACTCGACCAGGTCAAGCGCCAGATCGGATTCGACCTGATCTTCGTGACCACCGCACGTACCGACAACGAAGGCCGTGAGCTCCTCACCGAGCTCGGAATGCCCTTCCGCGATATCAAGAAGGCTGACGAAGCCGAACTAGCCAACGCATAACCCCATAGAATTTAAGGAAACCACCATTATGGCAGTTCTCACAGACCCGATCTCAGACTTCCTCACCCGTTTCAAAAACGCAGCACGCGCCGGAAACGAGGAATTCACCGCACCCTACTCCAAGATCAAGGCGGACATCGCCGAGATCCTCAAGCAAGAGGGATACCTTTGGAAATACGAAGTCGTCACCGGCGAACGCACCGAGCTGAAAGTCAGCCCGAAATTCGTCGACGGCCGCCCTGTTCTCACTGATCTCAAGCGCGTTTCCAAGCCTGGCCGCCGCCAATATGTCGGTTCCCAGGAAATCCCACGCGTCCTGTCCGGCCTCGGCATCGCCATCCTTTCGACCTCGAAGGGTGTGATGTCCGGATCATCCGCCAAGCGCCAGAAACTTGGCGGCGAAATTCTCGCCAACATCTGGTAAACCCAAAACTCGAACAAACCAACATTATGTCACGAGTCGGACTCAAACCAATCTCCCTGCCCGAAAAGGTCGACGTTAAGGTCGAGGGCAACACCGTCAAAGTCGAAGGCCCGAAGGGCAAACTCGACTTCTCGGTTCCTGCTGGAATCTCGCTTACAAGCGAAGACGGCAGTGTCGTCGTCACCCGCGCCACCGAGCAACGCGAGCACCGCGCCCTACACGGCACGGTTCGCAGCATCGTCAATAATATGATCATCGGCGTCTCAACTGGCTTCGCCAAGGATCTTGAAATCCACGGCGTCGGTCTCCGCGCAGCCGTCAAGGGCAAGGATCTCGATCTTTCCCTCGGCCGTTCGCACCCGCTCCTCCACCCGATCCCATCCGGCCTCACGGTCACGGTGAACGAAAACACCAAGATCAAGGTTGAGGGTATCGATAAACAGCTTGTCGGCCAATTCGCCGCCGAAGTCCGCGCTTTCTACAAACCGGAGCCTTACAAAGGCAAGGGTGTCCGCTACGTCGGCGAGAAAGTCCGCCGCAAGGAAGGCAAGAGCGTCGGTAAATAACCATAAAATATCTCCGTTACATGAGCACCATTCAACGCAAATCCATCCGCCAGCGGATCCACAGTCGTATCCGCCGCAAGGTGACCGGCACTCCGGAGCGTCCGCGCCTGGCCGTCTATTTCTCGAACCAGCACGTCTACGCACAGCTGATCGACGATACAGTAGGCCGTACGCTCGCATCCGCTTCAACCATGGACAAGAGCTTCGAGGGCAACGCCTCGAACATCGCATCCGCCGAGAAGGTCGGCCAGCAACTGGCAGACCGCGCAAAGGCGGCAAATATTTCCGACGTGGTCTTCGACCGCGGCGGCCATCTCTATCATGGTAAGGTGAAAGCCCTTGCCGACGCAGCCCGCGAAGCCGGTCTCAAATTCTAATTCCCCAATCACATGGCTAATACTCCTGAAAATGAAACCGCTGCGGCGGCTCCGGCAACTCCAGCGGTTCCCGCGGCTCCGGCAACCGCCGCTGCACCGAATGTTTCTCCTGCGGCGGCTGCCGCACCTCAACAATCCGGACCTCCGCAACGCGGCGGCTATCAAGGTGGCGGCGGCCAAGGCCGTGGCGGCTTTGGCGGCGGTGGCGGTGGTGGTCGTGGTCGTGGCCGTGGAGGCCCGCGCCGTGAAGAGCGCGCACCGATCACCGACGAGGATGGCAACGAACTCTCCGAAAAGGTTGTGTTCATCAACCGCTGTGCGAAAGTCGTGAAAGGTGGCCGTCGTTTCAGTTTCTCCGCCCTCGTGGTTTGTGGAAACAAGAAAGGCAAAGTCGGTCTCGGCTTCGGCAAGGCGAACGAAGTGGCTGACTGCATCAAGAAAGCCAGTGAGTCTGCCCGCAAGGTTCTCAAACCGATGAGCATTGTGGACGGAACCATTCCCCACGAAATCTACGCTGAATTCGGCGGTGGCAAGGTTCTCCTTAAACCGGCATCCCCGGGAACAGGAATTATCGCCGGTGGCGGTGTCCGCGCCGTCTGCGAAGCTGTCGGCATCCGCGATATCCTCGCGAAGTCCATGGGTTCCTCTAACCACGCCAACGTCGTCAAAGCGACTCTCAAGGCGCTTTCCTCCGTCCGCACCCGCGAGCAGATCCTCGGATCCCGCGGCAAGAAGCAGAAGGAAAAGTCCATCTAATGTAGCGGCGATCACTGGTCGCCGTCACCAAACTGCAAACTATAGACATCCGAAATCATGGAACTACACAATCTTAAGCCAAATCCCGGTGCCAAGCATCGCGTGAAACGTCTTGGCGCGGGCGAAAGCTCAGGCCTCGGCAAAACCTCCGGCAAGGGCAACAAGGGTCAGAAAGCCCGGTCCGGCAGCGGTGTCCGCGTCGGTTTCGAAGGCGGCCAGATGCCCATTCACCGTCGCCTCCCGAAGCGCGGCTTCAACAACTTCGACTTCCGCGACAAGTGGAACGTCGTCAATGTCGGTGATCTCGACAGTCGCTACGAAGCGGGTGATACCGTCGACGAAGCTTCGCTGCGTGCCTGCGGCCTGGTCAACGGACCTTCCGACAAGATTAAACTCCTCGGCGACGGCGAAGTGGAAAAGTCCTTCAAGGTCGTTTTCCACAAGGTCAGCAAGACCGCCCGTGAAAAAATCGAGAAAGCGGGTGGCAGTTTTGCCGATCCCGCACCGAAGACCCGGACACCGGTCAAGCCCGAGGACGCCGCACCAGAAGCTTGATCTTCGTTGCCGACATTATTTGATCTGAGGGGAGGAAGCACTTGAACGCTTCCTCTCCGTGCTATCAGATCACGGCCTGCAAAGAATCGCTTCGGATTGCCGGAGAAAGATCGATTTTTGCGGGCAAAGACAGCTACCTGTTTGAAATTTAGAGTTTAAAATTTTCCCAACCATCATGATCTCCGCCTTTGCGAATACCTGGAAAATCCCCGAACTGCGGGATCGGATCCTCTTTACTCTCGCCCTCATCGTCATCGTCCGTCTCGGCGTGCATATCACCCTACCGGGTGTCGATGCCACGGTGATCAAGGCTTGGCTGGATAGCGTTGCGAAACAGGATGCATCCAACCCCAGCGGAGGCATGACGGCATTGCTGACGGTCTTCTCCGGCGGCGGGCTAACCCAGTGCGGAGTTTTTGCGCTCGGCATCATGCCTTACATATCAGCATCGATCATGGTGCAGCTCATGACGGCGATTGTGCCGAAGTTCTCACGGCTTGCTCGTGAGGACGGCGGCCGCCAGAAGATCACCCAGTATACACGCTACATCACGATTGTGATCGCACTTGTACAGGGCTACTTCGTGGCACAGTCCCTGACAAAGCCTGGGAGCATTCCCTATATGGCGGGGGTCGAAAAATTCGGCAAGCTTGTCCCGGATCCCTCGGTATCTTGGTTGGTCCTCACCGTCCTTACGATTGTTGCTGGCACCATCTTATTGATGTGGCTCGGTGACCAGATCACCGAAAAGGGCATTGGCAACGGCATCTCTATCATCATCACGGTGAATATCATCTCGGCTCTCCCGGGTGCGCTGATCCAGGCATGGAGCTATTTCACCTCAGGGGATCCGTTCCGCGCCATCATGATGGTTGTGATGGTAGTCCTGCTCCTGGTAGTCATCGCCGGCACGATCGCCATTACCCAGGCGCAGCGAAAAATTGCCGTGCAATATGCCAAGCGCGTGGTCGGTCGCAAGCAGTTCGGCGGGCAGACTCAATACCTGCCTCTCAAGGTTAACTATGCTGGTGTGATGCCGATCATTTTCGCATCCGCAGTGCTGTCCCTGCCTCCGATGATGCTGCAGTGGTTCTTCGCCGGCCAGCCATGGGCAACGAAACTCTACGGCGAACTCGTCGGCGGCGGCATGTGGTATTACATCCTCGGTGGTGTCGGCATCTTCCTTTTCTCCTACTTCTGGGTTGCAATGATGTTCCAGCCCTCGCAGATCGCAGAGGATCTGAAGCGCAACGGTGGCTACATTCCCGGCCAGCGCCCGGGCAAACCAACGGCAGACTTCCTCGATTTCACGATGACCCGCCTCACCTTTGCAGGTGCCCTCTTCCTCGCATCGTTATTTTTCCTCCCCGCACTGATAGGTAAACTCGTCGGCCTTCCTCCGGGATCGCTTGTCCTCCACTTCTTCGGCGGCACCTCGCTCCTGATCATGGTCGGCGTGGTTCTCGATGTGATGAAACAGGTCGAAACCCATCTCCTCCAGAAGCACTACGACGGCTTCCTGCGTAAGGGTAAGCTCAAGGGTCGATATGACCGCCTTGGTAACCAGAGCAACGCCGCCCCGCGTAACGCCATCGTTTATCTCTGGGTTATCATCGCCATACTGATCGTTCTCGGAATCACCGCCTACATCTACAAAGGCACACAGGCCTGATTTCCCCTGCGGGGAAACGTCAGCCCCTATCCCGCGATGCGAATCGTCCTCCTCGGCTCCCCCGCATCGGGAAAAGGAACCCAAGGGCGGCGTATTGCTGCAAGCCTCGGCCTGGGCTATCTCAGTACCGGCGTATTGCTCCGCGAGAATATCATCGGGCGCACCGAACTCGGCCTTGCCGCCGAGCCCATTCTAGCCCGCGGCGGATATCTTCCGGATGATCTTATGTGCCCCATCCTTGCGGATTGGCTGGCAGCCAACGACTCATCTTCCGGGTGGGTCCTTGACGGTTTCCCTCGAAGCCTTCCACAGGCGGAATTTCTCGATGGGTGGCTTGCTGAACATGGCTCAGCTCTTGATGCTGCTGTCGTGCTCGAAGCTCCCTTCGATGTGTTGCTCCGCCGCATCCGGGATCGCGTCGAGTGCTTCGATTGTCGTTGGTCCGGCCAACGCAGTGAGCTTTCGGAAATCGGCAATTGCCCCAAGTGCGGCGGATCCGCAGCGCCCCGGGCCGACGACTGCGAAGCGAATTTCCGCAACCGCTACGCGGAATTTGTTTCCCTCACCATCCCCGTTATCGACTTTTATCGGAAAGGCGGCAGGCTCACATCCGTCCCCGCAACCGGTTCCAAGAACGAAACTGCGGCCATCATCCTCGGCCTCTTGGCTTAAAATTTAAGATTTAGAATTTCAGTATTATGCGCACCCGTATCCCAATCAAGTCTCCGAAAGAAATCGAACGTATGCGCGAGTCCGGCAGGATAGCTGCCGGGATACTCCAGCAGCTTGCTGCTACAGTCGCCCCCGGGGTCACAACCGGTGAGATCGACAAGCTCGCTGCGGATCTCATGGAAAAGCAGGACTGCAAGAGCGCCTTCCTCAACTATCGTGGCTTCTCCGGCCAGATCTGCATCTCCGTCAATGAAGAGGTGGTGCACGGCATCGGTGGCCCGCGCCGCATCCAGCCGGGGGATATCGTAAAAATCGACGTCGGCATCATCAAAAGCGGCTTTATCGGCGACAACGCCACCACTGTTGCCTGCGGGGAAATTCCGCTGGAGACCAAGCGCCTCCTGGCCGTCACCGAACAATCCCTTTACGAGGCCATCGCGAAGGCACGCCCCGGCAGGAAACTCGCCGACCTCTGCGGCGCGGTGGAGGAATACGCAGCGCCCTTCGGCTTCACCATCGTGCGCGAATTCGTCGGTCACGGCGTTGGCAGAAAACTACACGAGGAACCACAGGTTCCCAACTACCGGCCGCGCGGTAAATCTCCCACACTCATGCCCGGCATGTGCCTCGCCATTGAGCCGATGATCAACGAGGGAGTCTCTGGAGTCCGCATCCTTGAAGACGGGTGGACTGTCATTACCGAGGACAGGAAACCCTCCGCTCACTTCGAGCACACCGTGCTGGTCACCCACGGAGATCCCGAGATTCTGACCGACAGGCCACGTCTCGCACTGCCTGAGCAGCTCGGCATACCGCCTCTGGAAGTACACTGAGCGTGGGTTATCGCCGAAATGTCTCGCGAGTGAACTTCCATTTTTTGCTGTAATTCGCGCGATTCCGTGCAATCCATCTGCCGTCCCGTTCCCATGCCCACCGAGTTTACCCGCAACTTCTCCATCATCGCCCATATCGATCACGGCAAGACCACGCTTTCGGACCGGCTGATGGAAATGACCAGCACCGTGACGATGAGGGAGACATCGGCGCAGCAGCTCGACTCGATGGATCTGGAGCGGGAGAAGGGGATCACGATCAAGGCCCATCCGGTGACGATGAGCTACAAGGCGAAGGACGGAAATACCTACAAGCTGAATCTGCTCGATACGCCAGGACATGTGGATTTTTCCTACGAGGTTTCCCGTGCGCTCGCTGCCTGTGAAGGGGCGATCCTGATGGTGGATGCCGCGCAGGGCGTGGAGGCGCAAACCGTCGCGAACCTCCACCTCGCCGAGGAGCAGAATCTCAAGATCATCCCGGTGCTCAACAAGATCGATCTGCCAGCCGCCGATGTGCCGAAGTGCAAGAAGCAGCTTGAGGATATCCTTTGTATCCCGGCGGAGGATTGCATCCCTGCCTCGGCGAAGTCCGGCATCGGCATCGAGGAAATCTTGGAGGCTATTGTCGAGCGGGTACCCGCCCCGGTCGAGAATCCTGACAAGCTGCTGCGGGCGACAGTTTTCGACTCTCTCTACGACACCTACCGCGGCGTGGTTTCCTACGTGCGTGTGTTTTCAGGGACTCTGAAGAGGGGGCAGCGGGTGAAACTTTTCGCGACATCCAAGACCTACGAGGTCAAGGAAGTCGGGGTGTTCACCCCAAAGATGGAGGCTAGGGATATACTGGTTCCCGGAGATGTGGGCTACGTCATCGCGAACATGAAATCCGCCAGTGAGGTGAAGATCGGCGACACGATGACCGACTCAACCCACCCGTGCCCCGAGGCGCTGCCGGGATACAAGGAGATCCAGCCGATGGTTTTCTCGGGGATCTACCCCGTCGATTCATCAGATTACGAACAGCTCAAGACGGCGATGGGTAAACTACAGATCAACGATCCCGCGTTCACTTTTTCTCAAGAGAGCTCGACCGCGCTGGGCTTCGGTTTCCGCTGCGGTTTCCTCGGCCTTCTGCACATGGAGATCATCCAGGAGCGGCTGCGGCGAGAGTTCGATATGGATGTGATCTCCACCTACCCTTCGGTGATCTACCATGTGGATCTGACGGATGGAACGGAAGTCATCGTCGACAACCCGGCGCTGTTCCCTGAGGCGCAGGTGATCCAGGAAATCCGCGAGCCGGTGGTGAATGTTTACATCATGGTGCCGGGCGAATACATCGGCGACATGATGCAGCTGGTGCTGGAGAAACGCGGTGAGGTGACCAATACGGAAACGATCGACGACCTACGGGTGATGCTCTCGTGCGTGTTGCCGCTTGCCGAGATTCTGGTCGATTTCAACGACCGCCTAAAATCCTCTACCAAGGGCTACGGCTCGATGGACTACGAGCACGCCGGCTACCGTTCGGCGAAGATGGTCAAGATGGACATGCTTATCGCCGGCGACCCGGTGGAGGCTTTCTCGACCATTGTCCACCGCGACAAGGCGGAGGGCTACGGCCGGAAGCTCGCGGAGCGCTTGAAAGAAGTGATCCCATCGCACCTTTTCGTGGTCTCCATCCAAGCGGCGGTTGGTGGCAAGATCGTTGCGCGTGAATCCATTTCCGCGATGCGGAAAAACGTGACCGCGAAGTGCTACGGCGGCGACATCTCCCGGAAGCGCAAGCTGTTGGAGAAGCAGAAAGAAGGCAAAAAGAAGATGAAGATGTTCGGCAAGGTGAATGTCCCCCAGGACGCTTTTATCAAGGTTCTGAAGAGCGGAGACTAATCGTCCTCCGGTTCAAGGTGCCTTCCATTTCGGGAAATCCTTGGCAAGCTGCAGCTTGAATTTTGCAGCCTCGTCGGCCTTGCCCTGCGTTTCAAGGACGGCGATGTATTTGTGGATGGCGAGAGGCTTGAGATCGGCATCATCGTGGAAGTTGATCACGTAGAGGTAATCGGCGGCGGCTTGGCCGATATTTTCCTCCTGGATGTGGAGGTTGCCCGAGACGATGCGAAGATAGGCGGAGGTGCGTCCTTGGGGCTGGAGTGCGAGGGCTTCGTCGGCGGTTTTGCGGGACTCTCCGAAGCGCTTGAGGTCGTAGAGTGCGCGAGCGCGGTCGAGAAGGGCATCGGCTTTCCAGGCGGGGTTTTCTTCGACATCGAGGACGTTCGCCAGGGCGGGCAGAGCGTCTTCCGGTTTTCCGGTTTCGATCAGGGATTTCGCTAGGTAGCGCCAGATTTCCTTGGGAGTGACGCGCGGTTCGTCGGGGTTGGCGACGATTTTCATGAAGCGGGCAGTATTCGAGAAATCGCCTGCGTTGTAGGCCTGCATGCCGGACCACTGGATGGCTTGGTTCGGGACGTCGTCGATGTATTCGCCCTTAATGGCGAGGCCGATTTCTGTAGCGAGGTTGTTGGGATCCTGTGCCGCAAAGTGGGAGAGCGCGAGCAGCAGGCCTGCGTGCTTCGCGTAGGCCTCGGGGCGGAGGTCGCGAGCGGCGTTGAGGTATGTGGCGGATTCCTTCGGTTGGTTGGTCTTCACCATGCCCCAGCCGATCCAGTAGTTCGCCTCCGCCTTGAGGTTGTCGGTGAGGTCGTCGACGTTCTCAAGCAGGCCCTTGTAGCGGACGACCATGTTTTTCACGTTGCCCTCCTTGCGGCGGGTGCGGGCTGACTCGAGCCAGGCGAGCGAGGCGAGGTCGGAAGGAGCGGCACCATCGATGGTGAGGCGGTCGAAATCCGCGACGGCTTTGGCGGATTCGCCGATTTCGGCATAGGCCTTGGCGCGTTTCACGAGGGCAGGGTAGATTCGCTTGTCGTCCGGGTATTTCGCGATGAAATCCGTGAGGGAACGGATTGCGCCCTGGGAGTCGCCTGCCTCGGCGAGGCACCATCCGCGCTGGTAGAGGAATCCGGGGCGGTTCGTATCACTGAGGAGAGTGGGATCGATCCGGGAATATGTTTTTGCTGCCTCTGCGGCGCTGCTTTCGGAAAACTGCGTCTCCGCTTTCATCAGCATCGCCGTGTGGATGCGGGTGTCGTTGGGGTGAAATTTCTCGTAGATCTGGAGGAAGGCATCGACCTGGTCGACAACATGCCGACCCTCAATTTGGAAGAAGCAGTTGAGTCGGTAGTAGGATGCCTGGAAGGCGAGGTCGTTGCCGGGTTTCACGATGCGCTCGACCTCACGGAAGAGCTCACTGGCATCGGCGGGGCGCTTGAGTTTCATCATCGCGCGTGCGGCGATCATCAAGCGCAGGGCTTCTTTCTCGCCCTCGGACTTGAGGGGACTTTTTCGGAAGAGGTCGACTACGGTCTGGTACTCTTTGCGTGCGTAGAAATTCTCCATCAGCGCGGTTTGCGCGTCGGGGCGGAATTTATCCATGCCCGGGCTGTCGAGTATGATGCGTAGGTATTTCTCCGAGAGATCGGTCTTCTCCAGCTTGGTGGCCGCGATGGCTGCGTTGAGAGCCGCCTCGCCTCTGTGTTTCGGGACGGCGTTGGAGCCGGCGACAGCTTCGAAGATATCGAGAGACTCCTGCAATTTTCCGGCCTTCAGTGTGAGCTTGCCCACCTCGATCTGTGCCTGAGCCTTGAAGAGGGCTCCTTCGGGATCCACGATAACGCGTTTGTAGGCGGTGATCGCCTCGCGGTTGCGGCCGAGGAGGCGGTAGCAGTTGCCTGCGAAGAGGTTGCCCTTCGGCTTGTCGGCTGGGCGTATGGCGTTGGCGGCGAAGCGCTCGAAGAGAGGTGCCGCGAAGGCGAACTCGCCCTTGTTGTAGTGGTCGGCGGCGAGGGTGTATGCAGCGGCGGCAGCGTATTTCCCTTGGCCGAAGCGGTTGAGTAGAGTTGCAAAGCAGCGTTTGGCGTCATCCAGCATCCCGGACTGGTAGTAGCTTCTGCCGAGATACCACCACGCGGCCTCTGTGTTCTTATGGTTCGGGAATTCGTTGATGTATGCGGAGAGAATATCGGCGGCGCGGAGGTAGAGCCTGCGGCGCGTTTCGAGATCGACACTGGCTTGGGCGCTGTCGAATAGGTTTTTTCCGCGTGCGAAGAAATCGTTGCCGGCATCGGCGCGGAGATCCTCGCCGACGACCCCGGCTCGAAGCGGTTGCTGTCCGTGGGCGGGATAGGCGAGGAGAAAAAGGAGGATTGGCAGGAAAGCTTTCAACGGGCGGCGGTCAGTTGGATGGTGCGGGCTTCTGGGTGGCGAAGGAGATGTTCCAGATGCCGGCTTTCTGGCAGGTATCGATGACCTCGACGATGCGCTGGTATGCGACCCCGCCGTCGCCGCGGATGCGGACAGGCTGGTTCTCATACTGGGCGGCGATGGATGCTAACTTTTTAAGTAGCTGAGGGAGATCCACCGAGGTGCCCTCGATTTTGATCATGCCGTTGGCGAGGATGTTGATTACGATTTCTCCTCGTTGGCGTTCCGGATCAGCGCCTTCCTGGGCGGTGGGGACGGAGACCGAAAGTTCCGTTTCCGACTTTGTGAACTGCCAGGTGACGATGAAGAATATGAGCAGCAGGAAAACGATGTCGATCATCGGTGCCAACTGCATGTTGGCGGGTTCCGGTTGCCTGCTGGAGAATTTCATGGTGGCGGGGCCTTAGATGCCGTGGAGATCCGGGCGCTCGCCGCCGAGTTGGGAAGGGGTGTAGGACTCGCGTTCGGCGGGCTTCTGGTGCTCCACCTGGGTGTGGAGCAGCGCCATCAGGTGGGTGGATGCGGCCTCAAGTTCGGCGATGTATTTTTGCACGCGGCCACGGAAGAGGGAGTAGAAAACGAGCGCCGGGATGCCGATGACAAGCCCGGCTGCGGTGGTAATGAGGGCTTCGGAAACGCCCTCGGCGAGGCCCATCTGGCGGACGCCCTGGATGTCACCCCCGGCGATTTCCATGAACGACTTGATCATACCGAGCACAGTGCCGAGCAGGCCGACCATGGGAGCGATTGAGCCGATGTCGGCGAGGTAGGTGATGCGTGATGAGAGCAGGCCGGCCTGGCGGGAGCCTTCAGCCTCGGCGACCTCGCGCACATCGCCGAAGGACGATGAGGGGTATTTTGTAAAGAAGTCCAGGGTCTTCTGGGTGACGCGTGCCATGGATTCGTTCTGGCGGTGGCAATAGGCGGCGAGGCCGAGGTAGTCACGCTTGCGGATCATTGCCTCGGCGGCGTTCATGAACCTGTCGCTGACCACCGCGTTGCGGCGTATCGTGAGCAGGTAGAGGAGGACGAGAACCCCGCCGATCACCGAAATGAGTGCCAGCGGGAACATCATCACGCCCCCGGCCTGGATGATCTCTAGAAATTTCGTCTGCATGACAGGCTCAGCCCCCGAGGTTTCCTGAGCGATGGCAGCGGTAGCGCCGCAAAACATTGCGGCGGTTGTGAAGGAGAAGCACTTCATTGGATGTGGATGAGTCTAGTGTCTGGCAATGGCTTTGCAAGCACGGCCTCGGTGTCCGGGATTATACGGGGTTATCGCGGAATCCTATCGTTTCCGGGAGACTTGAAGGAATAGGTCGCGCCGCTGATCTTTTTCAAGACAGAACCGCGGAGCTCGCGGAGGAAGCGCAGAAAAAGGTTTGCCAGAGGAATAAGTGGTAATCTCGCGCGAAGCGCCATGCCAGTCATCTGCCTTGAGCTTTGAGATTTGAAACTTAGAGTTCCGCCCATGCGCACTCTTATCAAGCATGTCCTTGCCAGCAAGCAAGCCACGGATTCCCTCGAAGTCGCCGGTTGGGTGCGGACGCGCAGGGACTCGAAGGTGTTTTCGTTCATCGAAGTGAACGACGGCTCCTGCCTCGGCAACATACAGATCATCGCGGATGCGAACATCCCCGGATATGACCAGATCCATAAGATGACCACGGGCGCTTCCGTGACGGTGTCGGGAAAGCTGACCGCGTCCCCCGCCAAGGGCCAGGACTGGGAAATGCATGCCTCGGAAATCCGGCTGCTCGGCACGGCACCGGAGGATTACCCGCTGCAGAAAAAAGGCCACTCGCCGGAGTTTCTGCGCTCCATTGCCCACCTCCGCCCCCGCACAAACCTCTACGGCGCGGCCTTTCGGATCCGTTCCCGGATGGCCTACGCGATCCACCGATTTTTCCAGGAAAGGGATTTTATCTGCGTCCACACGCCGATTATCACCGCCAGCGATTGCGAGGGAGCCGGGGAGATGTTCCGTGTCACCACCCTACCGGACGAGAAGGCGGCGAAGGTCGCGGAGGATTTCTTCGAAAAGCGTGCCTACCTCACCGTCTCCGGTCAGCTTGAGGGGGAAACCTTCGCCTGCGCGCTATCAAATATCTACACCTTCGGCCCGACCTTCCGGGCGGAGAATTCGAATACCTCCCGCCATGCTGCGGAGTTCTGGATGGTCGAGCCGGAGATGGCTTTCTGCGACCTCGCGGGAGACATGGATGTCGCCGAGGAGATGATCCGTTTCCTCGTCACCGAGGCACTCGCCGACCCGGATCTCGCGATCTTTGAGAGATTTGTCGACAAGGGGCTGCGCGCCCGGCTGGAGCATGTGGTTGAAAAGCCGTTCCAGCGCATCACCTACACCGATGCCGTAAAGCTGCTTGAGGCCTCCGGAAAGGATTTTAAATATCCCGTGAAATACGGCCTGAACCTCCAGTCGGAGCACGAGCGCTGGCTCACCGAGGAGTATTTTAAGCAGCCGACCACGGTTTACAACTACCCCAAGGAGATTAAACCCTTCTACATGCGCCTCAACGATGACGGGAAAACCGTCACCGCCATGGATCTTCTCGTCCCCGGCATCGGCGAGATCATCGGCGGCTCGCAGCGGGAGGAGCGCTATGATGTCTTATTGGAAAATTTCAAACAGCACGGCATCGATGCGGAGGCTTACGGCTGGTATGCGGATTTGCGGAAATACGGCACAGTGCCCCACGCGGGGTTCGGCCTCGGTTTCGAGCGCCTGCTGATGTTCGTGACAGGAATCCAGAATATCCGCGACGTGATCCCGTTTCCTAGGACGCCGGGGAACTGCGAGTTCTGAGCGAGATTTTAGCCCTCACGAAACCATGCGAGCAGGTGGTTTGTCGGGGCGGCCGGACTGGCATACCGAGAAAGAGCGCATAGGAAAGGGACGTAACAGGCACAGATGAAGATCAAATGTCTCGTTCTCGGCGTCGTAATTGCGCATGGCACCGCCATTCTTTCGTGGGCTGAGACAGCGGAAGCGGTCGTTGCCGGATTCGACCAGCGGGCGGACGCGATGTTCCGCGCAGACTCCGGCAAGCCGCTGAAACGCGCAAAGAAGCAGAAACCACTGGAACCCGGGCGGGGCAATTACGTGCGTGCCTATTCCTATTCGATGGTGGGTTTCGCCGCGCGCTGCCTCTACCTGGGTGAAATGCTCGACGAGGCAAATGCCGCGCTCGCAGAGAATGCCCAGCACTACCTCGACAACCCTCTGGACATCAACGACCGCGACAGTTTCCACTGGCATGCGGGAATTGTTATGCGCCTCATCGAGATGTACGGGACTCATGGTAGCAAGCACGCCGGTCGGATTTCCAAGGAGACCGAAACCCTCGCTCTCAAGCCGATCTGGGAGTATGTGAAAAAGGTTTCTTCGCTTGCGAAGGCGGACCACAAAAAATCCAAAACATGGCACATCTACCTATCGGAAAATCATCATGCCATGAGCTTCACGGTTTGCTGGCAGTTTTCCAAAATCGCGAAGGATAAATCCGAATACAAGGAGCTCAAATATGATGACGGCGGCACGGCGGCCCAGCACTACAAGGCATGGAACGACTACTTCGTGACCTATTGCTTGGAACGGGCGCGCAAAAGCCCGTGTATCGAGATGATGAGTGATGGCTACAACAGCACGCTGATCAAAGGTTTCTACAACTTCTATGACTTCGGCGACCCGCAGGTTAAGCGCTCGGCAGGAATGTTGCTCGATCTATATTTTGCCTATTGGGCGCAGGAGCAGATCAACGGGGTTTCCGGCGGAGGAAAGTCACGGGTCTATTTCTTAAAAGGTTTAAAGCAGGATCGGAGCCACGGCAACGCACCGCTTGCCTGGCTCTACTTCGGCATTGGAAATCAGCCGCCTGTCTATGGCCACGATATGAATGCTGCCCTCAGCGACTACCGCCCACCCGCAGTGGTGGCCGATATCGCGCTCGATGTGAAAGGGCGCGGCCGTTACGAGGTGCGTCAACGTCCGCAAGGACTAGGGGCAACCGGTCGCCCTTTGAAAACCGCTGTCACGAAAGTTCCGAGTATGATGCGAACCGACGGAGGCGGTATACTGCGTTACAGTTACTGTGATCCTGCATTCATCATCGGCACGCCGATGACGGAGGCCCGCCCCCTGAAGGATTGGGCTGCAATCAGTTCACAGAACCGCTGGCAGGGCGTGGTTTTTTCCGGCGAGGGCGATGCGCGTATCGTTCCCATCGTCCGCCCGAAAGACAACCGAGTGGCTTTGAACGCCCAGTGGTCAGTCCAGAGCAAGGGGAGCCTGATTACCCAAAAACTGAAACACAACAAGGGCGGTGCCGAGATGATTGTCTGGATCTCAAGCGAGGGACTGACGGCTCCGGCCGAAGAGGAAGGCGTGGTCTTCGTGGAGGCCGAAGGTGCCTATGCGGCGATTCGCGTGGCCAAAGGCGGCTTCAAATGGATGAAGGGCGAGTACAAGACCGACCGATTTATTCCCGATAACGCGACGATGATTCCCAATGATCAATACGCCCCTGTAATTCTGGAAGTCATGGCCAAAACCGACGTCGCAGACTTCGACGCCTTCAAGGCAAAGGTCAAAGCATGCGAGGTCAGGGTGGACGGGGCACTACTGAGCTACAAAACCATTTACGGCGATCAGCTGAGCTTTGACACCAGCGGCAAGAAGGCACCCAAGATCAACGGCAAGACCGTGAATTACGCTCCGGAAAATGTATTTGAAAGCCCCTTTCTCAATGCTGACTATGACCGCGGCGTGGTGACCATCAGCAAAGGGGAACGAAAGAAGGTGCTCGATTTTAGGAAGTGAGGATGCGGCCGGCTGTTGTGAGCTCCGGCATGTCACTCCGCCAGTGTCACCTTCACCCGCACGAATATTCTTTCAGGTGGAGCGGTTGGGATGGTGACGATGACCTGCTCGAAGCCCGCGATATCGGGATCGAAGGGTGTGGAGGAAACCGTAGCTTGGGGAGGAAGGGTTGTGCTCCATGAGGCGCCTTCCAGGCTGTCGGAAAACTCGGTTTCGTAGGTCAGGTCGCGTTGTGCTGAGTCAGACCGGCGTGCGAACGTGAATGTTAGCCCGTTTTCACCGGAGCTTTGCGGGGCGAGGGGGTAGCCGCCTTCGGCGAGGTTGGAGTTGATACCGGGGATTCCTCCAAAAGCGTATTCGAGGAGATTTCCGATGCCATCGAGATCCGGATCATCGAGTTCGCCTTTGAGCGGGAGTGCGGAGACGAAACCGCCAAAGGTTTCCACGACGGGGAGGCTGAAGGTTTCCGTGATCGAGGGGCTTCCGTCCGAGCTGTGGGTCGCTTGAATGGCGATTTCATCCACGCTTGGCACAGAGCTGTAGGTGATGGTCGCTGTCGCTGCGGAGTTTTTGCCAAGCGCGGCGCTGCGGAGCCGGTAGTCGCCGGGGGAGGGGTTTTCGCTGATCCAGCCGGGCGTGGAGATGCCGATTGGGATGGCTTCTGTTGGGAAAACGAGGGTTAGGCGGGGGTTGGTCGCGGTGTTTCCGGAGGAGTTGGTGAGGGTGATTTTTAGGGTGGAGAGGTCGGCCTGGCGGAGGGGGGCGTTGGTGATTTCCGCCGCGAGGTTGACGGCGTCGGGATTGGCGGGGATGAGCTGGTAGCCCTCCGGTGCGAGCAAGGTATTGATCGCGTCCGCATAGCGGGGGACGAAGGTATCGGTGTTGATCTGGGAATTCGGAGTCGTTCCGGCGGCAAGGTGGAGGCCGACCAGGGCGGGGCGGTCGTTCACCAGCGCAAAGCTGGGGCTGCCGGAGTCTCCGGTGACGAAATAGGCGTCGTCCTGGTTTCCGGCGAGCGTGTTGTAGGTGAAGGTGTAGGTGCGGGTGGTGTCGATGGCTTCGTCGGAGAAGTCGGAAAAACTGGAGATGCGCCCTCTTCCGGCGCGGCGAGATTGGCCGAAGGTGGTGAGGTCTATGTTGTAGTATTGCCTCTCGCGGGAAAGATTTAGGTAGGGGAAAGGGGTTATGCCCTGATCGGTGGGCAGCGGTGAGTTGAGTTTCAGGATGATCGCGTCCGCCACGCCGCCCGAGCCATTGGGGACGTCGGTCGATGAGATCGTGGTGCGGTTGAATTCCTGTCCGGAGGCATTGAGGAACCGGATGTTTGTGCCGAGTCCAAGGACGAAGTGTTTCGCGAACAGCACGTGCTGGGGGGTGACGAGCGTATACTGGCGGGCGTCGGCTCCCTGGGTGGCGTAGCCGATACCGGTGTAGCGGCTGGAAACGTAATAGGCGTCGGGGTTGAGTTGGGTGCCGTTTGTGCCGGTGACGAATCGGTCGTGCTGGGCGGGCGAGTAATTCCGGATCTCAATGGCCTCGGCGGAGGCTAACGACAGGATTAGGATGGTGAGCGGCCGGAGCATGGGTTGCTGGGAAGCTAGCGTGGATTTCGGATTTCGCACCGATTTCATTGGGACGATTTCGCACAGTCCCGTGCCAGTGCACGCGGGTTGACACAGTTGGGTGGATCGGTGAGTCTGCGCGCCGTAATGGTTTTCAAAAGCATCTGCAGGGACGTCGGTATCGGGGCAAATTCGTATGTGCTGGATTCCGGCGGGGTGAGGGTGGTCCTGGATGCGGGCATGCACCCGAAGGAGGAAGGGCTCACCGCGCAGCCGCGCTACGAGATGATCGAGAACGATTCCGCCGATGCAATTTTCATCACCCACTCGCACCTAGATCACGTCGGGACGCTGCCCGTATGTGTCGAGCGCCAGCAGAACGCCAAGGTGTTCATCTCTCCAGAGACGGCGGAACTCGCCTGCGCGATGCTGCACAATTCGGTGAATGTGATGGAGTCCAAGCGCACCGAGCTGGGCATCACTGACTACCCGTTTTTCCGCCACGGCCAGCTGGATCGGATGAAAGGAAAATTCGAGCGAAGGACTCCGGGCAGGAAATTCGACGTCGATGCGGCGGGGAAGGTGACCGCCGAATTTTTCGATGCGGGGCACATCATGGGCTCGGTGGGGGTGATGTTCGAGGCGGAGGGGAAAAAGGTTTTTTACACCGGAGATGTGAATTTCGAGGACAGCACGCTGCAGAAGGGCGCGGTTTTTCCGAAAGAGGAAGTCGATGTCCTGATCGTGGAGACCACCCGCGGTGAACAGGCACGGCGTGCGGATTACTCCCGAAAGGCGGAGGAGAACGAACTCGCCGAGGCCATCGACGGCGTCCTGAAACGCGGCGGCTCGGCGCTGATCCCGGTGTTCGCGATGGGGAAAACCCAAGAGGTGCTCGCGATGCTTCAGCGCTTCAAGGAAGAGGGTCGCGTCAACGCCAAGACTCCAGTTTACATCGGCGGTTTGAGCACGAAAATGACGAATATTTACGACAAGTTCAGCGATGTCTCCCGCCGCTTCCGCCGTGGCTTCAAATTCCTCACCGACATGGAGCTGGCCGGTGGAAACAAGAAGCGGGTTGGCCCCATCCCTTTCAACAACGGCTGCATCTACGCGCTCTCCAGCGGCATGATGACGGAGAAAACCGTCTCCAATAATTTTGCCCGTCAGGGTCTCCTCGAAAACAAGAAGCACGGCCTGTTCTTCGTCGGCTACGCCGATTCGGCGACCCCCGGCGGAAAAATCCGCGCCTCGGAACCCGGTGACATGATCGAGCTCGATCCCGCCTACCCGCCGGTGAAGCTCAACTGCGAGGTTCGCATCTTCGATTTCTCCGGCCACTCCACACGCGACGCCATCGCTGACTTCGCGGTGAGCGTGAAGCCGAAGAAAGTTTTCCTCGTTCACGGCGACGATGGCGCGATGGCGTGGTTCAAGCAGGATCTGGAAACACGCCTGCCCGGAGTGGAGGTCATCATCCCCGCGCCGGGCGTGGAGTTCGAGATTTGAGCGGAGGTGGCGGCGGATTGCATCCGCCATGCCGACCATCGTTTTTCACCGCAAAGCCGCAGAGGTGGCAAAGGGACGCAGAGCCGGGCTTGTGTTGAAGAGTTGGGAGCCTTTTTCTCGCCGGCTGGGATTGTGATAGTCCAGTCGAGCTGGCGGCGAGGGTTGACACTGGTGGCAGCTTCGAACCGGATCAGCCCTAGTGTGTGAGAAACACCGATAAAAATCACACCCGTTTCATCCTTCCTGCGGGGGGCGAGCGGATGTAGTCATGGAGCCGCACAATGATTCCTGACGCCGCGAACAAGCACCTATTCTACACGGAGATGGCGAAACTGCTGGAGGCGGGGTTCGACATACGGAAGGCGGCGGGGGTGATGACTGACACGCGGCTGCCTGCGGCGCAGATGAAGCTGCTGGAAACACTCAACACGGGGCTTGAGGCGGGGGAGACGATCGCAGGGGCATTTACCCGGGATGCGAAGACGGTCGGGAAACTGGAGAAGAGTATGATTGCGGCGGGGGAGAGGGGTGGGAAACTGGCGCCGGCCTTCGGGCACCTTGCGGGATACTTCGGGATGGTTGCGGCAGCGCGGCGGGAGGCGATCAAGGGGATGATCTATCCGTTGGTGGTGCTGCACCTCGGGGTTTTTGTTGGGGCGGTGCCGATGGCGATGATGGGTGGAGAAGCTTCCGCCGGGGAGATGGCGGGGGATTTTTTCAAGGCGCTGGGGGTGATTTATGTGGGTGTGGTGATTTTGTATTTCGTGATCCGTGCGCTGCGAAAGAAGGCACCGCAGAGCGCCGTGATTGATCGGGCGATCAACCACGTTCCATGGATCGGCAATGCGCGGCGGGATATGGCGATGTCGCGGTTCTGCAAGGTCTATCATGCTTGCCTGCTGGCGGGGATTTCCATGATGGAGACAGTGCGCGTCTCGTCGGATGCGGCGCAGAGCGGGCAGCTGATGGTTGCGGGGAAACGGCTCTTGGCGGTGGCGGAAGAGGGCAATTTGCTGGGACCGCAGTTCATCGCGGAGGATGCTTTCCCGAAATCTTTCGCGAGATCCTACGCGATCGGTGAGGAGGCGGGAACTCTCGACAAGGATATGGCAACGTGGGCGCGGTTGTTCCAGGAGAACGCGGATGGCTCGATGCGGACCGCCTCGCTGATGATTCCGAAAATCCTGTATTTCGTAGTAATGGGATACGTGGCGTGGAAGATCGTCGGATTCTTCAACGGCTACTACGGGGCGCTGGATGCGATCGGGGAGTGAGGGATTTCTGTTGCCCGGTGCCGGGGCGTGGCAAGAACGATAGCGGCCTTATCAGTTCGGTGGCTGTAAAATTCTGATTAGGGGACGGACGGGAGGCAGACCGGCGTCAGCCTCTCCGCCCTTGGGTCGGGGCTTGATGTTTTTCGCCGGGAGGCGAACTTTGCGGCATCGGATATGGACTATAAGGAATCGATCAAATGGCTTTTCGGAACGCAGCTGTTCGGAATCAAGCTGGGGCTGGAGGGGCCGAGGAAACTGCTCAGGGAGTTTCTGGCGTTTCCCGGTAATGGTGTGCAGGTGGCGCATGTGGCCGGGACGAACGGGAAGGGCAGTACCTGTGCGATCATGGATCGCGTGGCGCGAGCCTGCGGGCGGCGGACTGGGCTGTTCACCTCGCCGCACTTGGTCGACTACCGGGAGCGGATGCAGGTTTCCGGAGAAATGATCACCGAGGAGAGGTGCGCGGAGTTGCTGACCGAGGCACGGGAGGTTTGCGAGGGGCTGGATGTGCATCCGACGTTTTTTGAGATCTCGCTGGCGGTGGCGATGAGGTGGTTCCGCGAGAGAGAGTGCGAGCTGATCATTTTGGAAACGGGGATGGGCGGCAGGCTGGATGCGACCACGGCGGTGCCGGCGGATGTGTGCGTGATTACGCCGATCGGGATGGATCATACGCAGTGGCTCGGGGATACGCTTGTCAAAGTGGCGGGTGAGAAAGCCGGAATTTTCCTGGAAGGTGTGCCCGCCGTTTCTTCGCCGCAGGAGCCGGAAGCGAAACTGGCCTTGGAAAAGGAGGCGAACGAGCGGAGGACTCCGCTTCATTTCATCGACGCGCCGCTGGAAGGGTATGGAATTGCGTTGGCGGGGGAGCATCAGAAATGGAATGCGGCGCTGGCGCTGGCGGCGCTGCATCATCTGGGATTGCGGCTTGGATATGAAAGCGTGGTCGAGGGGCTGCGCAAGGTTTCATGGCCGGGAAGGTTCGAGCGTATCGTTTCGGACGGCATCGAAGTGATTCTAGACGGGGCGCACAACCCTCATGCGGCAAAGGTTTTGCGGGAGACATGGATTTCGGAAATCGGAGAGGGCAAAGGGACGCTGATCTTCGGTAGCGTGGAGTCGAAGGATGTTTCCGGAATCCTCCGGGAGCTGAAGGGGCTGACGGAGCGGATGATTTTTTGCAAGGTCGGGACGATGCGCGGGCTGCCGACTGATGATCTGGTCAAAGCACTATCGCAGGATGAAGCGGCCACCGTGGAATCCCATGAAAGCTTCTCGGAGGCAATGGCGGCGGCGAGGGAGCGTGGATCGCCAGTGCTTGTGGCGGGATCGCTATTCCTTGCCGGTGAGGCACGCGCGGAGCTGCTTGGCGGGGATTTTCTGGCGAGCCTGCAGTGACCGATCCGGGTCCCTAGATGGGGTCGAATTCCCCTATAGAGGCGTGAACTTGCAAATTTTACTAAAGAGAACTAAATTTTCAAAAAAACTTGATTAAAAGGAAAAGTTATTTAATGTGATTCCGTTCATCTCAATTCCGAAAGCGTCCCTTGCCGAGGAATTGACACCTAGCCTCATGAAATTTCACACCTTGGCGCTTGCGCTGGCGTTTGTGTCGTACACAGGCGCACATTGTGCATCCGTATCCGCTCCAAGCACCGAATGGACGGCGCTGCAGGGGGATTACGACTACCTGTCCGACCAACAAACCGGTCTCCCCGACAGTGATATCGTAGGCCAAGGCGAGGACTACGGTCTGTTCGTGACCCACAACGATTTCGGCTCGGAGAGCGATACTGACGGCACCTTCGGTTTCCGCATCCGCCTTGATGCACCGGGCGGCAACAAGAACGAGGCAAAGTTCACAAAGGCAGCATGGCTTGGTATCGACGCTGATTTCAACGACACCATCGATGTGTTCATCGGCGTGAATCTGTCAGGCGCCAAAACGGATCTCGGAATTTTCGTGCCAGGTGCAGGCAACAACGATACCCCAACCAGCACCTCGGTCAGCACGACCGCTTATAAGACCTACGAAATCGGACCGTCCAACTACAACTACCGGCCCGTTGATTACAAGACGGACGGGGGCACCACCAACGATCTGAATCCCGGCACCAAGGGAGAGCCTGATTATTACCTGAGCGTCCTCGTTGATTTCTCAGATATCGTCGCATACCTCAGCGCTATGGAGATCGAGGTCACGGATCAGAGTGCGATGAGGTTTGTCTCCGCCACATCCAGGCAGGGCAACAAGCTCAATCAGGATATCGGTGGGATCCGGGGAGACGAGAACGCAGGTGTCTCGTGGAGCGCTAGCGGTGCCCTCACAGAAACGGTGACCGCAAACGGGATTGCTGTAGTCCCTGAACCGGGAGCGGGCACCATCCTGATGCTCGGGTCGGTCATCCTGATGCTGCGCCGCAGACGGCAAGGCACCTAGAGGACCTCGGAAATGAAGCGTTCCTTTTCGAATACGGAAAAAGCCTCGGGCTCCTCGCCGGTTCCGATGAAGCGCGGGACGATGCCGAGTTGCTCGTAGATGAGGAAATCTAGATGCCCAGCGGCGCATGGAGTGAATGCTTGAACCCAAACCGGATCCATGCGAGTTTCATCCGGTGCCAGTGAAAGTCAGTGAACTGATCTCCCGCCTGGTGAAGGCGGGCTTTTCGGATCGGGGTGGCAAGGGTTCCCACAGAAATTTCAGCAAAGGCGCGGTGAACGTGACGGTAAGCGGCAAGACGGGCGCCGACGCAAAACACTAGCAGGAGAAGCAAGTGGAGAAAGCCATCCAAAGGAGCAAAAATGAAAAGCCTGACTACTTGAAATGGGTGCGGTGGAGTGATGAGGACGGTTGCTACATCGGCTCGATCCCCGATCTTTGCGGTGATTGCTGCCATGGCGATTCTCAGATTGAGGTTTTTAAACAGCTCCTCGAAATCCACGACGAATGGATTTCTATCTTCGAGGCCGATTCGAAACCTCTGCCCGACCCTCGCACCCGCCCGATGATGGAGCCGGTTTAGCCGTATCCCTAGAGCACCTCGCTGACGAAGCGTTCCTTTTCGAAAACGGAAAAAGCCTCGGGCTCCTCGCCGGTTCCGATGAAGCGCGGGACGATGCCGAGTTGCTCGTAGATATTGAAGGCGATGCCGCCTTTTCCGGAGCCGTCGAGCTTGGTGAGTATGAGGCCGTCGAGGGGGGAGGCTTTGTGAAATTCCTTGGCCTGGTTCAGGGCATTGGTGCCGGTGGAGGCATCCACGACGAGGAGTGTGAGGTGGGGCGCGCCGGGATCCTGTTTGGCGATGGTGCGGCGGATTTTCCCAAGCTCCTCCATGAGGTTGTGGCGTGTGTGGATGCGGCCGGCGGTGTCGCAGATGAGGAAATCGGCTTTTTCCTCGATGGCTCGCTGGTGGGCGTTGAAGCAGACGGAGGAGGGGTCGGACTCTGGTTTTCCGGTGACGACGGGGATATCGAGGCGGTCGCCCCAGCGCTGGAGCTGCTCGACGGCGGCGGCGCGGAAAGTGTCTGCGGCGGCGAGTAGGACGGAGTGTCCTCGGTCTTTCAGCCACATTCCAAGCTTGGCGGAGGAGGTGGTTTTGCCGGTGCCGTTGACACCGACGACGAGTATGACCGTCGGCTTGCCATCGGCGCGGGGTGCCAGAGCCGGTTTGTCATCGGGAAGGATTTTCGAAAGGCGCTTCCGGGTGACATTCACCACATCGTCGGCGGAGATTTCGCGGCCGAGGTCGTGCAGCTCGTCGGTGATACCGGTGCCGAGCTTCGCGCCGAGGTCGGCAGCGATGAGGTTCGCCTCAAGTTCGTCCCAATCGACATCCGCCCTGTCTGTGATCGCGTTGAAAAGCTTTTTGAAGAATCCTGCCATGGCTGCGGGAGGCTAGCGGTGGCGGGGAAACTTGAAACACTAAATTTCAATAAGTAGAAGGGTCTTTCCAAGCCCTTTGCGGAGGGTAGGCAGGCGGGGTTCGGCTACGGGGAAATCGCTTCGGATGGCTTTTGGTAGAAGACCGGTATAGGGGCTGGGCTTGTGCTGAAGGGCTTGGAAAGACCCTTCTCCGTACGTGGCCGGGCGCATTCAACAGTTGCGCGATCTCGATAGCTCCGCAAAATGCGGCCATGCCTCTGGTGAAAATCCTGCCCGATATCCTAGCCAGCCAGGTTGCGGCGGGTGAGGTTGTGGAGCGTCCGGCCAGCGTGGTGAAGGAGCTGGTGGAAAACAGCCTGGATGCGGGGGCGAAGGCGATACTGGTGGATATCGACAAGGGTGGGGTGAATTTAATCCGCGTCGCCGACGATGGCTGTGGCATGGCAAGGGAGGATGCTCTGCTTTCCCTGGAGCGTCATGCGACGAGCAAGCTACGTAATTCCGCAGGGCTGGCGACTGTTATGACGCTTGGTTTCCGCGGTGAAGCGGTGCCGAGCATCGCGAGCGTTGCGAAATTCCGGATGGCGACGCGGCGGACGGAGGATGTGGTTGGGACGGAAATCACGGTGGATGGCGGGAAGGTGCGGGACGTGAAGGATGCAGGCGGAGCGCCGGGGACGGTGATCGAGGCGCGGAATCTTTTTTTCAACATGCCGGCGCGGAGGAAATTCATGCGGGCAGAGACGACCGAGGCGGCGCACGTGGAGCAGCAGGTGAGGCTGCATGCCTTGGCGGCTCCTGGGGTGCGTTTCCGTTTCCGCAAGGACGACAAGGTGGTTTTCGATCTGCCGGGCGTCGCAAAGACCGTGGATCGGGTGCGGCAGCTTGTGGGCAATGAACTTGGCGCGGAGCTGGTGGCCATGCCGGAGAGCTTGGGCCCGGGGATGAGTGTCATGGGGTTCGTGCTGCCTGTAAAACATGCGCGCAAGGGGAGGCGGCATCAGTTCGTTTTCCTGAACGGCAGGCCCATCGAGGATGCGGCGGTGACCAAGGGTTTGGCTGAGGGTTTCCGGGGCAACTTGCAGGAGGGTCTTCATCCGGCGGCGTGGCTGTGGCTGGAAATTGAGCCGCAACTGGTGGATGTGAACGTCCATCCGGCGAAGCGAGAAGTCAGGTTCCATCGCCCCTACGAGGTGCGGGATCTCATCGCCGCAACGGTGGCGGAGTGCCTGCGTCCGACCCCACCGGCGGCTCTTGCGCAAAATCGGCCACCGGAAATAAAGGCCGGGGAATCGGATGTTCGGCCGCTTTTTCACCAGGTTCAGGCGGAGCTTGTTCCCGCCGCCGAAGCACCTGAAGTCGAGTCCGCACAGCGGCGCAGTCCCAATTTTCGTATCATCGGGATGCTGCAGGAGCGCTATGTGATCCTGGAAAGCGGCGACGGGTTGGTGCTCTTCGATCCCAAGGCGGCGAGAGAGCGAATCGTTTTCGAGCAACTCGCAAAAGGCCGTAGTACGGGCATGGAGACGCAGAATCTCTTGGTGCCCCTGCTTTTCGAACTGGATCCCCGCGATCTTGATTTGCTGCTACGCGAGAAGATGGCGCTGATGGAGGCGGGGATTGAGGTCGAGGCTTTTGGCGGGAACACCCTCCAGATTCGGAGCTTGCCGGCCTGTCTTGGAACGGAGAGTCCGAAGGCACTTCTCGATGGGATGCTTGAGGAACTGCTACATGGAACCATTGCCGCAGGCAGGTTCGCGTTCGAGCGGGTCGGCAGGATCATCGCGAACAAGGCCGCGCAGCGAGTAATTCCTCGCCTCGGCGAGACGGACGCCCTGCTTGAGGAACTTTTCCACTGCGATCTTCCCTATTGTGCGGCGGATGGCAGGCCGACCCTCACCGAGTACAACCGCAAGGACATCGACCGAAGGTTCGGAATCGGCAGGGGCTGAAAACGGAATTTGAAAAACACCTTTCCGGATCCGTTCAAAATTACTAAAAATAGTTTGATTTTCCTGACTATTTTCAGTAAAAGGATGCTGTCAGAGAGGAAAAAATCCGTGGAGATCGGAGCTTTCGAGAGCGACATCTGAGAGATGTAAGCCTCTCCAGTAACTTGTAACTCGCTGGAAAAGAGCCAGTTAAGTGTAACGACAAGAATGTTTCAAAAACGCTCAAAAAAAGATCAGAAACTTCTTGATCAATAGTTCTAAAAAGTTAAGATAACTTCAAATTTAAGGCCGTAACAGACTAGGTTTCCAACCGCAGCAATGAAAGTCCTAGCTCCAACCGCATGCCTTCTCAGTCTCGCCCTCGCCGGTGGAGCGACGGCGGCACGGCTTGCAGATCGCCTGGACGCGGCGCATGAGGATTTTCTCGATGATCGCCGCGAAGTGCTCTCCAGTCTTTCCGATCCCTTCGGTGTGCCGGCCGCCGCACGGGTGGTGCTGGAAGATCCAGCGGCGAAGTTCCGCAGGGAAGCCGCTTGGAAGCGTAATGTCGTTACAACGGTGTTTTGGATCGGCGAGCGGCCAACGGAAAACAACCCGACTCCCAACAACAAGAGCGCATGGGATCCGAACTGGCAGCAGAAC
>CAJQKQ010000069.1 GCA_905478925.1 uncultured Verrucomicrobiales bacterium
AGCAATCTGGATCAAGTTGCACTACGGGACGAATGCCCGAGTCTGATTGGAACCGCCCTGTACGGAGCCGTACGCAGGGTGGTGTGGGACCGGGGAGCTAATCACTCTCCGGGACCCGATTCGGCATCTCTCGGGCTCCTTTACTTCTTTCGAACAGCCTTTTGCGGCTGGGCGGCCAGTCGCTTGAAGACCTCCATCCCGGTCTCTCCCTGCTCGTTTGTTTTGGGATAGGACCCGTCGGTATAGGACTTGATCTGCACGTCGAAGACCTCGTATTCGGCAGCCGTGATCACCCCGTCCTGATCCCAGTCGATGAACGCGAAAAGCTGCTTGAAGTCGGCCCGATCCTTATTCCAAGCTTGCTGAGTGGGCCATTCCTTTTGTGACGTGGAGCCGTATTTTTTCGGATAGGCGCGCGATTGTTTCCTGAGCATCTGGTCCGCCAATTCTTCCTTCCAACTCAAGCCGTCATCGCCATCGCGATTGGCACGCTTCCAATCCGGGTGCGGGAACTCATCGTATTGCCAGATGTTATCGCGATTCTTATCGAGAGCGGCCCACATCTCCCGTGCCTTGGCCAGTTGCTTTTCGCTGAAGGCGGCTTCCATTTGCACAAGGTGCGGGTCCGCGTTGTTGTAAGCGTTTAGCTGAACCTCAAAGGCCGTGTACTCCGCCGAGGTGATCTTGCCATCGCGATCCCAATCGACGAAGTGGAAGATCTGCTCAAAACCAGGGTGAGCGACGCCCCAGGCATAAATCGACGGCCATTGTGTTTGCGAGTCGTTGCCATGCTTCGCTAAAAAGTCTCCGTCCTGAGCTAACTTCCTGAGAACGCGATACGATACCTCCTCGGCCCAGTCGACTACGTCATCGTCATTTCGATTGGCTCGCTTCCAGTCCGGGTGTGGGAATTCGGCATACTGCAATTTGCCGTCTTTGTTCCTGTCCGCCCTCCACCACTTGATTCGGGCCGCATCCATGATCTCTGTGTCCAAAGCAACCTCAAGGTTCTCAATGCCGATCCATCTGCGCTTCGCTTCTGACCGACGACCTTCTTCGGTGAGCAGATGCTTGAAATCAGAGAGGAATTCTCGCCTGACCATCAACATCAATCCGTAGTTCCCACCAGCGTTGACCAAGGTTCCCCGTGCGGTGCGGCCATCACCGGCCATGACTGCAGTAAAGGTCGCCCACGTGCCCCTGCCGTACCCCTGTCTTTCTATCACTGCCATGTTGTGGCGGCCATCTATCGCCTTCTTGAATTGGCCAATGAACGGTGTCAGGTTGGCCCACTTACCGATCGGGCGAATGGTCGAGGGCGGGTCGAACGGATGCTTGATCTGGCCACCGTCACCAATGAGTTCATCGCCGTCCTGCTTCAGATTCAATTGCATGATGCCCCGGCCCAGTAGACCATTCAGCCGCATCGTCGTGAAGCAGAGCCAAGTACCGGTGAAGTGCTGTGACAATTCAACGTCGGGATTCGCAGAAACGGGAACCGTTTGCAGAGTCTGAATTCTATTTTCCCAGTTCATCACCCTCATGATGGCCATTTCGGTTTCAGGTGAAAGAGGCTGCCCGGGCTTCTCAGCCTCCGGTGCTGCTTGCGCCGTGGGGCTCATCATCGCCAGTGATACAATACAAATTATTGTTATTACTCTTTTCATAATGCTTTCGTTATTGTATGAGTTGACGTCCATTCCCGCGCCGATTAAGGTAGGGACGTCGGTTGCCCGACGCCCCCCCTCGCAGATCCCGGCGTGCGGAATTACCGCACCGGGCTCCTCAGGAATGCGCGCAAGTGGAACTTCGATCATGTTTGGATTCTTGTTGGACAATTTCATACGGGCTGAGGCTGGTTTTGTCGAGCGGTTCGCGGCCATGGCTCCTCGATCACGCGTGGCTTCGGCATCTGCCAGCGCTCCCACGCTGCGTCGAAGGACGCAACGGTGAAGCTTTTGCGCTGACTGCGCCGGTTGAGCCATTTGTAAACCAACCACCTCGCCCAGTAGGCGAAACGTCCGATCTTCTTCGAGTTGCCGATCACGCCATAGTAGTTCCAATGCCCTCGCAACTTACGCTTGAGGGTGGCGAGGAGTTCGCGAAGCGGCATGCTCCTCGACTTCTTCAACCAGTCCTTGAGCTTGCTCAGGCTTGCACGGAGCTTCTTGGCGTTGGTGCTGCGTTTCACGACCCGGTAGTTCGGATTGCGTCGGCCTTTCACCCAGTAGAAGTCGAAGCCGAGGAAGGTGAACCTTCCGCTACTTTCCGGCTCCCACCGGTTGAATTTGACCAACGTGCTCTTCTCTTCAGCTAGTTCGAGTCCGAACTTCGCCAATCTCCCGGGTAGTTCGCGCAGATAGGCCTCGGCATCATCTTTTCTTTCGAAACAGACGATGCTGTCGTCCGCATAACGCCGGAAGATGACGCTTCCTTTGCTTTTCTCTGCCACCACCTTCTTGATCCACAGGTCTTGCACGAAGTGTAGATAGATGTTTCCTAACAATGGTGAATACCGCGGAGCGGGATGGACAGGAGCTCATCGACGTGCCCCGCAGGGGTGCGAGCCGTGGGGCGGCGAGCATCAGATGACTCCGCCTTGCGGCGTGCCCTCAGTCGAGGGCGACCAGTGCTTCAACTCTTCCATCACTCCGGCCTTGATCCATTTGCGGATAATTCGGATCAGGCTACGATCGGCAACCCCCTTTTCCTCTTGCTCGGTTCGCCCCTTCAGGGTATTTCACGTTCTAGGTGAAAAAGCAAATTCCTAGCAATCAATAATAATTTGACTTGTAGAACAGTTAGAACGCATGGAGCATCGAACCGCCTCAAAAAGGCGACTCCTCAATGAATTACCATGTCCTAGGCTTATCGTTCATGATCTCTCTCTGCTGCGTCGCTGGTGCGCGAACTTGGACCAACTCGGATGGACGAACCATCGAGGCGGATTTGGTCAAGGTGGACGGGAAGGAGGTCGTCTTACAGAAGAATGGCAAGGAATACCGGGTGCCTCTGGAGAGCCTCTCGGAAGAGGACCAACGCTTTGCCAAGGAGGCGTCTGCGGAGGCGGTTTCAGCAGACACTTCAGAGCCTAACAACAAGCCTGAAGAAGCCGCTTCCTTTCCGCTGAAACTCGATCAGCGGGTGTCAGGCGGCGAGATTGATCCCGCCGTTGCAGCAGGTCGCCTTATCGTTCTGCACCTGTGGCAAGCGCATTGTGGCCGCTGTCCGGCGTCGCTCAAAGATTTTGAGAAACTTGCCCGGCGCAAAAAGAGCACTGGCGCGCTGTTCATGATCTGGCACAGCCACGACAAGATCGAGCTGGCGAAAAAGAAGAGTGATGACCTCGATCTGGGACTGCCGGTTTATCATGGAGGCATGATCCAGTGGGACAAGACCTTCGGCGAATTTGTCTGGCCCCACGTCATCGTCATGAAGCCTGATGGCAAGGTGATTTACATGGGTGAACCGAACCGTGACTTCAACAAGATTTTGGAAGAACACTCAGCCAACTAGCCCAAGCCCATGAAAACTATTAGAGCACGCTCGGCCGCTGGATCATCGGCAGGGGCACCCCCTGTCGCGTGAAACACATCGGCTTGTTCGCCTCACCGGAACCCGCGGTCAGTTGAATCGAGGCAAAGCGCGACTTCTGCCCGATCTGATCCGCAACCATTTGATCGAGCGAATAGCTCTTCGGAGCATTTCCGCAGAGAAAGTTGCTCCACGCGTCATGCCCATTCTGGGCCCGGTGATCGAGACCGGAGAACACCGTAAAGTCATCCCGGTGCTCGGCCATCGGCTTGAGCGTGTCCGGCATCTCGTAACTCTTTCCCGCCGCCTTCGGATAGAACGCATTCTGATGCCAACCCAGATAGGTCCCGATCGCCACAAAATTCCGCGGACCACTCACCGCCGGAGCCGCTGCACCAAATGCTTCCAACGAAGGAAGCGCGATCATGGCCGCCGCTCCCCGCAAGAAGCGCCGCCGATTCAATCCGGTCTGTAGGGAGGAATTCATCGTGTTCCATTGGCAGTCAGCAGGAAGCACCATTCGCCGCCCCTACTACGAACTGCCTTTGCTATTATTTCAATTTTTGCCCCCGCCTACGACCTTCCCCCTGCAACCTTTTCAGCGCGACGATCTCCGGCCGGGTGTATTTCTCCGTGAACTCATCGGTGCGGGCACGCATCCGTTTCAGGACGGGCGCGTATTCGGGATCCTTGGCCAGGTTGGTGAGTTGGTCGGGATCCTTCTCCAGATCGTAGAGCATTTCCTGCACGGGTTTCTGTTCGTAGTAACGGGCGTAGGTAAACCGTTCCCCATGCACTCCCCGCCATTTCGGCAGCCTCTTGTGGTTGTAGTGATGCTCGTTGTAGAAATCCTCACGCCATGAAGTCGGAGTCTCTCCCTTCAGCCAGGGCACCAAGCTCTCACCCTGATACTTCGCAGGAACCTCGACTCCCGCCAACTCAAGCATCGTCGATGGCAGGTCGAGGTTCATCACCAATGGCGGAATCACCCTGGCGTGCTTCTCCTTGCCCAGCCGTGGGTCGTGAATGATCAGTGGCACACGCAAGGACTGCTCGTAGTGGCTCCACTTTCCCGCAAAGCCTCGGTCGCCCATATAGTAGCCGTTGTCGGCGGTGTAAATGATGACGGTGTTGTCGGCGAAACCCTGCTTCTCCAACTCCTTCCGGACCCGGCCCACGACGCCATCCATGCCGGTCAGCATCCGGTAGTAGGCCCGCATGTTGAGTTTGTATTTCTCCGGAGTGTCCCAACGCCAGTGCCAGCGGTCGCGGTTCATCGACTCCTTCAGAAAGTCCGGTTGCATCTCGAAGTACTTCGGGTCGCCCAGCCTCGGGGGCTCCGGTTCGATGTCCTCATACATCCCATCCACCACCTTCGGCCATGGGAAATGGCCGATGCCCGGCCGATGATCACTGTCGCGGGCATGCGCGATGTTGAAACTCATGTAGAGGCAGAAGGGCTGATCCTTCGCTTGGGTCTCAAGAAAGGAGACCGAGTGATCCCCGATCAATTCCGCGGTGTGACGTCGCGTGCCATCGCCCCGCTTCACGTGATGCGGACCACCGTTGTACACCTTGTGGTCATCGAACATCCGCTTCAGCGCGACCTCGTTCTTCTCTGCGAACTTCACATGCTGCTTGCCGTAGAAACCGTTGCGGTATCCCGCCTTGCGCAGGAGCACCGGAAAGCTGGTATCCACATCCCTCTTCTGAACCGGCACCGCCGGAGGGCCACCACCGGTGAAGCCGTGACTGGTCTCGGTGAGCCCGGTGAAGATCGTCGCCCGACTGGCCATGCAGATGGCCGTGTTCACATACGCATTCTCAAAGCGCACGCCTTGCTCGGCAAGCTTGTCGATGACCGGAGTCTTGATCACCGGATGCCCGCCACAGCCGAGGGTGTCGTTGCGCTGATCATCGACGAGGATGAAGACGATGTTCACCGGCTTTTCAGCGGCCTGGGACGGCAGAGCAAATGCCAGCACCGAAACCAGCCCGACAAGGAGTCGCGTATTGTTCTTCATATTGATTCTCTTCAGTAATGGTCGTCTTCCTTGAGCACTGCGTCAAGCCAGGCACGGGCCTGCTGGCGATACTCACTTTCACGGTGCATCCAAAGGTCGGTGTGCGAGTGAATGTAGGGCCCTTCCGGGATCTTGAGAATCTTGGTCGTCGGCACATTGAGGAAGGTGAACTCCGCCAATTCGAGGTGCTTGCTGAGGAACTCATCGCGGAGCCTGTCGGTGTTTTGCCCGCTGACGAGCACCGGTCGGCCCTTGAGACGGGCGAGGCGTTTCAAGGCGGAGGCCCTGTCACTCTCCGGATAGCCCCATTTTTTCTGCCCATCAAAATGGTCATGAGTGAACATCCCCTTCCATAGAGCCGCGATCTCGTCATCCGCCAAGCCGATGTAGCTTGAGCCAATCGCACCGCGCGAGAAGCCGCAGACAAACATGTTCTGAGGGTCGCCGCCAAACTTCTGACAGATCCGTGGCAGGTTCACCTTGCAGTAATCGATCGTCGCTTGCCGCTCACCCCACCAGGTGACGGCATTCTCCATCCGCCCCTTTTCCACGTAGGGCATCACCACCCAGATAAATCCCACTCCGCCACTCATCCCGTAGCCCAGATTGGCATCCTTCACTTCCCCGCTCCCCTTCCCCGGAGGAAATTTGTTGCCGGTGTATTCCACGATCACCGGGCAACTGCCACCCGGCTTCCAGTCCGTCGGCAAATAGAGCGAATGGTAAACCTCCGTCCTCTCATACTCAGGAGCAACCTGTCGCACCCGTTTGCCCGGTCCGGGATCCTCCGCCGTCATCACCGGAGTGACGAGGTCAGCGGCGTATACGCCACCCGCTACCAGAAGAAGAAGGGTTACAACATAGCGAATCATGATTCAGAATTTCCACTCGACCGCCTTCTCGCCCTTTGCTTCCCAGCGGATGGATTGGACTTCAAGCGCCTTGCCCCCGGGCAGATAGAGACGAACAAGGTGACTTTGCCCCTCGACCGGAACCTTCACCGTGATCTCATGCCATTCCGTTCCGGCAGGCATATCAAACGCGATGTTCTGACCGGTCTCAGGAAACTCGTCCTGCCCCTTGGTTCTCCACTGGATGCGCCCCTTGCCACCCTCGCCACCCACTCCGCGGGCGCGCAGGTGGAGGGTGATCGGCCCGGTGAGTTGAACTTGCGCGGTTCCGAGGAACGGCGACCCTCCCTGAGGCACCACCCGGATGCCTCCTTCGATCGGATCGATCCGACATTGCTTGGGCACCAGTCCGTGCGAGGCACTCTTCGGAACAGGCTTCCGGTAGGCCGGATTGGGTTTCGGATAGAGCCCACCGGTTTCCTTGAAGTGCGCATCGATCAGCTTGCCGAGCTCGGCAACCTTTTCGGGCATCTTCTCCGCGAGGTTGATGGTCTCACCGAGGTCGTTCTTCAGGTCGTAGAGTTCGACAAAGCCCTCGTAGTAATCCGGGTTCTCCTTGAAGCGACGGATCAGCTTCCAGTCGCCCTGACGCACCGAAATCCCGGCATCGTGGTAGGGAAACCAACTGAAGCTCGTGTCGCGCGGAAACTTCTCTCCTTTGAGCAGCACCGGAGCAAAGGACAGCCCATCCACCACGTGGTCTTCCGGCAACGGCACGCCTGCCAGCTCCAGCAAGGTCGGATAGAGATCGATATTGTTGATCACTGAATCATTCGTGCCACCTCCCTTGATCTTGTCCGGCCAGCGCACCATCAGCGGAACACGCTCTCCTCCCTCGTAGAGGAAGGCCTTGCCCATTCGGAGCGGGGCATTGCTGGTCGGCCCCTGGAGGCCCGCATGCTCGCGATAGGCTTTCACCATGTGATGCAAATTGTGCTTCGGATTCTTCAGGTAGCGGTCCTGCTCGCCCTCCGTCGACCAGCTCTTGACGTTGCCGCCGTTGTCGGAAAAGAAAACCACGACGGTGTTGTCGGTGAGATCCAGCTCATCGAGCGCCTTCATGACCTGGCCGAGGCTGTCATCCATCGCTTTCAGCATCGCTGCCATCACCGGGTTGGTGTGCCGCCCGGTGGGATCCTTCTTCTGCTTGAAGTGCTTGATGTCGTCCTCCTTCGCCTCCCACGGACCGTGCACCGGATACTCGCACAGATTCAAGAAGAAGGGCTCGTCCTTGTGGGCGGTGATGAACTTGATCGCTTCCTGCGCGAGACGGTCGGCAATGTGCTCGCCATCCGGCCCGTCGGTGATGTTGCCGACCCGGTGCTTCCCGGTGGGATGCCCGTCGGCATGCACACCATGGGGTGAAAAGTAGGTGCTTCCCGGTGGCCCCGGATCGGGGGCGGCATGAAAGGTCGTCTCAAAGCCATGGGCCTCCGGCCAGTGCGGTTTGGTGAGCCCGAGGTGCCACTTGCCCAAGTGTCCGGTGCGGTAGCCGGCGGACTTCAGTGCCTCGGCCAGCGTGACCGCCTCCGGATCGAGATAACGACGGCTCTTCGGCAACAGGTAGGGCTGATCGGCCGAAGGATTCTCCTGATAAACCTGCGGTCCCCACGGTTCGGGATCCAGGTGGCCGTGCGCCGAAGTGATCCCATGCCGGGACTCCTCCTGCCCGGTCATGATCGAGGCCCGGCTGGGCGAACACAGCGGATGCGCATAGGCTTGAGTGAAGCGCATCGAGCCCGCCGCAAGCCGGTCGACATTCGGCGTCTCATAATACTGCGAACCATAAACCCCACAGTCGGTCCACCCCATGTCATCGACGAGGAAGAGGATGATGTTGGGTTTCCTGGGCTGGGACTCCGCGTGCGAGGTGACGGCCACTGCACAGAGCAGGGTCGCGAGCATCCGTGTTTTTGTTGTCATGGGGATGGGGTCTATCTTTCGGTCAGTTTGAGGAACTCCACCGCGTAGCGCCGGCCGATGGTTTCCTGGGCCGTGCTGTTGTAGTGCATGAAGTCGCCGATGTGCTCATCCATTACTTGAACTGAATCACCAACTCCGCGCCCAGGGAAGGCTTTTTGTTCTCCGCTGGATACCAGGTGACCCGGTACGGGTGGAAGAGCCTCTTGCTTTGGCTGAAGAGGAATTTGCCGCCATCGTTTGCCGCGGGGGAGAAGATGATGGGCTGCCGCCGTAGCGTTTCGTTTCGAGGGAAAACTCCGAGGCCCCGTCGTGCAGCAGCTCCGGGTCGCCCAGCTTCACCTTCTCGTGCAGCTTGAACTTGAACCGCTTGCCATCCACCCGCACCGCCCGGATCTCGTCGTCATCCATGATATCCTCGATCTCGTCTTCGCTGGGAACCTCCTGCCGCTCCAGCACGTTGTAGATCTTCGGCGTGAGGATCAGCACGCCGACACGATGGGAGTTCTCCGTGGCCTTGTGGACGAGTTCGGTGGAAATGATGATTTTGTTCCGCTCGAAGCGGTGGTTGATCCGCGCCTTCGAACCTCCCTCGTAGGTGGCGACGAATCCGGCTGCTAGGAATTTGCTTTTGGCGGGCGGCCCCTGGAATAGCCGTGGGGCCGGATCGGCCTGCCTGTAGAAGCCTCTTGACCGCCAAAGCTCTCCGAGCGACGGCGGTTGGCGAAGACTGGAGGGCGGGAAAAGGGGGGGTGGCGGGCGTGTTTCTTTTTAAGCCCGCGAAGGGCGTTGCGACTGCACCAATCGTCGACGGCGAGGGTGGTTGAGTGCGTTGCCGTAGCTGCGTGTGTATGCCCTTCAGGGTGCTTCAGCCGCAGTTTTGCATTGGATGGGCGCGGTGTCGATGGCGACGCGGGCTGAAGGTTTCGACCACCTCGACGAGCTCGGGGCAGGCAAGCTCAAACGAGCACACCGCGCTACGTTTTGCTTACGCGTGGCTGGTTGAGTGCGTTGCCTCTGCTTGCGCTTATCTGGCGTTGATTTTAGCGCGGTATTTCAGCGGCGTGTGGCCAGTTTCTTTTTGCAGAATTTTGTTCATATATTCGGAGGATCTATACCCGCTTTTTGCCGCAACATCGGCGACGCTCAGTGCCGTTTCGCGGAGTAGTTTTTTGGCACATTTCAGGCGGGCATTGGAAATCTCTTTGGCCGGGGAGTGCCCGATCACACTCGTGAAAAGACGTTCCAATGAACGGCGGGTCAATTGGACTTCATCTGCAATATCGGAAACTTGAATGGGTTCTCGGATGTGCTCGCGGATAAAGCGAATCGCCTGACTCAACGCTGGGGCAGAAATGGCGAGCGTGTCCGTAGAAAGTCGGGTGTGGACATCGGTTGGGGGCAGCAATTTTGATTTGGGTTCAAGCGGCTGATCGTTCATCAGCGCGTCGAGCATTTTCGCGGCTTCATGACCGATCTGTTCGGCGGGCGTGATCATGCCGGACATGGGTGGATCGCATACTTCGCACAGCAGGTCATCGTCGTCGCCAGCCAGAACGGCGACCTCTTCTGGCACAGAAATATTGGACTCGTTGCAGATATGAATCAGATCTCTGCCGCGGTGGGTTCCCCAAGTGAAAATTCCGACAGGTTTGGGTAACGCCTCCAGCCAGCGCAACAGTTCAGCGCGTTCGGCTTCCCACGTGCACGACCGAGCGGGCCGCTTCGAGTTAAACATGTGACAGTCGAGTGCGCGCGCCGCTGCCGCTTGAAGAAAGGCTTGGCGGTGGCGCTCCTTGTAGGCGCGGTTGGTCTGTCCGCAGTAGGCGAGGTTGCGAAACCCGCGTTCTTGGAAGTGTTGCAGTGCGAGTTCGGCAGAGGCGTTGTAGTCGGTCGATACGCGTGGCAGGTCAACGTCTTTCAGGCGGATGCCGGAGATGTTAATGATGGGTTTGCCGGTGGCGATCAGCTCGTTATAGAGCTTTGTATCGCTTACGCGCGCAATGATGCCGTCGCCTTGCCAGCCGGGCGGAAGATGTAGGGCTTCATCACGTCCTTTTTCTTCGGCCAGCAACTGCCAGTTTCCAGCCTTAAGCCCGTAGTTGGCACTGCCCCGAATGAGGCGCCGTCCCCATCCACTGGAGCAATCCACTAATATGGCAACCTTGAGCTTGGTTGTTTTCATCACGCGGAATCTGGAGGACGGTGTCGCAAAAGTATAGTTTTTTGTGTGAAAATTGCAGTTTGTCACCTGGGGGCGGGGCAGGTTGGATGAGCGTTTTATTAGCCCCAAAAAGAGAGCTTTGGTTTTCGAAGCTCCCCTTTTATTCTTCACCGCAAAAAGATGATTAAATAAAAAAGATGATTAAATAAATGACGGTTCCCGATTGGACAGTTTTAGCTTTGTACTTGGCCGGCACCGTATTGATCGGGGTCTTTTTAGGCCGTTTCATTAAGAACTCATCTGATATGTTCTCCGCCGGCGGTCAGTCGCCGTGGTGGATCAGTGGGCTGAGTGCGTTTATGACAATGTTTTCTGCCAACACCTTCGTGGTGTGGGGCGGGATTGCGTACGAGCACGGACTCGTTGCAATCGTGATCAACCTCTGTTACGGCATCGCCGCGATTGCGGCTGGATTCACTGTGGCGGGTAAATGGAAGAACATGGGAATCAGCACTCCGGCGGAATATATCGATCGGCGGTTCGGTCGTTCGGCACTCCATTTTTATACTTGGTTCATGTTGGTCTTCCGGATTGTCGGGACGGGCGGCGCGCTTTACGCCATTGCGCGGCTGACGCTGGCGGTCATCGGCACCGGAGAAGCCGGACTGAGCGGCTCCACGCTGAACCTTGCGATTCTGATTTTTGCCTTGGTGGTTGTCGGCTACACCATGATCGGCGGGCTGTGGGCGGTGCTGATGACTGACACGCTGCAGTTTATTATTCTCAATCTGGCGGTATTGTTTGTGATTCCGCTTTCACTGTCGCGGGCGGGCGGTGTTGCCAACGTTCTCGAAAAAATGCCAGACGGCTTTCTGTCGGCGACGAGTGATCAATACACCTTCCTGTTTTTAGCCGGCTGGGTCGTGATCCACTATTTCATGATCGGCGCGGAATGGGCTTTTGTGCAGCGCTATCTCTGCGTGCCCTCGCCCAAAGATGCGCGAAAAAGCGCGTTTCTTTTTGGCGGGCTCTATCTGTTCAGCCCGTTTCTCTGGCTCTTGCCGCCGCTTTTGTGGCGTGTTCAGCAGCCCATTCCGGTCGGGGCGGATGCGGCGACCGTCACGCAGTTGGCTGAAACCGCCTACATCCTTTCCTGCAAGGCCGTGTTGCCGATCGGGATGCTCGGGCTGATGATCGCCGCACTCTTCTCGGCGACGGCGAGTATGATCAGCTCGCAGTTGAATGTGTTCTCCGGCGTGTTGACCGAAAATATATATAAGCCGCTGGCGAAGAATCCGTCGGATAAACAGCTTGTCCGTATGGGGCGCCTGTTCACCTGTATTCTCGGCCTGACGGTGGCTGGGATTGCGATCGCCACGCCCTATATGGGCGGTGCGGCGAAGATGATTGTTGCCGTTACGCAGGTGATGGTGACGCCGTTGCTGGCGCCGACCCTGCTGGCGCTGTTTATTCCGCGCTTGGGGGTGGGAACGATTTGGGCGACCGTCGGACTCTGCTTCCCGCTCGGGCTGCTCGCTAAATTCAGCAAAATTTTAGAAGGAACGTGGCTGGCGGACAGCACCGTTACAGGTGTGATCCTGCCGCTGATAGTTATCGCGGTAATGGTGCTGCTTTCCGGTCGCGAAGCGCCGGGCTGGAGCGCAATCCGTGAATTGACCAACCGGGAAGCCGCACGGGCACTGCCGTCATCGAGTGCTTTTCCCGCGCTGATTGTCAGCATCAGTCTGGCGGCCAGTGCGCTCACGCTGTTTGGGATGATCCCGCTGAACGAAACCTGCCGCGGCATGTTGGCCGGATTCGGATTGGGCCTGCTGGTGCTGGCGGCCCTGCTTTTTGCTTTATCCAGACGAATGAAGAGACAGGAGGAAATTGAATGATTAAGAGTGAACCTTTTTCGGGCGTCCGCGAACTGCGGAACAAAAAAATTACGTCTGATTTTGCCGTGATCGGCGGCGGGTTGGCGGGCATCTGTGCCGCGATTACCGCCGCGCGCGAAGGGCTACGCGTGACGCTGGTTCAGGATCGGCCGGTGCTGGGCGGTAATGCCTCATCGGAGGTGCGCTTGTGGGCGCTGGGCGCGACATCGCATCAGGGCAATAATAACCGCTGGTCGCGTGAGGGCGGCGTGATCAATGAGATCATGGAAGAGAATCTCTGGCGTAATAAAGAGGGCAATCCGGTCTTATTCGATGTGCTTCTGCTGGAGAAGGTGCGTGCCGAGGAAAACATTACGCTGCTGCTAAACACGGCAATGATCAATGCGTCGAAAGTGGATGCAAACACGATTCAATCGGTTCGCGCCTACAGCTCCCAGGATTTCACTCTTTACGATATTGAAGCGCCGCTCTTCTGCGATGCGTCCGGCGACGGCATTCTGGGCTATCTGGCTGGCGCGGCCTATCGGGTTGGAGCCGAAGGAGCGGAGGAGTTTGGAGAACCCTTTGCGCCCGAGAAAGACTTCGGGGAACTGTTGGGGCACACCATCTATTTTTACGCTAAAGACACCGGCGCGCCGGTGGAGTATGTCGCGCCTGAGTTTGCCCTGAAGGCGGACGAAATTCCAAAGGTTATCCCGCGCTTTGAGCAGATCACCGCGAAAAGCCACGGCACGTCGCTGTGGTGGCTGGAATACGGCGGTCGTTTGGATACCATTCACGATACAGAAGCCATTAAGTGGGAACTGTGGAGGGTGACCTACGGAGTGTGGGACTACCTCAAAAATTCTGGCAAATTTCCGGAAATGGGCAACAAAACACTGGAGTGGGTCGGTGCGATTCCCGGCAAGCGGGAGAGTCGTCGCTTCGAGGGCGATTACATGATTAGCCAGTCCGATGTGATCGGGCAAAAACGTCACTCCGATGCGGTTGCCTTCGGGGGCTGGGCAGTGGATTTACATCCTGCCGACGGAGTCTATAGTGAGCATGCAGGCTGTGTGCAGTTTCACAGCAAAGGAGTCTATCAGATTCCGTATCGCACCATGTATAGTCGTAATATTGGCAACCTGTTTACCGCCGGGCGCGTGATTTCCGCCTCGCACATCGCCTTTGGATCGACCCGGGTGATGATGACCACCGCGCACAGCGCTCAGGCCGTGGGGATGGCGGCGGCGATCTGTCACGAGAGCCGCTCGCTGCCGCGGGATCTGCTCGAAGAGGCGTCGATGGAAACGCTTCAAACCCGGCTGCTGCGGGCAGGGCAGTATCTACCTTTTGTAGAGATCGAAGACGAACCCGATTTGGCGCGCCAAGCGCGGGTCGACGTGTCGAGTGCGCGCAAACTGGATCGGCTCGCGCCTTCCGAAAACACTGCGCTGATGAACGCTGCGCGAGCGCTACTGATGCCGGTCGATACCGGGGCGGTGCCCAAGATCACGTTTTGGTTTAACGTGGCTCGCGATACGGAAATTGTTTTCCAACTGCGCAGTTCGGAGCGACTTGGGAATTATACGCCCGATATTATTTTGGCCGAGAAAAAGTATGCTGTGTCTGCCGGAAGCGGCGTGCCGGTCACGGTCGATTTTGACCGCGAACTCGATCAAGCGCAGTATCTGTTTGCCTGCGTGATGCCCTGTGAGGACGTGGAGATGATACTGTCGGATGAACTGATCAGTGGTGTGATGTCGGTGGCGCATATCGCGGATCCGAAAGTGGCGAAGAACGCGGTGCAACACCCGCCGGAAGGAAGCGGCTTTGATTCTTTTGAATTCTGGATCCCGGGACGACGCCCCGGCGGACAATTGCCTGCGGTTGAGATCAACCCGCCGGTGGACGCATTTGGTAAAGAGCAGTTACAAACAAACTACACGCGCCCGTTGATCTGCTCGAATACGTGGGTCGCGGCCAATGAGGATTCGAACCCGGCAATCACCCTGCGTTGGGATGACGCTCAAACGATTCGCACAGTGGTGCTTCATTTTGATGTGGATTGGGATCACGCGATGGAGTCGGTCCAGTTCGGACACTTCGACCGTGCGATGCCGTTTTGCGTGAAGTCATATCGCTTGACCGATGCGGCAGGGAATGTGCTGGCGCAAGCCGAGGATAACCACCACGGACGCGTTGAAATCGTGCTCGATGCGGCCATACAGACCAATGCATTGAAATTGGAAATTCGCGGCACGCACGGCTCACCTGCTGCAGTCAATGCAATCAAGGTATACGGAGGAGTAGGACGCACGACATGAGGAAACTGATTACAGTCATCGCATTTTTGGTAGCTGCCAATTCGGTTTGGTCGCATGAATCGCCGAATATTTTGTGGATCTATTCAAAGGGACGCACCTTATAGCAAGATACTTCACAGACTTGGTGCTGGGCGGCGTTTATTGGTGGGTCATGCGGGAAGCAGGAACAGGCGGAACGGAGGGGGCAGCGACATGAGAAAGGCGCGGTTTTTATCCCCGTGGAAGGATTCCCATGAGAAACCGGTGATCTATCACTGCATTTCGCGGGTGGTTGAGCGTAGGTTTGCCTTTGGGGTGGAGGAACCGAGCGGAGCGAGATAGACGGCCTGTAAGGCTGCCCGAAGGGTGGCGGCGGGTGCCGCCATCAAAAGGAGCGGTTCCGGACGCTGATGCGGATGATGGAGAATTTCAGCGGCTGTCGGGTGCTTTCCTATTGATTCGGTAGCCCCCGCCTGGCTACCTCACCCCTTCGGGGCATGTCGCGTTCGCTCCTGTCCAAACCACCTACACGCCTTCGGTGGTTTTGCCTGATGTGCAACCACATTCACATCCTGCTGGAGGTCCCGCCCCAGCCGGAGGGAGGGATCTCCGATGCGGATTTCCTCAAACGGCTGTCGGTGCTTTACGGGGAGAACTTCGTGGCAGATGTGGCCGGGCAGCTGGATGCGGCGCGGCATGAAGGTGGCGTGGAGGGCGGGAATCTGGAACGGGTTGAGGAGATCAAGGGTCGCTTCACTTACCGGATGCACGATCTGGGACAGTTCATGAAAGGACTGATGCAGCGATTCACGCAGTGGTTCAATGCACGTCACAAGCGGACGGGTAAGCTGTGGGAGCAACGGTTCAAGAGCGTGATCGTTGAGAGCGGGACGGCGGCGCGGACGATGGCGGCATACATCGACCTTAATCCGGTTCGCGCGGGGATGGTGGAAGACCCGGCGGAGTATCGCTGGAGCAGCTACGGTGAGGCCATTGGTGGGGGAACAAAAGGTAATGGGAAGAAGGTGCGGGAAGGGCTGGTACGTGCGATCACTTCCGATACAGATACGGGCTTTGATGCCAAGAAATGGAAGGATGCTTCGCGGAGATACCGGCGGTTGCTGGGAATGGCGTTGGAGCGGAAAACTTTAAACTCTAAACTTGAAACCTCAAGGAAGACTGGAATTTCAAAGAACGATGCAGAGGCTTTGGAAAGCGGTGACAATCAGACGGTTTTGCCCGAGTTGAACATGGCGAAGATGTTGCGATGTCGGGTGAGATATTTTACGGACGGGGCGGTGATCGGGAGCAAAGACTTCGTTGATGAAGCGTTCGCCGGGGCGCGAGATCGGTTTTCCGTGAAACGGAAGGATGGTGCGCGACGATTGCGGGGCAACGCGAAGGCTGCGGCGGGGACGCTGTGGAGTGTGCGCGACCTGCGGGTGGGAATTG
>CAJQKQ010000070.1 GCA_905478925.1 uncultured Verrucomicrobiales bacterium
ACCGGCTCGCTGAAGATCAAGTCCCCCACCAAGTCGGCAGGAAGCCCGTCACCACTAAACACGGATTGGCCACAGGTCGCAGTGAAGTGATTGAGAGTATTGTCCTTGCGGAGACGCCGATGCCCGCCTTGTGTGTCCGGGTAGTTGTCGATCGGCCAAACCAACGAGTATTCCGAGCCGGTCTTGCCGGTCCCGCTCGTGCCGTAGAGCAGGTGATGCTGATAGCTCATCGGCCCCTTCTCACCGCCGGCGTCGTTGTACCAGACCTTGCCGTAGAGATCCTGAGCGATCCCCCACTGGGACTGGCCTCTCATGTTTTCCTGGACCAACTTGTTCGTCTCGGTGGACAGGCGATAGCGAAAGCCGTTGTAGGTGGAATACCACCAGTTATCGAGCGCCCAAACGAACCCGTTGGGCTGGTGCTCCATGTTTCCACCCCGGCTACCGCCCTCGTGAAACATCTCGATCTTGTCCGCCACTCCGTCGCCGGTGGTGTCCTCGTAATACTTGAGGTCATGGGTGTGCGTTTCCCCGATGACGACGCCCTTGTCCAAGACCATGATCTTGCGGGGCAGGACCAGCTTGGAGGCAAAGATGCTGTGCTTATCATAGACGCCATCGCCGTTGGTGTCCTCGTGCCGTGATACGACTCCCGTGCCCGCCTCTTGATCCTTGGCGTCGGCGTCATTCATGTAGTTGCGCATTTCGAGCACATACATCCGTCCGTTGCCGTCGAACTGAATATCGACTGGCTCCTCAATCTGCGGATCGCTCAGGACGAGTTCAAGATAGTAACCGTCCTGCAACTCGATCAGCTTCAGCTCTTCGGCAGGTGTAAGGTAAGGAGTCGAACCGGTCGCGGGAGGTCCTTGCTCCAGCCCTTGGCCAAACATCAGGCCGCTAGCGGAAACAAAAAGGAATGCGGAGGTCAGGGCCCTGGAACGCAGGGGGCCATTCGCCATCGTGCTTTGCTTCAAATGTTCTCTCATCAGTAAAAGGTGTTTTGTGATTCTTTCCTCGCCGATTCTCTCTCGAGCTATCAATCGCCCGACCGGAAGGCCAAGGCGGGCAAGCCGTACTTGTTGAAGAGGTTTGCCCAAAATCTCTTCTTGGAACAAGTAAAACGGACCGCAACAACCCCCTGTCCACTGCTAGGAATTTGCTTTTTGGGAGAGGTTTTCGGAGGGGCTGTCATGGGGAAGATAGGGGGTTGTGGGAGAAAGAGGGGGTTGATCGACTATGGTTCTATTGTTTGCTTTCTGTGCGTTTGTTCACCACTTTTTGCCCCTTGGCTTGTTGGGGTCGTAATCGGGATTTTTTGTGGGCATCTGCGCGCCGACAGACTTTCTCCAGCCAGCGAGATTTTTCAAGAGCGCCTGGGCTTTTTCGGGATTATTTTCGACTAGGTTATTTTTTTCAAACGGGTCGGTTTTCAGGTTGAAGAGTTCGAGTGTTCCTTTTTCGAAGAATTCGATGAGTTTCCAGTCGCCCTGCCTGATGGCGCCGTAGGGGAGTGTGCGATGGTAGTGCGGGTAGTGCCAGTAGAGGGTGTCACGATCGAGTGATTGGCTTTTTCCGGTGAGCAGAGGAAGGATACTAACACCGTCCTGGTGCTGTTCGGGTTTAAGTGGCAGTCCGGCCATTTCGAGCATGGTGGGATAGAAATCGGTGCTGATCACCATTTCGTCGCAGCTGGAGCCGGCGGCAATTTTTCCAGGCCACTTGACCACGAACGGTTCACGAACTCCTCCTTCGTGGGAGAAACCTTTGAAGTCACGAAGTCCGGCGGTGGTATTGTCAGCATTGCCGCCGTTGTCTCCAGTGAGGATGATGACGGTGTTGTCGGCGATGCCGAGTTGTTCAAGTTTGGCAACAATGCGGCCTACGCTGTTGTCGAGAGCCTCGACCATGCCTGCACGTTTTGGATTGAGGTTTTCGTTCTTTTTGTTGTCGAACGTTTTGGCTTTCGCTGTGTATTTTTTCACCAGTGCGGGTGGTGCCATGTTGGGGCCGTGCAGGGTGTAGTAGGAAAAGTAGAGCAGGAAGGGTTCGTCTTTTTTCTCGTCCAGGAACTTGAGAGCCGCATCGGTGAGTTTGTCGGTGAGGAAGTCGCCTTTTTTGCCGTCATCCAGACCGGGCATGCCGAAGGGGGAGAAGTATTTTCCGGGGCCTTTGGGCTGTGCCCATTCGCGACCGCCGACGTTGATGTCGAAGCCGTGGCTGGTGGGGTAATGTTGGTCGAAGTCGGGCTGGTCGATGGGCATGAGGTGCCATTTTCCGAGAAAGGCAGTGGCGTAGTCGGCGGCTTTGAGCGCTTCCGGAAGGAGGACGCGTTGGTGATCAATCTTGGTTTTCCATTGAGGAATGTTGAGAATAGGATTGTTGCGATTGTGCCCTGTGATCCAGTCGGTGAGATGAAGTCGCGCCGGGTAACAGCCACTGAGAATGGAGGCACGGCTGGGCGAGCAAACCGTGCAAGCGGCGTAGCTATTGGTGAAGCGCATGCCGTCTTTGGCAAGCTTGTCGATCTGGGGTGTCTCGTAGAATGTGGCACCGTAACAGCCAAAATCTCCCCAACCCAGGTCATCGACGAGGAGGAAAACGAAGTTGGGTTTTTCCTTGGCAAGCAATGAGCTAGGCAGGGCGAACAAGAGAAGTAGATAGATGAGTTTCATAAGGTGTACTGACCGTTAGAAATTTGATTTTTGGGTGGGGCGCTTGGGGGTGCCGTTGAAGGGATCGGAGAGGGGTGAAAGGGGGTTGCGGAGGGAAGAGGGGTGGGAATTGAGCCGAGATGTTGGAGCACGGGAACGGTGAGACGGAGATTCAGGTGAAAAAGGCGGCAGACTTCGTGCGGAGGGCGTTTTAGGGCGGAAGATCGTTAACCGGGAGCGTAGTCCTCCCTTCCGCCATGCCAAGGACTTGTTTAGCGGCGGTTGTTTTCGAGCCTCTTCGGGCGTCGTCAGGAATCTTCGAGGACCAAGGTGCGGCCATCGCCGAGGGAGATTTCTTTGGGCTGCCAGGCGGAGCTTACTCCTTCGCCACCTCCTTCGCTGAAGCTATGGCGGTCAAGAAGGCTATGGCGCACAAGTTGGTCGAACGGATCGGACTCCGACTCGGATGGGTGCCGCGGCTGGTTGAACCAAGTGAGATCCGGGTCGTCATCGGGAATGCTCCCGCCGCATTTAGGCGGCGAATGATGAAAACAAGATCCGGAGGAGGATCTTGCAGGCGGCATGGCCAGAGCGGAGCGCCGGCAATCCATTCCTTGACCGCCTGCCACGGTGGCTCGATGGGCTCCATGGTTTGATTCGCCCGCCCCGCCTGGCGGTCTCTCCCTGCGGGCTCCGGCTTCGCCTCCGTCCAAAACGCCTACAAGCCTTCGGCGTTTTTCGACGTCGAAGGGCGGCGGGGGCGGGCGCGAGCGAGACAGACTGCCCGGAGGGCTGGTCCGCGAGGGCCGACCCCTGTTTCCTTTCCCGGGAGGAAACTATCGACCTTCAGCCCGGTCAGATGGGCTGAAGGCCCTGCAATACAAAGCTCCTTCAAGAAATTCGCCTTAAACCGTGCTATTCGCCGCGGACGCGCTTCAGCCATTTTTGAAGGGCCGGTATTTTCTCGATCGATCCGTCGACTTCCTGCTTCATCCGCCATTCCCAATCGACCCGCGAATGCCACTCGGCTTCGGTCTGCTGTTCGAGGATGGACTCGAGCGCATTGAAGTCCTCGTCACAGAGTCGGATCTTGAGCCCGAGTTTCGCGACGACCTGCTTCCTGATGTAGTTCTTGTAAGGGTAATTGTAGTGCCGACTATTCACGGTCCAGTTCATGTTACGCAGCCAGTTATGCTCCGGCGCGTGGGCGGCGATGTTACTCTTCACGGCTTCGCCCAGTTTGCTCTCGGCGATGCGGACCTTCGCACGCAACTCCTTGGTGCGGTCCTCGATATACGATCTCGAATTCGGTGAGGCCTCCCTGACCAAGACGCTTGCGGCTCTGATCTCTGCGTTGAGGCGGTCTATTTCCGGAATGTCCTTCATCACGGAATCAAGTTTCTTGCGCATGGCGGTGTCCGCCTGGCGGACCTGATCGCGCGCGCTCTGGGCTGCGCTGCGAGCCACCGCGTATGGCTTGCTGGTTGTCTTGAGCGTGGCGATCTGGACGTCGCGCTGTGCTGCGTCCTTGAGCGTGGCGATCTCGGGCATGGCCTGGAAAGAGTCCTCAAGGCGCCGGACTTCTGCGTCAGCCTGTTTCGACTCCGCTCGTGCCTTCGCAAGCGCCGCATTCTTCTGGTCGAAGAAGGCCTTGTTCTCGGCCCTGCATCTGTCTTGCCGTTCCTTGATCTTCATGTTGCGGGCGGATTCCAATGTGCGCTTCTTGTCCTCGTGCTGCTTGCGCTTGGCGGTCTTCTCTATCGTCTCAGGTAGTTTTGCGAAGGTGGCTTGAAGCTCCTTTGTCCGCTGGTTCAACGCTTCCTTGCATGTCGCTAATTCCTCCTCCGCCTGTGTCCGGGCAGGGGAGGGTTGATCCTCGATCGCCTTCGCCATCGCGACGGTTTTCTTTCCCATCTCGTTGTAGAACGCAAGGCCCATGGGCATCTTGTCCAAGGCTTGCTGTATGGTCGCATCGCGGCGTCTGACGGCATCGGCGACGCCGCCGTACTCCACCTTGCAGGATTTGATGAAGGCCCTGTCGACGCGGCGCGGGGCGTGGCGGAGCGGTGCCGGTGCCTTGGCGAAATCGTCATACACCGTGTGCCACACCCGCACATAGTCGAGGGCTCCTTTGAAATGCCGGCGCCCGCCTCGTGCGGCGGCAATGAAGTTGCGTTTCTCGAGACCTGCTGGATACGCGTCTGCGGCGCGAAATTCCGATCGCTTTTCCCCGGCTCGGCGGCCGTCAATCCAGAGCACGATCTTTTCTCCGTCGATCTCGATCCGGAAATCCACCCATTGGTTCGGGGGCAGGGGAGTGTCGGCGACGACGCGATCGGTCTTACCGTCGACCGTCACCATGAGTTCGGCCTTTCCGGATGCGCCTGCCGGGGTCAGCACAAAGCGGTTGTTCTCGGAGGTGCCGAAATCGAATACCGCCTGGTCCTTGCCGCCTGCCCATTTCAAGCCGACTTCAATGGTGGTCTCGCCAAGGTCGGCGAGCATGGGTGAGGCCTCGGCATACTGGCTGCGACCATCGAAACGAAAGCCGCGTCGTTCACCATCGACAACGAATGTGGGTTGGCCGGAGAGATGGCCGTTCAGGCTGAGAACGAAGAAAAGATTCGGCAAGCTACCTGAGTTTTTGTAGCGGAACCAATCTTCAAAGAGTTCATTCTCTTCGCGGTCCATGGCGTAGTTGGCCCAGAGCTTGCCGCAGATGACGGGGTCCTGGTACGGCCGCAAGGTCACTTCGTTGGGCACGTGGGTCTTGCGTCCGTCCGCATTGATCGGTTCGATCACGCGCGTATACCCGCCAATCCTGGCGTCGCCGGCGACACATGCCTGTCCTGAGATCTTGGCATGGCCCGAGACCACCACCTTGGATCCGCGCACCACGGCATAATCCTCGATGGCGGCATGATCCAAGACCCGGGCGCCGTCGAGCACCATGGCGTTGGGCCCGACGTAGGCGGTGGCTGCGACCTCGGCAGACGCTGCTACCCAGCCGCCACCGTTGGGATGTCGGCCGCCGGTCATGTCGGCCAGCGTCCGGTCGACATAAGGCTGTATATTGTTGAGCGTCCGCAGGAGTTGCGACCTGAACGACCAATGACCGGTATTGGCTTTTCCCTCGTCGACCAGACGATCCAGGTCGGCCTTGAAGGTCGTCAGCTTTTCGCTCAGTGGCGGGATTGTTGCGCGCATGATATCCGCTTCCGGGGTGTCGCCCGGATACGGAAGCTGGCACAGGTCCTCTGGATGCCATTTGCGATCCAGTCCAACATACGTCAGTTCATAATTATCCGTGTCCCCCGGCAGACTGTGCGGGGTTCCGGGTTGGCAGCCTGAGAGGCTGACCTCATAGGGATACCGGGGTGCGTGTCGTCCCATATAGAGCAGCGCGGCGTCAAATAGTGCCGACGGTGTGGCGGCCACGGTGAGCCAGAAACGACGATCGCCCTTCTGTGTCTTCATCTCCATCACGCCCTTGTTCCAGAGGGGGCTGTAGCGGATCTTGCCGTCGGCGCCGACGGCCACGATGCAGGCGCGCCAGTCGCTGTAGGAGTTGGGGTCGTAGAAGCCGCGGAAATCAACGGAGATCTTCTTGGCGCCCTTGTCGGGAACCAGCCTGATCACGTTGGAGCCAAATGCCTCCGGCGATTCGCTCCATGGGATGCGATACACACCAGCCTTGCGGTCGACTGCCTCGAGGGCGTTGCGTTTGACGCAGGTGAAGCCACGGCGCAGGTTGTCTTGGAGTTCACAATCAAACTCGGCGAGCCGGGCGGCGAACTCGCCCATCATATCCCCGGCGCCACGGACGCCGTTGGGGAACAGACCGCGATGCTCTCCGAGTCGCGCCAAGGTGTGGAAAAAGGATTCTTCGCCCTTGCCGGCGGGCAAGCTCGCCGCCATGCAATAGCCCCAATTGGGGTCGTCGCCCATGATGGCGTAGAACAAGCCGGAGGGATAGGCTCCATGAAAGGTGTGTCGGTAAGGACGTTTCACGTTGTTGGAAAAGGCCATTTTCGCTGGATCACTGATAACGGCGCAGGCATCAGCGAAGACTTCGCCGTTCTGACCAAGCGGCTGCGGTTGCAGGCCGTGCCCCCACTCGTGCATCAGCCCGTCGCTCCAGGGGCCACCGACGGCATGCTTGAGTTCGCAGCCGCCAGCACCGCCGCCGGCGTAGCCCTTGATCCACTGATAGCCGTTCATGTAGGTGCCGCACACCTTGACGAGGTATTTGCTTGGGTTGTCAGAGCCCGCGCCGGGCATCATGAGGCCTGCGTGCTCCAGATAGCTCCACATGTATTCGCCAAAGGCCAACGAGCCCTCGCGGAACAGGGCCGCCTTCTCGGGTTCGTCATGGTTCACCCACGGGCTGTAGCTCTCGTTGGGCGCTTGTTGGGAACCGGAAACCCACACGATGTGCTTGCTCGCAAAACGCATGGTGCCCGGTTCGCCCGGTTTGGCGTTGTTGGGCCACTCGCGCAACACCTGCTCCGAAACCCGATAGTCGAGGTTGGACTGAGTCGTGCGGATCCGCTTCATCTCTGCCAGATAGAGATCGAGGATATACTTCTCGTCTTCCGCAACAAAGTTGCTGCGCGTGAAGCAGCGTTTGCGACCGTCCGGCAGGCGCAGCACCACGGCCGGGCAGTAGTAGGCTGGATATCCGAAGGAATTCCCGTATTCATTGCCGACCCCACGGAACCCGATCAGGTGCGCCTCGAAGCTGCGAGCCTGCGTCGATTGCAGCCGTCTGGAAAGCTCCTCGGCAGCGGGCTGAGGATGGACGATGGCGACGTCCGCGTCCATTTGCCTGTCCCGTAAGGTCCACGTCCGCAGCTGCATGCCTTGCTTTACTTCGATCAGATCCACCCCCTTGCGTGGCCACCAGTTGACGGTGCGCCGCTGGTGGCCTTGCGCGTCGCGGCCGCCCTCCTGCTTCGCCTGGTAGAGGCCAACGCCCGGTTTCTTGGTGCCGCCCGGGTATTGTGCCCCGGCGAAGAAATCGTAATCAGGCGATGCGGTCGCCGCGTGCAGCGCAGCGACGACGGTCAGAGTCCCGATGATTCGTGTCTTCATGCTATTCGTCTCCGTTGGGTGTTGGGATGGCTGGGGCCAGCACGACGCGGAAGCCGAGAATGCCGTAGAAGCCTATGCTGGGGTCGAACTGGTAGCGGCTGGCCGAGCGCAGGAAGGGGATACTCGTGATCACCCCGTCGCTACGCATGCTCACCCCTGCCGGCGCTCGATAGGCCGGTCCATTCAGACAGGCTCCGCGTGCGACCCGCTTCGTTCCGTCTGCTGGGCCGGTGGGATCCACCTGCGGTGAGCTTGTCGAATCCGTGGCCTTGCCCGAAGGGTAGGGGGCGTACCAGTCGTGGCACCATTCGTAGACGTTGCCGTGCATGTCGTAGAGGCCCCAGGCATTGGGTCGACGTTTGCCGC
>CAJQKQ010000071.1 GCA_905478925.1 uncultured Verrucomicrobiales bacterium
GTTGTACAACTTGAGGGACGATATAGGGGAGAAGAAGGATCTCTCAGCTGCCATGCCCGAGAAGGCAGACGAACTGAGAGAGATGCTGCACGCCTGGCGCGCAAAGGTCGACGCCAAGATGATGAAGCCCAACCCCGCGTACAAACAGAAATGATAACAATGAATCGAGTGATGATGCCCATGATGGCTCTTGCCGTGTTTTTCTGTGCTGTCGCCACTGGCGTCGCGGAGGCATTGGCGCAGAAGACGAAACCCAACTTTGTCGTGATCTTCATCGATGACATGGGCTACGGGGACATCGAGCCTTTCGGCTCGCAGCAGAACAAGACACCGAACCTCACGCGGATGGCCGCCGAAGGCCGCAAGTTGACCTCCTTCTACGTCGCTTCGCCCGTGTGCACGCCATCGCGTGCTTCCCTAATGACTGGCAGTTATCCGCAGCGCGTCGGGCTGGAAAAGGGATCGGGCCACATCGTTCTATTCCCCGGCGATCCCCACGGACTGCACCCGGATGAGATCACCATCGCCGAGACTCTGAAGAAAGCCGGTTATGCGACGGGCTGTTTCGGGAAATGGCACCTGGGTGACCAACCGCAATTCCTGCCCACCGCGCAGGGATTCGATACCTTTTTTGGCATCCCATATTCCAATGACATGTGGCCGCCGCTCAGATCGTTCCAGTGCCCGGACCTGCCGCTGATGCGCGACACCAAGGTCGCCGGACTGGTGAAGGATATGGACGATCAAGCGGACCTGTGCCGACAGGTTACCGAAGAAGCGATACAGTTCATCCGGAACAACAAGGACCAGCCATTTTTCGTCTATCTGCCGCACGTATTCGTGCACTGGCCGCGCAAAGCCTCACCGCGCTTCATGGCGGAAGGGAAGACGGCCGAGCAAGCCCAGGTTGAGGAAGTGGATTGGAGCGTCGGCGAAGTGTTGAAAACGCTGCGCGAAGAGGGACTCGCCAGCAACACTCTCGTCGTGTTCACCTCAGACAATGGACCTGCGGGTGGTCTTTCGGCCGGTCCGCTGCGGGGGAAAAAGGGCTCCGCCTTCGAAGGCGGCCATCGCGAGCCGACGGTCGTCTGGTGGCCCGGCACCATCCCCGTGGGAACGAGTTGTGATGAACTCGCGACGGCGATGGATCTCTATCCAACCTTCGCCGGCCTGGCGGGCACCGCCATTCCCGACGACCGCACGATCGACGGGAAAGACATCGCGCCACTGTTGCTCGGGGCGGTGGGCGCGAAGACTCCGCACGACCGGTTCTTCTACCAGCAGGGCGGCAAACTCGCTGCCGTTCGTTCCGGCGATTGGAAACTGTTCGTCAATGGTGAGCTCTACAACCTCAAAGCCGACCTCGGAGAAAAGAACAACGTCGCTGGCGCCAATCCCGAGGTGGTCAAAAGACTGCAGATCATGCTCAAGGATTTCGTGGCTGACATCAAAGCTAATTCCCGCCCAGTTGGAATTGCTCCCAACTCCCGCACCCTGGTTCCCCGGCCCGGTATTGAGGGTGAAGAGGGCTACCTTCCAACCCTGTCCCTGCAGGGGAAGAAAAAATAGCGCGCTGCGACGGCAACAACATCCTCAGAAACACCTCGCAAAAAGCAAATTCCTAACAATTGCTTCTATGAGAGATTCCGCCAATCTTACTAAAGGACTGTCCCTTTGTAATACGCAACCCCGTCGGGGTTGGAGGTTCTTCATCCCCAACGGGGATACGGATTTTAGCCCGGCAGGAAACCATCGGCCTTCAGCCCGGTCAGATGGGCTGAAAGCCCTACAGCACGAAGCCTGGGCCTTAAGGCCCAGGAATAGCCCAACGAATCCCCGGCCTGAAAGGTCGGCAGCGAACGTGGAGGGATCGAACCTCGCTGGCGACCTTTCAGGCCGCGTCTCCCTACACCGCCTGACACAGGGCTGAAGCCCTGTGCTTCGCGCTGTCGGGCCTTCAGCCCGGTCGGATGGGCTGAAAGCCCTGCAGCACGAAGCCTGGGCCTTAAGGCCCAGGAATAGCCCAACGAATCCCCCGCCTGTAAGGTCGGCAGCGAACGTGGGATCGAACCTCGCCGCGATGCCAGCGATCCGGTGGAAGCTTGCCAAGCTCGAACGCTTGAGCCGCACGAAAATGACAAAATAAGGAGAAGGGTCTTTCCAAGCCCTTTTCACAACCCAAGTGAATCATGAGAAGACCACGACGACGCAAAGGGGTTGGGAAACACCCTTCTCCATATGAACATGACCTCAACGAGGACACTCTTACCGGGGTCAGGCGTCTCATTTGAACATTTTCCTCTGAGATTCGTAAGCGTCCTGCCAAGCGATTCTTATCATAAGCGTCGTATCTGTATCAGATCGTTTCTCAAAACTCCCCTCATATTAGGGTCAGTCCTTTCGGATTGATATTCGAATGGGAGAATCCCTAAAAATCGAGCGCAAGCGCTCAATTCTCCGGAGTGAGCAATTTCGCGCCAGCTGGACGAGGGAGTTCTCCGGTGGTGGCGAGTTGGGTTGCTTGTTCGTGCAAGATCTCAGCGTTTTCCTCACCCAGCCACTGATGACGGTCGCGGGTGTAGTTGCCAGTTCCCTCCTCATACTGTTGGATAAACCGGGCGTAGTCCACGGGGCCAAGCTCGCGGATGAGGATGGCTTTGGCTTTCTGGTTCAGTTCGGCGGTGAGTGTCATGGCAGTGAAACGATGTCGATTGGGTTCAGGAGAGTTACCATGATTTCGCTTTGATGTCGCTGGGATTTTTTCAGCAGACGGTCATCTGTGGTAACGAGAAATTCACATCCGGCAGCCTCGGCGGTAGCGATGTGGAGGGCATCGTAACTGGTGATGGCAAGTCTCTCGATTTGCGCCGCCCTGATGGCCACCGATTCCATCACGGGAACGTGGAGGATATTGATCTAATCTTACTAAAGGACTGTCCCTTTGTAATAACGGCGCTCGGGGTGACCATTGGCCATGCAACGGTTCGCAGCGGCGCCGTGGCTTGTCTGATGGCCGCGGAAGCGGCCAGGCCTGTGCGGTGGGTGCGGCTGGTGTCGCCGTTTGCGGGAAACCCGGATCAGTCAATCTTACTAAAGGACTGTCCCTTTGTAATACGTCGCCGTTGTTGGCTGCGGAGACAAAGGTCGTCTCAAGTGAACTCCAGTTCTCCAGATCGGAGGAGAGCTGCGTCTCGAAGACCACGTCGTCTGCGGCAAGGTTCCGGAGGAAGATCACGGTGAGGTATTCACGCTGGTTGCCGGTGCCGTCGTCGAAGAATGCGTGACCGATGGAGGGGGCTGCATTGGGGTTCGGAATGGCATCGCTGGTGCCGGTGGCATGTTCAAAAAATGCGGTCAGCTCGTCGCCATCGCTGTCAACATCGGGGGCGCCGCTGAAGGCCGGTGCGGCGTCGGAGGTCCCGGGGGTTCCGCCAGTGCCGACACTCGGACGCCAGCTGAAAGGGTCGCCATGCGGTGGATCGCTCAGCGGGGCGATCAATACGAGGCTGTAGCCGTTGCCATCCGCGTTTAAAATGTCTGACACCTTGAGTTCTGCCGGGGCTAACCATGCCGTTTACTGGCCTTGCTGTCCTCGTGAAGCGCACTGATTCGAGTTGGGCTTCGGTGAACTTCATCGATTGTTCATCTCCGTTTCCAGGTCGCCGAGTGTGGCTATGATCTCTTCAAACGTTGGGCGCCGTCCGAAAATCATATCCTGCATGGCTGAATAGTCTTTGCGCATTGCATCGAGGACATGATCGGGCGGGATCAGCTTTAGTGTGCCCGGCTTGGCCGCATCGTAGTTCGCCCAGTTTCGAGGATAGAATTTCTTCTTAAAAAGAACGACATCCGCCAGCAGTTCCAGATTTCCCAAGGCAGTTCTCTTCAGTTTTTCATCGGACGCCATCAGGCATAGGTCGTAGTAGTGGCGAGAATAGCGCTCAGGAACGACAGCATCCATTGGGCGGTGGGCTTCATGGTGCAGGATGGTCGCTTTTTCCCAGAAGGTTCGCTCCGCATCGATCGCACGAACAGAGCAGTTCGGGTCAACGAATTGATCAGGGAAATCCTCTGCGGCGTAGGGTGTAATCGTGTGTTCTGAGTGTGGCAACCAGGAGGCCAAAGGTCCGATCTCCAGTTGAATGTAAGGCAGTAGCTCTTCCGTGTTAGAGGTTTTCGGATATTCCACGCGGATAATGTGCCCTTGGTCTTTTTCGTCAGCCTTGATTTCCAGGCGGCAATGCCGGCCAAGCGCTTCATTCAGAAGTGGCAGCATGGTTCCAGCGATGTAGGCACAAGCTTCCTCGTTGAGTGCTTCATTGAGCTTACCCTGTTTCGTCTTCGAACGTTCCGCCATCGGGTCTTGGCCTCCACTCGCGACTCTCCAATCCAGAACCAAGTCAATATCCTCGGAAAAGCGGTCAATCAGCCCATAGACTTTTGAAAGGCTGGTGCCCCCTTTGAAGATGAGTTGTTTGGAAAGTTCGGGATGCTCAAAGAGATGCTTCAGCGTCCAGCAGACCCAGAAGTCTTTTTCCACGATGGCAATGGTTCCCATCCCTCGCCTTTCCGCGGTCACCGTAAAAAGTTCATGTCGATCTTTCTCCGGGAGTGCCGCCACACCATTCATGACGGCTCCTCCTTTGCGATCGTTCGGATGACATCACTGACCCACGCGGGAGCCGTCTTGGTATCGCGAAGGATTTTTTGCCACAAGTCTGGCGTCCATTTTTCCGAGAGCTTTTGCCTGACTTTCGCATCAATGCGTTCGCGCCCCAACGCTTTCAATGCCTGCACGACAAGTTCACTTTCCCGATGTTTGAACCCGGATTCCTTCAAGCTTCTTTTCTTGAAGATGAGCTGCCGGTTGCCGATCTCATAGGTTTTGCCCGGGCCATCCGAGAGGTAAACGCTCTGCGCAGGCACCTGAGTGGAAAGCCCCAATACATTGAGTGCCGTGTTTTGCGATGGCTGGATGCGCCAGCCCGATTTGCGTGCCAACGCATTGGCTAAAGCATCCAAATCTGGCCCCATTTGAGTATCCAGTAGAGTGCTCATGCGGGGATAATCATACACGCCACGAAGCACCCGCCGGATGGTTCCTTTAGCTTCCAATCGTGACAAGGCCTTACGGATCGCCGCATCGCTTCCCAGACCCGAAAAATCATTCTTGGAAAACACCCAACCCCTCTGGTGGCCGTAAATCTTAGAAATCAACTTGCTGTCAACGGATTGCATGAATGAAAAATAGCTTGTTTTGTCACAAATTAAAGCATGTTTTTGTGACAAGCTGTTCGGCGAAATTGAGCCGGTTGACAGCTCCTTCCATCGCCTTGGCCGACGGGTCATCGAATTGCGACGGGCGGCGCATTGGGGAATGAACTGGCGGAGGCTTCTGTCACCCCTGCCCGTTCTTCGCTCTTCGAGCTACGAAGGGCACGCCGGGGTTCCGATCCTCCATCTGCCTGTATCCGCTAGCTCACGCTGGCGGCTAGAATCTGTCGCCCCGGGAGGGGCTGAGCAAACCCGCCTCGACGGCGCTCGGGGTGACCATTGGCCATGCAACGCTTCGCAGCGGCGCCGTGGCTTGTCTGATGGCCGCGGAAGCGGCCAGGCCTGTGCGGTGGGTGCGGCTGGTGTCGCCGTTTGCGGGAAACCCGGATCAGTCAATCTTACTAAAGGACTGTCCCTTTGTAATACAGCCGCCTAGAAGGACGGCGTTCCGTAAAAGACGTCGCTTGGCGAAGACTGGAGGACGGGAAATACGTCTGGGATTAATTCCGGGACGGACGCAACCCCGTTGGGGTTGGGATATCCGGGGTCGGGAGTTCCCAGGGTAGGCTCCGTTCCACTGCGCCAACCCCGGGCTGAAATCCGTATCCCCGTTGGGGATGAAGAACCTTCGCCACCCAGTTCAAAAATAATCCTGCCCTCCATTTTCAGTTCCACCCAAGAGCGACCTTTGGAGAATGGATTTATCGGGTTCAATGCAAGGAGCAGCCGGCGTAGCCGATCTTCTCCTGATCACAATGGCAGCGCAGCGGACATAGACGGCCAATAAAATCAAACCCGCCGTCAAATCACTGATCACTGATCACTGATCACTGATCACTGATCACTGATCACTCGGCACTAGGCACTCGGCACTCGGCACTCGGCACTAGGCACTAGGCACTAGGCACTCGGCACTCGGCACTCGGC
>CAJQKQ010000072.1 GCA_905478925.1 uncultured Verrucomicrobiales bacterium
AGAACGGGTTTTTCGAGTTCGAGCGTGGTTCTCATGCATCGGATGCTAGACGATAATACATCAGATGTCAACGGGCGGAGTGGCGACCGGAGGTCACCGCTACATCGCATCCCTGCACCACGCCAGGGCCATCAGGCAGTAGCCGGTGCCGTAGGGTTGGTGGTAGTCGTAGAGTGGGTAGTCCCACCATGAGCCGTCCTTTTCTTGTTTGGAAAGGATCAGGGCGGCGAGTCTTTCGGCGTAGATTTTTTGCTTTTCCGGAGGCAGGAGACGGACGGATTCGGTGAAATAGTAGATACCGTAGTAGTAGAAATAGCCGGAGATCTTGAAGTGTATATCGTGCGGCTTGGGGCGCTTGCGGGCGATGGAGAGCCAGCCTTCGCGGGCCAGAAAGCGGTCGGCCCATTCGATGATGACCTCGTCGGTGATGCCTTCGCGGCCCAAGGCGCGGAGAGCGGCGTTGCATGCCTGGGAGCGGGCGAGGGAGCCGGCGGGTCTGTTGATGGAGGCGCGTGGACGCTTGATGTGGAGGTGCGAGTAGGCGTAGGACTTGTCTGGGAACTGCTGGCGCTTGATGGAATTCAATGACGAGGAGACGATCTTTTCGTTCAGCGTGACACCGAGTATTTCGCGGGCTTCATGCATGGAGAGAAGGACGGTGGCGGAGCTGAAGGAGGTGGTGATGCCGGTGGGTTTCTGTGAGGTGAAATCGTCGAAGACATCGAGGTAGCCCCAGCCGCCGTTGATGTCCTCGTAGCGACCGACGAGGTTGATCTGCCCCTGGGCCAGGGTTTTGTAGAGGGCTTTCTTTTCGGGATCGGTTTCGCGCTGGTGGAGACGGGTGAGGGCACGCAGCCCGTATGCGTGGCCCCAGATGTTGTAGGTGGTGGTCTGGTCGGCGCGGCGGAGCTTCGGGAGGTTTTCGACGGCCCAGGCAGTGGCCTTTCCGATGGTAGCGGTGGCTTCCGGGCGCTTGTCTGCGGCATCGAGGAGGCCGGAAAGGGCGAGGCCTGAGGCTCCGGCGCGGTAGGCATGGTGGGCTCCGGGAAGGGGGGCGTATATGTTGATGTCCTTGGTCCGGGTGGCGCTGCCCCAGGAGCCGTTTTTGTTCTGATCTGCGATGAGGAAATCGACGCCGCGGGTGATCGAGGTGGCGATGGATTCCGGGGTGGCGGGGGGGAGGTCTTTGACCGGCTCCTGCGCGTGGGCGATTGAGGCGAAGAAAAGGCCTAGGAGAAGAAGGGGAGAGATGGCGGACATGGCGGTGGGTAGTGGCGACTGAAAGTCACCACTACAGGGCGTGGATGGCCACCTTGTGTTGGGCGCAGAGTTTTTGGACAGTTTCCTTTTCGAGGAGAAGTGTTTTTCCGGCTTCGATGCCGATGGCGATGATGCCGGCGTTGGCGCAGTTCTCGATGGTTTGCGGGCCGATGACGGGAACGTCGAAGCGGAAGTCCTGGTTGGGTTTAGAGACTTTCACTAGGACGGTGTCCTTGTTGCGTCCGAGTTCCCCGCCCCGGTGGATGCAGGCGTTGGTGCCTTCGAAGGCCTCGACGGCGAGGATGGTGCCGTGGCGGACGACGACGGACTGGCCGATGTCGAGGGCGCTGGTTTGCTTGGCGATTTGGAATCCGTATTCAAGATCGGAGAGGGTGCGCGGCTTGATGACCGGGCCGGCCACGTGGCCTTCCGGGGGGAGGTGATCCTCGAGGAATGTGGTGGCGGGCAGGAGGGTGATGCCGTCTTTGGCCATTTCTTCGGCGATGGCTCCGAAGAGGGTCTCCGCATTGCGTTTTTTTACCCGTGCTAGCATCATCAGGATGCGGAGGTCGGGGCGGAGTTTAAAGAGGTTGTCGGGCGAGATCTGCCCCATCATGACGGCTTCCGTCACTCCCTCCTTGAGGAAAAATTTGATCAGCTTTGAAAGCTGGCCGACGCGGAACCACTGCAAGGCATCGACCTGAGGTTCGAGATCTAGGCGGGTTTCGTTTTCGAAAGCGACGACCACGAGGCGGGTGGAAGGCTCGCGGAGGCGTGCGGCGCGGACGAAGGTTTCCGGATATACGCCGTTTCCAGCGATGATGCCGATGCTTCGCGGGTTAGCCATGCTACAGGGTTAGGGAAAAAGAAGAGTAGCGGCTGTGGGAATCGAACCCACACTCACAAGGAACTCGATTTTGAGTCGAGCGCGTCTACCAATTCCGCCAAGCCGCCGGGTGAGTCTCTATGATGTTTCCAACGGGGCGGGGAGCAAGTTCTAAACTTTAAATTCTAAACTTTAAATTCTAATGAAGACGGCAGGCGGGACGCCTCCTAGAACGGCCTAGGGTAGGATGCCCCAGCTATTTTTCAGTGGGGACGAATTTGAGGCCGACGCCGTTGATGCAGTAGCGCTTGTCGGTGGGGGTGTCGAAACCCTCGCCCTCGAAGACGTGGCCGAGGTGGCCGTCGCATTTGGCACAATTCACCTCAACGCGGACTCTTCCGCCGGCAAGGTCGGTCTTGGTGGTCACGTTCTGGGCTTTTGCGGGATCGTAGAAGGACGGCCAGCCGCAGCGGGAATCGAACTTCTGCTTGGAGGAGAAAAGCAGGGCGCCGCAGCCAGCGCAGTGGTAGGCTCCCTCGCCCTGTTCCTTGAATTCGTGATAGACCTCGCCGTTGGCGGGCTCCGTGCCGGACTCGCGGAGGATGTGGTATTGCTCCGGTGTCAGGGATTTCTTCCACTCTTCGTCGGTTTTGACGATCTTTTCGGTCGGTTCCGCCGGCGCTTGCTTGAGGATTTCCATGGCTGGTTGTTTGTTTGGTTCTTCTGCAACCGTCGTTCCCAGGATGATTGCGAATCCTGCGAGCAAAGCGATGGCGGAGGGCTTCATGGCAGGGCTTTGCGGTGAATCATGCGAACTGCTCTGCCAGCACGCCTTTTCCGAAATCGCGGTTGAGGCGGGCGATGTGGTCGACGGAAATCTCCTTTGGGCAGGCGGCCTCGCACTCATATTGGTTGGTGCAGTTGCCGAAGCCTTCCTTGTCCATTTGGCGGACCATGGAGAGCGCGCGCTTGCGGCGCTCGGGCTGACCCTGCGGCAGGTGGCCTAGGTGGGAAACCTTTGCGGCGACAAAAAGCATGGCGGAGGCATTCTTGCAGGCTGCGACGCAGGCACCGCAGCCGATGCATGCGGCGGCGTCGAAGGCGTTGTCGGCGTCGTCCTTGGCGATGGGGAGGGAGTTTGCATCCACAGCGGATCCGGTACGGATATCGATGTAGCCGCCGGATGCGATGATGCGGTCAAAGGCACCGCGGTCGGTGATGAGATCCTTGATGACGGGAAATGGGTCGGCGCGGAACGGCTCGATCCAGATGGTGTCGCCGTCCTTGAATTTCCTCATGTGGACCTGGCAGGTGGTGATGCCCTTGTCCTTGGAGTGCGGGACGCCGTTGATGGTGAGTGAGCAGGCTCCGCAAATGCCCTCGCGGCAGTCGTGGTCGAAATGGATTGGATCGTCGCCGTCCTCGATGATGCGTTCGTTGACGATATCGAGCATTTCCAGGAAAGAGGCTTCCTGCGGGATATTCTCCGCAGGATAGGTATTGATACTTCCTTTCGAGCGGGGTCCGGTCTGACGCCAGACTTTCAGGGTAAGGTTCATAGTGCTTTTTGTTCTACGTGTTGAAGGGAGGTTAGGATGAGGTGGAGGGCAAGGAAAGATGTCTTTCAATCCTTCGTAGACCAGTTGAGCCCCTTGTCGGAGCGCCATTTCCGGTAGGCCTTGAACTGCTCCTTTTTCGCCAGCGAGCGGCGTTCAGGATCTTCTTTGAGAAACTCATCGAAGGCTGTGCCTGGGCCGACCTCGGCGACGTTGGGCTCGGCACCCGGCTCCGTGAGTTTCGCGGCGCGGCTGTTGCGGCCGAGTTTCGCGGAAAGGGCGGTGATCCTGCCGTTCATGCGAAACAGGAGGATCATGATGACGAGCAGGATGGCCGTCGCAATGTAAGCGAGGACGATGATGGAGAGCGGAAAGGTAAATTCGGGCATGGCGGCTGATTTTTATTTTTTCACTACAGAAATGAGTTCGCCGTCGATGAGGCGGGTGCGGATGGTTTTGCCGGATTTTGCCGATTTGGCGGAGCGGAGGATGCCTCCATCTTCGTTCATGGTGATGGAAAAGCCGCGGCGGAAGGCGGATTCGGGGCCGAGGGTTCGGATCATATTTTCCATGCGCTTGAGTTGCTCAGACCGGTTGTTGACCTGTTGTGCGGTGAGATTGCTGAGATCCTTTCCGAGAGCGGCGAGTTTTTCAAGCCGGCGTTCGACCACCCGGATCGGATGCAAGGCCCCATGGCGGAGCCGGATCTCGCGGAGGGACTGATCGCGCAGCATGACACCGGCGGCGGCGGCCTGGGTCAGCTCGCTCCGCAGTGAATCGAGGCGCTGGGTGGGCTCGCGCAGGAGATTCCTGAGGGCGCGACCCATGCGGTTGCGCAAGCCGCTGAGGGTGGAGCGGAGCTCGGCATCGTCGGGAACGGCGAGCTCGGCGGCGGCACTGGGCGTCGGGGCGCGGAGATCCGCCGCGAAATCCGCGATGGTGAAATCGATTTCGTGGCCCACGGCGGAAATGACCGGGATTTTCGAGGTCGCGATGGCGCGAACGACGATTTCCTCGTTGAAGCACCAGAGATCCTCAAGTGATCCGCCGCCGCGGCCGACGATGATCAGGTCGCAGCGGGGGTAGCCGAATTTCTCGGGTGAGTTCAGTTTTTCCATCGCGGAGGCGATTTCGCGCTCGACCCCTTTTCCCTGCACACGGACCGGGAAAAGAACCGGCTGCACCCAGGGGGCGCGGCGGGTGAGGATGTTCAGGATGTCCTGGATTGCCGCGCCGGTGGGGGAGGTGACGATGCCGATGGTGCGCGGGAAGGCGGGCAGGGCTTTTTTGCGGGATGTATCGAAAAGCCCTTCGGCATGGAGTTTGCGCTTCAGCGCCTCGAAGCGTGCCTGCAGATCCCCTTGGCCGGAGCGTTCGGCCCTTTCCACGATGACTTGCAGCTGGCCGCGGGCGAGATAGATCGTCGCATCGGCAAAGACTCGAACCTTCGCCCCGTCCTCAAGCGCTTCGGAACCCTCCTTGTTGCGCGCTCCGAACATCGCGCACTGGATCTGCGAACCATCGTCCTTGAGCGAGAAATACCAGTGGCCGCTGCCCTGTTTCTTGAGGTTCGAGACCTCTCCCTCGATCCATACCCTGCCGACTTCCGACTCGATGGCGCGCTTCATTTTCCGCACCAGTTGGGTCACGGACAGGGCTTTCGCCGGCTTCTTGGGGATGTCGGAGAACAGATCCACGTCCGTGATCATTGGCTATCCGCAGGCGGACGTCCAACACCGATCGTTTCCGGAGGGAGGATTTCCCGGCAGGCGCAGCACGCTGAGGGACTCGTTGACATTGCCGGGTATGAGGGACATTTTCGCCGGGTGAACACGATGACGATTTTACTGGGAGCCACATTCGCGCTGCTGCTTGCGGCGGTGGTGCTCTCATTCCAGGGGATGAAGGACGGGGTGAGGAACGCCCCGCAGGATGATATTGTGATGATGCGCCGCCAGATCGACCAGCTTCGCATCGAGCAGGACAGGTTTTCGCTTGAGAAGCAGCTCCGCGAGGTCCGCAGTAATCCCGTCCCGGAAACCGCCGGCCCCTCCGAGATTGAGAAAATGAAAGCCGAGCTCGCTAGGAAAGAGGCGGAGATCGCCGAACTCGCGGAGGAGAAGGAAGACGCCGAGAAAGAGGCGGAGACGTTCCGCGACGAGGCAGGATTGATTGGCCAGCGGGAGCTTGAGAAGTGCGACAACGAGCTGCGCCGCGCCCGTATGATCCGCGACGCCCTGCTCATCGGCAAGGTGAGTGAATACATCATAAGCGCCGAACTCGGAGGTTTTGTGACTATCGAGATCGTCATGCCTGATCACGTCCAGGCGGGCTCCATTCTCGCGATCCGCCGCAACACCGGAATACTCGGTAGGGTGACGGTCACGGAAGTAACTGCGCAGGGAGCTATCGCCAGCCCGATGCCCGGCTTCGGCCCGGTTGAGCCACAGGCGGGCGACGAGCTCATCATCCCTCCTCAATTCTGAGGTGGGGCGAATTGTGGAGGCTGCAGCAGTCCACGATGCTTCGCATTGCCCCGAATGCGGCTTTGTTCAGCGCTTCCCTTAGGGGGTGACGGAAGCTGAGCGGATCTCCCTTGGCTGCGGAACAACCGCGGCCATTTCCCAACGCACCGGGCAGCAGAATGCAGCCCCTCCTTGTTACCCCGTTGTGCGGAGCCCCGACGCGATGACTTCGTGGAGGAAGCGGTTGCCAAGACCCGGCGATTTTCCGTCGTAGTAATCGCAGATGACGTTGACCTCGCGATTGACTAGCCTTTGGTAGGTGACGTTCACGCGGTCTTTCCGAGGCGATCCGCGAAGGAGGCGA
>CAJQKQ010000073.1 GCA_905478925.1 uncultured Verrucomicrobiales bacterium
GGCCATGACAAAATCAGAGTCAATAAAGTTTGAGGCACTCAGATTGCCTCGAACGATGGTTTTGAAAAACTCGATGGGTTCACGCCTTGATCCATAAATCATGGCGTCTGTGCGAGTCACTAATAGTGGCTCTTCAGCAGAATCTGTGGGTGAACTTCGGTTCCGGGAGCTTCCCAAGTGTATGAAACAGAGAGATTTGCAGCAACTCGAAGCTGCGATAACCGTAGGCTTTTCTCATGCACAGATTGATCCGCAGGTTCAGCCCCTCCACGATGCCGCTGTTGTAGAGCTTTCCCGCCTTGAAATAGTTCAGCAGCAAGTCCTCGTGGTTGCGCAGGGTGCGGACGAATTTCTTCATCGGCTCCAGCCGGCTGCGCATGGCCCGGGCGCACCATTTCCGCAGATACCATTTCGCCCAACGCGGGCTGTCGTATTGCCAGAACCCGTCGAAGGACTCCTTGAGCATCCAGGCCCTTACGCTCCTGAGGTCATACCTGAGCAGCTCGCCAAGCTTGGCGGCCTGTTTGACGGTGAAGTTGCGCGGACGTTTCAGAAAGCAGTAGCGGGAGTTTCTGAGGATGGGTTCGTAGCCCCCCGCAGCGAGTTTTTTTGCTTCCTGCCGACGGACTTCATCGACGGCCTCGCCGAGCTTTTTGGCGATGTGGAAACGGTCGAGGATGTTGAGCGCGGCGGGCAGCATGGCGGCGATGACATTGAGGTAGGGCTTCCACATGTCGGAGCAGACGACCTTGATTTTCGCACAACGCTCCGGGCCGAAAGCCTCGAAAAAGCCGGTGAGCGATGCGGTGTCGCGATCCCGGATGACACCGAGCAGGCGCTTGCAGCCGCTATCGATCTGATAGACGAGGGTCATGTATTTGTGGCCTTTGCCGTAGGTGACCTCATCGACACCGATGGCGGCGATGCCATCCAGGCCCCTGTGTTTGAGGCCGTATTCGACGACCCATTTCACCGAGCGGCAGACGGTGTCCCACTTGGTGTGGAAGCAGGCGGCGGTCTCCTTCCAGCTCATGCGTCTGGCCCACGTGGCAAGGAAATGGCGGTAGGCGTCGCAACAGGTGTTCTTGCCCTGCGCCCACGGGACTGCCTCGACAACGACGCCGCAATCGGGGCAATCGACCCGGCGCATGGTGTAGGAAAGTGTGACGGGGATGTTCCAGACGGGGATGAACTCGAACTCGCGGGGGCCGGACGCGCGGTCGTATCCGGGGCGCGGCTTTCCGCAGCCCGAGCATCTGGGCCTGCTGTTGGCCCTGGGGATGATCCGGGCGGTAATCCGGGACTTGCCGCCCTTCCCGCTCAATCTGACGGAATGGTAAACGAAGCTCTTGAACCGGTGGACTTTGTTGAGTAGGGTCTTGAATTGAATCGGCGGGATGCTGGTTGTTTGGTTGAAGCAAACGAAACCTGCCGGATTCCGCCGGTTCATCAACCCCTCATCCTACCGGCCGAATCGAACGGAAGAGAAAGTTGCCCACAACAGACCGCTTCTCCGACGAGTTTCAGACCCATTCTCGAATCGGCCCGTTGTGGACAACTTTCAAGAGCCGCCCGCCGCTCCGCGGCGCTCAGGCACCAATTTTAACCCGACTTAACCCACAGATTTTGCGGAAGAGGCTGTAATTCTTACCATCCGTACTTACCTCCATCTCTTTCCAACGCCGGACAACTTCGAAACCGAAAACGGTGGTGTAAAACTCCTCCGAAACTTCCAAGTTGGTGACATACGTTCCGATGTCATAGACCCGGCCTTGAGTCGTGGTTTCATCGGCAACTGCTTGAGAAAAGATGAGACAGGAGATGATCGCGATCACAAACCTGACGCCTCGCAATTTCATTTTTTCAGGTGTCTTGGGACGCCAATTGCTGACCGTGTTCATTGAGTATCTATTCACGAAGTATCGGATAAGCGGATTGGTTGGGGTCGACTGGAACGTGACGCGACGCTTACTTGAGTTCGTTCTTCCAGACTTTGCCGCCCTTGATAACCACCTTCAGGGTGTCCTTTGGTTTGGCGGCGACCATGATGTCTTCGAGCGGATTCTTATCGTAGATCACCATGTCAGCCCATGCGCCTTCCTCGATCACGCCGAGCGGCGCTTCCTTGTAGGGATCGCGCGAGTTGCAGAGGCGGAGAAGTTCTGCATTGGTTGAAGTGGCCTGCTTGAGCTGTTCCAATGGCGTGAAAAAAGGAGCCCGCGACTCGAACTCATACACGATCGTATCAACCATCCCGGCGGCCGCATCGGTGCCCCAGCCCATCTTCACGCCGTGCTTTTTGGCCCACTTCATGACGTTCTCGTAGCCCTCGAGCACTTCCTTACCCTTGCGACGGTTTTCATCGGTAAACCAGGGCACGTCCATCAGGCCATAGGGCTTGGAGAGGCTGCCAAGCCACACGTCGTTCTCGGCCATCATCTTGACCGTCTCCTCGCTGATCAGGTGACCGTGAACGATGTCCTTGACTCCGGCCTTAATGCAACGCTGCACGCTCTCGTCGTTGTAGGCATGGGCCATGACATAGGTGTCGTAATCTTTAGCAGCCTGGACCATGGCATTCATCTCCACCTGGGAGTATCCCACTGATTCCAGAGGATCTTTAAGCGAAGCTACGCCACCTCCGGCCATCATCTTGATCTGCTTGGCGCCCTGGGCCAGAGCAAAACGAGTCGTCTGGCGGACAGCCGGCACTCCGTCGGCAAGAGCCATAAAGTTCACCGTGGCCGACCACTCCGCCGTACTACCGGGGTATCTTTGACCCTGGCCAGGCGCGAGACCTCCAAAATCAGCATGTCCCGAGGTACAGGAGATGCCGGCACCGGACGAATAAATGCGCGGCCCGTCGACGAATCCCCTGTCGATCGCTTTGCCTAATTCAATGGACGGGCCACCCGTATCACGAATGGTGGTCACTCCCATGTTCAGCATGATCTGCCCCTGGGGAATGGCGTTGTAGGCCGGAGTATAGGGCAGCTGATTGTTCAAGATATCCAGCGGCCCCGTATCTTTGGACAGCATGATGTGCTGGTGGGAGTCGATAAGGCCAGGAATGAGATAGCCGCCCTTGCCGTCAATGACCGTCACCTTGGCTGAGACTTTCTCAATTTTGCCGTCTTCACCTTTGACGGAGAAGTTGTATTTCCCCCCCTCAAGTCCCGGCGCATCGGCAACTCGCTTCAGGCTCTTGCGAACCGCATCAACCTCGATTGTTCCTTCGGTGGGAATATCCTTCGCTACTTTGCGAATCTTGTCGCCGACAATAAGAACGTCGTGATCCTTCTTCAGGGTATCACTGGTCCCGTCCCAGACGTGGACGTTCTGAATCACCGTCACTGTTGGGATGACGAGTTCGGTCTCGGCCGCCTTGTCCTGAGCTGAGACCGGAGTGAGGGCGGCCAGACCGAAGCCTAACGCGCATTGAATTGTGTGTCTTGTTTTCATGATAAGTAGTCAGGGTAGAGTTAATCCGAAATTCACTTCAGGGTATTCTTCCAGACTTTCCCGTCCCGGATGATGACCTTCATGTTGTTGGCGTAATCTTCGAGGACCTTGATGTCTTCCAGTGGATTGCCGTCGATCACGATCAGGTCGGCATAGGCGCCCTCCTCGACCACGCCGAGGCCGATGCCTTTCATGGCTTTTTCTTTGGGTGTGAGGTCAGGATAGGCGTCCTTGTAGGGATTCATATCGCCACACCAGCCGATGACCTTCGCGGCATCAGAAGTTCCCATCTTCAGAATCTTGAGCGGCGACAGACCGAGATCGATCATTTTCGTCATGTTGACCGCCTGGCGGGGTCCATCAGCCACCCCGAACATATCGCCGCCGGTCACCATGATGATGTCGTGCTTGACGGCCCACTCGAACATCTGGGAGGCACCTTCGTTGACCCGCTTGCCCTTGGCCTGCTGGTCGGGGGAAAAGAAGGTGATCTGCTCCGGATTGGCAAAGGTCACCAGCGAGATGATCGACTGACAAGAGAGCGCGATCCCCTCTTTCTTCATGCGCTTGATGGTATCTTCCGAGACCAGGAAGTTGTGCTCGATGCATCGGACTCCGGCCTCGATGGCGCGATTCACCGAGGCGTCGCTGTAGGCATGGACCAGGCAGTAGGTTCCGGAGTCTGCGGCGACCTTCACGGCAGCCTGCATTTCTTCCAAGGTGAACTGCACCTGGTGCAGTGGATCAAACTCACTGGCGACCCCGCCGCCGCCCATGATCTTGATCTGAGTGGCGCCACTACGGATATTGGTCCGGACGGCCTTCATGATTTCATCCGCACCATCGACCATGTAGGAAAAGCCATTGGCTGAGAGGTAATTAGGGGAGCCCGGTTGATCATTCCAGCGACCTACGTCGCCATGACCGCCGGTCTGGCTGATGAAGCCGCCACTGGGATAGATCCGTGGGCCTGGAACCCTGTCGAGTCGAACCGCCTTGGCAAGCCCTTGCACATTTCCACCAGCATCACGCGCCGTGGTGAATCCCTGGTCAAGATAGGAACGCATCCGCTCCTGGGAGATGGCCCCGGTCGCCATTTGGTCCCAGTCATCACGTCCGTCGAGCATTCCTTCGTGAATGCTCAGGTGGGAATGCATGTCGATGAGTCCGGGAATCACCGTGCGGCCCCCGCCATCGATCACATTGACTTTGACTTCCTCCGTCTTGGATTTTCCATCCTCGCCGACGACCTTGAAGGAGTAGGCATTCGTTCCGACATGGATTCCCTTTTCCTTCACCGCTCCGCTGGCCTGATCCAGTTCATAGGTCCCGGAGGTGGGGATGTCCTTGGCGATCTTTTTGATCAGATTTCGTACGATGAGGATATCCTGATCCATCTTGAGTCCGTCGCTCCGACCATCCCAAACGTTAACCTTCTGAATGAGGGTGACTTCTGATGGCGGCTCGGCGGCAAACGCCGTTCCCGATGCCAGCCCGAATGCGATTGCTGTTTTAAGTAATGTTCTCATGTGATGGGAGTGGTTTTATGATTCTCGAGGTCGATCGGTGGATCGACGGAACATCGAGAACACTAGGTTCCACTCCAGATGAAGGCTATCACTTAATCGTTCTCATTTCCTGCCATTCTATTTACAAATGGCCCGAATTGAGCAGTCTAAGCTACTTGAAAGAAATTCCCCTGATCAACACTTGCTGGCTAAAACCCTTTGCGGATTATTTCGCGCAGCGGAGCGTCAGCGTAAGACCCTACTGCGAGATCGCGCAGATCGAGCTAAGCCAGGTGACTTCAGGTGAAGGCTGGATCACCAAACACCAACTCTATGTCTTCCTCGACGCGCTCGCGAAAGGGGAGGGGATGCCGGAAGTGGGTTTTGTGGTCGGTGAAATCCTGACTCCGGATTGCCTCGGCGACCTGGGCACGGCGATGGCGCAGGCCAATACGCTTGGCGGAGTCATTCGAACCTTTTGCGAACTAATCAACCGTCACGTCGAAGGGAATCATTGTCGCCTTGAGGAAGCCGGTGATGGGGATGTCTGGTTTTTTAACTCGAAGTCCCAGTCCCCGGATGCCGGACGCGTGATCGCGGACCATGCAGGACTGATGTCGATGATCAATCTTGCGAGGTTGGTTGGAGGGGGAGATTGGTATCCGTCCAAGGCCTGCCTCCAGACCGAGACAACCTCCGTTTATCGAAAGCTCCCGGGATTGAAGAACTGCGAATTCGAGTTCAATCAAACTGCCGCCGGATTTTCTTTTCCGGCTCATTGGTTGCTGCGCCCGACGAAGTCGCTTGTTCAGCCCGACTCGGCAAGGAGTCAATCTCCCGGGCTCTTGAAGCAGGGTGAAGCGGTCACCGCAAAGCTCACACTGCTGCTTAAAGAGATCATCGGGGTGGGAGGGATTTGCCCGACGATCAAGCTCATGGCCGACCTATGCGATACGAGTTCGAGAACCTTGCACCGCGAACTCAAGCTTGATGGAGAAACCTATCAGAAAATTTTGGATCGCATCCGCTTCGAGCAGGCCTGCATCGACTTGACGGAATCGGAGACTCCAGTGAAGGAAATCGCCTGCCGGATCGGCTTCTCAGGATCGAACAATTTCATCAGATCCTTCAAGCGCATGAGCGGTTGCACCCCAACACAGTATCGGCAATCTCATTCGAGGTCGTCCACTCGTTGAGCACCCGGCCTGGCAATAGGGCAGGGGGGATGGCACTAGTCTTTTCGCAGGCTTGTGCCCGGAATGTCCGGAAACTTCTCCTTCCCCATCGAGCGTTTGTTCGAACTCCATGCACAATTCTTTTTATCGATCAAAGTCCAGTGACTCACGGCTTTGCCTCGCACGCCATCGGCACGAGTGATTTCCCTGCTCACGAAAAGCGTTGCCCCCTTCATCTTCCAAACTGCCTCCTCAAAGCCTCCGTCGCTGTAAACTCCCCATGAGCGGACCTGCTTCTTTGCCGGATCCCAAAACACCGTCTGCCGCAGTTTCTTCAAAGGCTCCGTCCCCATGTTGATGTCGAAACTCCGCTCCAGAAATTTCCCCCCTTCGATCCAGCGACTCGTCATCCGCACCGAACTGCCCTCGGACTCGTGCACCCAGGTTCCTTCCATCCATTTCAGAAACCCGAGTTGCTTGATCGGCTCGGCATTGAGACATCCCGCCATCGCCAAAAATAAGATACTTCGTAAGATCATGCACAGACGCTGCCCTACCGAGCCTCGTTCGTGAACCCAAAAACCATAATCGATTTTTGATTGGCTCATTTATTATTCCGGCCCACATTTTCACCAATGAATTCAAAACCCCGTCTCGCACTCGCTGGCATTGCTTCTCTTTCCCTCGTTATTTTCAGTGGCTGCGGTGTCCAAGGTCCCAGTCAGTCCAAGCTGGCACCCGGTCAGTATGAATGGAATCCCGAACGATCTCCCTCCGGCCCCACTCTCGTCGTCGTCAGTATCGATGACCAAATGGCCTACGTTTACCGCAACGGCGTTCAGGTAGCCCGTTCCACCGTTAGCACCGGCAAGCCCGGTAAAGAGACTCCGACAGGGGTCTTCACCATTCTTCAGCGCAAAGTCGAGCATGAGTCATCGATCTACAAAGGCGCCCAGATGCCCTACATGCAGCGACTTACTTGGGACGGCATCGCGATGCACGCCGGCAATCTCCCCGGCTACCCGGCTTCCGGCGGTTGCATTCGACTACCCTACGAGTTCTCTCGTAAGGTCTACGGAGTGATGGGCAATGGCTCGACCGTTGTGATTACCAAGAAGCGCGCCAACCCGTCCCGCTCCTCACGCCCCGCCAACATCCTGCTCGCTAGCAGTGCAGCCGGTCAGGAGAATAAGGCGATTCCCGATCCGGAAGGCCGCACCATCTGGAATCCATCCAAGAGTCCCTCCGGTCCTTTCAGCGTTCTTCTCAGCTACGCGGACCGCCGCGCTTACGTTTGGCGGAACGGTATCCAGATCGGACAGGCACCTCTCGGTATAGCCCCAGGCAGCAATCCTCCTGAAGGCGTTTTCGTCATGCTCGAAGGGGAAGACCCACGCGACTCCCGTTTTCCCGGTCTGAAAATGCATCCTTGGACCACTCTTAGTCTCGACGGTGGCAACTCCCGCGGTAATGCCGTCAACACCCTGCGCTCCCAACTCTCACTGCCCGAAGACTTCCGCAAGAAAGTCAACAAGGCTCTCACTCCTGGCGCCATCCTCGTTGCCACCAGTGAATCCAGCAACAAGAACACCCGCTCCAGCGGACCGATGAACATCATGACTCCTCAGGCCAAGCCCTGATCGACGCCGACTAATTGCGGGAAAGCGCCCGTCCTTATTTGACCCCGGCATGAAGACGCAGGATCCGCCATACTTCCTGCACCGTCTCGTCCCGTTCGACCATGCCCCTGTGATTGGAGTTCGGCACGATGACCTCCGAGACTGCTCTGTCGAGATGGGCGCTGCGGTAGGTCACGAAGCCGTCCGTCCCTTCTTCCTTTGGGAGATCCGGATTCTTCTGCCCCATGATCGAGTGAACGGTCACGCCGTTCCGAACCGGCGAGTCCAGAATATTCTGGAGGCTAGGATTATCCGTCCTGAGACTGGTGACGCTGTTGATGGGTTGGTTAATGTGCTCCTGAGCGATATCGGTCATTGAATCGACCAACTCAATATCCCCCAACACTGAGTCGACCACGTTGAAGGGCAGCTTGATCAACCAGGCACCGAACTGACCGATCCGATTCGATGCGAAATCGCTGCCACGAAGCGGTGCGGCGAGCAGCACCGCACGATCAATATCTCGATTTGCTTCGAAGAACGCCAATCTGCGAATCTCGGCTCGCTCCTCCTTGTTTAGTTCCAGTTCTTCCAGATTTTCCGCAAAGATCGAACTGTAGAGGCGATCACCGCTGTCGCGGATCTGCATGTTGCTGATGATGCCACCCATACTGTGCCCGAGGATCACCATCTTGCGCATCTTCGGATTACTGCGTCGCGGATCATTGACCTTCTGGTAGTTCGCCAGTGCATCCCTCAAATCCGCCGCGCTGGCTGCAATGGGGATGCCCGTCGGATAATTGAACAGCACGATCTGGTATTTCTCCCTCACCGCCTGATCCGCGAGTAGCAGATTGACAAAGGGAAGCCAGGCCTCGGCGGTCGACATCAGACCATGAACCAGAACCAAGGGAATCTTGTCCGGATCATAGGACGATAAAGTGTACATCCCGAGCATCTCCTGGTAATCGCCTGGCCTCAACAGGGCTGCGAGCTTGTTCATGCCCCGATTTCTTTCGTAATAGCAAAAAGAGATCGCCGCGGAAAAGTTGCCGGCGAGCGGCACCACCTGCCCGCCAATGCGGACATCCGAATCCACCATCAGATCCTGCAGCACCAAGTTCGCCGAATCCCCATCGAAACGGAAACTGGCATTGAGAGGGAAACCACGCCCCCCCGGTGGTATCATCGGGTCCGCCGACCTTCGCTCCGGCGTATCCTTGTGGTAGCCGACCATCGCCGATCCCAGGCCTTCCTGGCTGATACGCTTCCACTTGAGGCCCTTCACCTTCAGCCAGTTCGCGGGAACCACGAGGTCGTAGTCGCGAGGGTTGACCATGCCCTTTCCCTTCGCGAGAGACAGTCGCCATGATCTGACGCTCCCGGAAACCTTCATCGAACCAGTTCCATCCAATCCCAGTTTGCCGACCAAACGGGTGACCCGGGACGCCGAATAGTCGTAGATCGTCTTCTCAGGTGATTGCCTATCCTTAGCTAGTGCAGCAAGCGCACCATCCTTCGTCAGCCAAGCGGCATCAAGGTAGCGACCCAGAGCCGCCTTCGGGTTGTCGGCTGTCAGGTAGTCGGCCTGATCCGAACTCATCTCCGCAAGGGCCAGCCGGCGTTCCTTGGTCGGGTGCTGCTTGTACCGATCAGTGAGCGCGGCGATCGAGGCATGAGGATCTCTTTTGTAGAGCCTCAGAAGGCGCTCCTCACGCAAGGTATTGCGAGTGCCCTGATCCAGCGCGGTTGAACTCGTCAGCGCCCGTGACGTCTCAGTCGCCTCCACCGGGCGATCGAGAATTTTCACGCTTGGACCTGAGCAGGCAGCCAATCCCAGCAAAAGCAGATAGCCCGTCGAATGAAGGAAGAGGAAACGAACCATGGCGATGTCCATAAAGGGATGGATCCAAATAATCGATACAAAAGAACACTCCTCTTTTTCAGTTGCTTACGGAATAAAAGCGAAGGTAGGGAAAAGACTCGTCGAAATCGCGAAGGAGATCCGATGGAAAGGGTGTCAAATTTCATAGGTAAAGCGATCACCAGAGCTACCCAGAGGACGGTCCGTTTCATCCGTTGGCTAGGGCTACCCCCTACAGCCAAAGATCCGTCGCAGACTCCATGATCAAACTAGAACGCGTCTGGCGCCCGAAAAAATCCTGAACTTTTCCACACCGATCGATTGCAAAGCAAATTTTGGGTTTTAGCTTTCGATGAAGTTGAGTGTAGAAGGGTGGAACAACTCCTCGATCGTAAGTTGCTGCTTAGCCAGCCCTTGTTCGTGAGAATACTGGAACAGAGCTTCCAGTGATTTTCGATTGGGTTCGATGCCATAGGGCCAGAAGTTTTTCCCCATGAGTTTTTCGGTGTTTTCAATTTCCTGAGCCACCCATGGCAGGGAGTTGTGGGTCCATGCCGTCTTGGCAATTTTCTGATAGGCGACTTTTTTTGATTCAGAGTAGGCCTTGAACAACGCTTCGGGGAGCCATGGGTTAGCGTCGATGCTTTTGTTTCGCATGGCGACCACGTGCATGATCGGAAAAATGCCTGTCTCTCTGTAATAGGCTTGTTCAACAACGCGGAAGTCGCTGAAAAGACGGCTAACCTTGGGGTGACCATCCAAATAACACTGGGGCTCGGCGGCGTGAAAGAGGGCATTGACATCGCCGTCAGCGAGCATGTCGGATTCGTCTTTCCCCGCAGGCCCCTCACGGACTGTGAATCCCTTGGGGATGACATTTTCCTGTTTCGAGGGGCCACCCGATGACGCTGTGGATGAGTCCACTTTGGAGACATACCATTCTACGTCGGCGGGTTTAATGCCGTATTCGTGCTCCAGAATGCCACGGATCCAAGTGAGTGAGGTGGAGGAATATCCGGGGGTTGCAATTTTTTTACCACGGAGATCTTCAGGTTTGGTAATGCCGCGGTCCTTCCGGATAAAAATACTTTTATGTCGGAAGACGCGTAGTGGAAAAACCGGAAGGAGCGAGTAGTCGCGGAACTGATCGTTGGCATAGGCGAGCATGAAGGGATGAAGCCCTATTTCTGTGACGTCGCGGGTGCCGGGACCGCTGAAAACATGGGTGTTCATGCCACCAATTCGGTCTTCAGAGTAAGTCAGCTCACAGCCTTCGACTTTGACTTTGACTTGGCCCTTAGCAAGTGCCTCGATGCGGTCGAAGATATAGCCCGTCATCGTAATCGGGAGCTTCTTGGACGGGTTGGGTTTGTCAGCTGCGAGTGACTGGTGGCTGAATCCCAAGGTGGATGCCGCGGTAGATGACTGGGCGAGGATGGAGAGAGCTTTGCGACGGTTCATGGCGTATGTTGGGAGAAGCCCCACCCGAGCAGGAGCCGAGTGGGGTTGATGATTTAGTGAAAATAATCTAGGAAAGACTATCTACCAGATCCCCATTGCTCCATGGCAGGATTGTATGGGAATTCAAAGTCCAAGAAATCGTTAGGATCAAACGGGAGATCCTTGGCGTTGACTCTTGGCTTTGATGCGCTTTGCACTGCAGGACGTGGGTTTTCCAGTCCGGTGAGCGGCATGCCCCGTGGGTGCTTTTTGTTGGGGTATTTTTGAAGCCACAGGTTGTGACGGGCTACCATCACATCAAACATCGTCTTGGTGGTGAATCCGGGAAGCATTTTGCCCATGACTTCGCGGGGGTCGTTGTAGAGGTCATAGAATGCAGCTCCACTGAGTCCTGGAAGTTCACCGACCCAGTGACGCTTGAAGCGACCTTTGACGGTGGCAGCAAGGATATCACCGGTGTAGATGTAGGCGTAATCGCGGCGACTAAAGGTGTCTCCATTGAGCAGGAGAGAAGTTTGGTCGATGCCGTCGATGATGCGGTCAGTTGGGATGTGCTGTTTTGCTCCTGCAAGGTTGGCGAAGGTGGTGTAGAGGTCGGTGATGTGCACAATGTCTCCAACGACTTGACCGGGCGCGATGACACTCGGCCAGCGCACGAGGAAGGGGACACGAACGCCACCTTCTGTGAAGTCGCCTTTGCCTCCAGTGTGGAGAGTCTCGACCATGCCGTCAGGACCGTGGTGAGTCATCGGGCCGTTGTCGGCCATTAAGACAACCAGAGTGTTTTCTTCGACACCTTGGTCTTTCAGTTCCTTGAGAAGGACTGGGAGCCATTCGTCAAATCCAACAAGAAACTCATGCAGAATACTGGCAGATACGGTTTTTTTCTTGTCGCCCGGCTTGGTGCCCAGGAAGTGTGCCGCAATCGGCTGATAGCTGATGAAGAAGGGCTTCTTCGCTTTCGCGCTCTTACGAATAAACTCGATGGTGCGCTTTTGGCACTCACCTTCGAGAGCGTAGTAGTCATCTTCGTTCGGAGGGGTTCCCCACTCGCGAACTTTGCCACCCTTGGTGCCTTCCAAGGCCCAAACATAGCCGTCAGGACGCCATCCACGATCCATATCGTATGGATCTTTGGGGTAGAGTTCTGGGATGACCGATGTTGGGAACATTGGTCCGAGCTCACCACGAGGCACATACATGCTGGGAACCTGATTGTAAGGAGTCCAAAGTGCCTCATCAAAGCCCATGTTGGTCATGTAGCTTTGTTCGATATCACCGAGGTGGCCTTTTCCGTAGAAGGCGGTCGCGTAACCAGCGGCGCTCATGACTTCACCGAGGGTGGTTTCCTCTTCGCTCATCCCGCCGTATTCGTAAGGGAAACTGACGGTGTACATGCCGTTTCGCACCGCGTGTCGACCAGTCATGAATGCGCACGACTTGGGGTGCAGGATGGCTCGGTATACATCCGGGCGTAATACTGACCCTCTGCCGCAAATTTATTGATGTTCGGAGTTCTGAATCCGCGGGGTGCCTGGATCTGAGGCACGCCAATTTTACCAACCGCGGTATCATCCCACATGATGTGGATGATGTTCGGTTTGCTGCCGTGTTTCTTCTCCAAGGCGGTGAGTTTCTCTTGGATTTCTTGATCTTGCTTGGCCCATGTCTCGCCGTGTTGGGCCTTCAGAATGTAGTATTCTGAGTCATGGATGATTGGTTTAGGCTCCGCCAAGGCACTCCCAGCGAAGGAAAGTGCTAGTAATGGAGCCGCGAGGGCTATCGTCGTTTTTTGTTTCATTCGGTTCATGGTATCTCTTTGTGTTAGTCATATGTTCGGGGCTTGAGCGTGGGAATGATTAGGGATCGGTCGCCGATGATCTGATGGGAGAAAGAATGGTTAGGTTATGTAATTTTTTGGAAATATTAGAATGAATATGAATCAGCCAGTTGGAGGTGGAAAGCTTTAAATAGGGATTAATAAGAGTAGTGGTCTAAAATAGAAGTATTTGATGTATATATACTGATAGTTAAATGTCCGGGTTTACGTAGTAGTTAGTTGAAATGCATGTCGGCAAGCTGAACGGCAGTTAGGACTTAACTCCTTGTAAGGTCGGCCTTACGCGGTCTTGGAGTTCATCGAATTGCTAGGAGCCTGTCGGACTTTGTGCCGGCCCGATTATTTGATAGACTCAAGACATGGCTTCGAGATGCTAGGCAGCGCTGAACCCTCTCCCGGCCGTGCTACGTTCGTTCGTCCGCTGGGTTCCTCGTGCCTGCGAAAGCCAGCAAAAGCAGGTAGCCCGTCGAATGAAGGAAGAGGAAACGAACATGGCGATGTCCGTAAGTCGGTGGATCCAAATAATCGATACAAAAGAACCAATTCCACTAACAGTGCCACAGGCAGGCATGGCAGGCGCCCAGCGCCAAAAGGGGAGGGGAAGCCAAGCCTGGACACTTAATCAAGTGTCCGTGCGATCTTGACCTTGCTGTTCTGCGGAAGACCCATGGTGACCGCGACACCTGACCGACTTGCTCAATCCTGGATCATGTGAACGTCACGTTGTGGAAACGGAATTGAGATTCCATCTTCGTCGAAGCGCATTTTGATCTGCTTCGTCAGCTCCCACATGACCGTCCAATAGTCCTCGCTCTTTACCCAGGGACGGCACCCGAGATTCACTGATGAGTCACCGAGTTCCAAGACCTCCACGGAGACAGTCGGCTCGTCCAAGGTCAAGGGATGTGTCTTGGCCATTTCTTCGAGCACCTTCATCGCTTTTGGAATATCGTCGCCGTAACCAATTCCGAACACCATATCGACACGCCGAAGATCCTCGCCGGTGAAGTTGATGATCGTGTTTCCCCAGACACTCTTGTTGGGAATGATGAGCAGCTTGTTGTCGAATGAAAGCAGAGTCGTCGACACCAAGCTCATTTCCTTTACCACGCCTTCATCACCTGCAATGGACACATAGTCCTTCACGTCAAAGGGGCGGTAAACCATGATCATGAGACCGCTTGCAAAATTCGCGAGTGTTTCCTGGAGAGCAAAACCAATGATGAAACCACCGGCCCCCATCGCCGCCATCAACGGCCCCACACTCACTCCCAAAGTGGATAAGGCCATTAGTAGTCCGACCACAATCACCAGTCCTCCAGCCATTTTCTTGGCAAAGTTGGTCAGGAGTCCGGAGACGCTGCTGCGTTTCTCCAAGCTTTTGCCCACCGCCTTCCCGGCGTATCGGGAGATGACCCAGAAGATAATGAAGATCGTGATCGCCAGACCCACTCGCTTGAGCATCGTAATGCCTCCCTCCGGGCTGCGTAGCCAGCTATTGACCGCCGCAAGCATCGCTGCAGATCTGGTATCCTTATCACCACTCATCGACAGATCGGAGACCGCCGCAATAAAGGAATCCGTCTCGGAAACATCGCCTCCCTTCGCCACTAACGCTTCCATCACCACCTTTGTTCTCGCAATGATGTCCGCTTCTTCAGTTCGTAGATCGATTAGCTTTTTGCTCAAATCCTCTGAGTCTTCTTTTTCCTCCCGATTGGTCTCAGAAAGAAGTATTTCAACCTCTCCCACCTCGATGATCTTCGCCTTAAGCGTGCCCACCCAGGTCTCAAGTTCCAGCTCCAGTTGATCGACTCCAAGCGGTCTCAGTTTTACACGAAGCGTCTCAATCGGCACTTCCGGCTCCGCCGATGAAGAATCATCACTCGCTTCAGCCAGAAGGCCTCCTGCCAAGTAAACAAAAAATGTCAGGATGATTGCCATCACCGCATTGCTCTGCCATCGCATCCGTTCACTTATCATAAGTGGAAACTAGATAGGCATCATTGCTCTGACAAGAGCCTACCCTGCTGCGAATGCGTTACAGCGTACTCATTTGATGCCATCCAGCCGCCGGGCACTCCCGGCTTACTCGTTGATGACCGGCTCGCTTTTCTCTCCGTCGTTACCAATCGCGTCCTCAAGATCATCGACACTCCCTTGCTGCACGATATTGAATTTCACCGTCAGGTCGTTCGAAATTCCACGATCAATCATCTCATCGAGCTCAGCTATCAGCTTTCCGGGAACAGGACGCGATGCGCTGAGGACAATGACCACATCTTCCGGTCGCTTGGAACTGGCTCTCACTCCCGTCAGGAAGTCGATTCCTTCCTCACGATCGAGCCGATTGTGGAGCTTGAACCACATCTCTTCCGAGAGGGTGAAATTCTCCGGCTTTGCCTGCCCCTGCCTCAATTGGTCACTCAGGCGGTATGCCAAGGGTGCAGTCATCAGAATCAGGGCGGCACCCATTCCGAGCATGATCCGCTTCATCGTTAGCTTGGCGCCGAGCCGACTCTCCGGCGTTGCGATCCCATGGAGGCGGAAGACCATTGCGCTTCCAAGAGTGATCGCGACCATGTTGGTGGAGAAAAGCAGCATCGCTCCCATCGAGACCAGCCAGTCTCCGCTACCGAGGGCGATTCCAGACGCTGCCAGAGGAGGAACCAGTGCCACCGAAATCGCCACTCCGGGCAAAGCGCCGGAAAGTTTCGGCCGCGCAACCGCATAGCCAGCGGCAACGCCTGCGAAGAAAGCAATCGCCAGATCCAAGAGATTTGGAGAGCCCCGTAAACTGACCTGCATCGTGAGTTCCTGGTCAGGCGTCAACCAACGTAGCAGTACCCCGAGAATCAAGCTCATCGCGGTACCCATCAGGATGGCTCGCAGGGCTTGTCCGAGCAGCTTGTGGTTGCCATGAACCAAGGCCAGCCCGCCACCAATCAAAGGGGTCATCATCGGCGCCACCAGCATCGCTCCGATAATCACCGCCACTGAATCTTGAAGAAGTCCCAGACCGGCGATAATCACGGAGCAGCCAAGCATCACCCCGAAGTTCATGCTCCAGCGCGAGTTCTCCGTAAGATTCTCGACAAGGATCAAGCGATCCTCCCGTTCCAAAGATGGGAACAATGTCAATCGATGTTCCTTGGCCTTTGCCCACTGCCTCTTGAATCTCGAATGCATGAAGTTTCAAACTCCCATTTTTTCGATCCGATGAAAACGCTAAAACAAAGTTCGGGAGCTCATATCTGGCTGCCGATCGGAAGCAGGCCAGCGAACCAGCCAAGAATCCGTTGAGACCAAGCCGCCGGGGGTGGCCGACGACGAATTTGCTCTCGAGATTTCCATTCGATTTTCCCTTTGGTGTCGCGACTCACTCGCCATGAGTTTTGTTCGTTGCCAAGGAGGTCTAGAAACTTCCCGAGCTCGCCTGCCAGCTGGGGTGAGGTGATCATCAGTCCGCTCTCGGTATTGATGTCCATTGCTCTGGGATCGAGATTGAGCGAACCGATGAAGCACTTGTTGCGGTCTCCCACCACAGCCTTGAGGTGAAGTGTGACGCGTTTGCTCCTCACCGCCCCGACATCCGCCAACGCTCGGACTTCTTCCGACGGGTCAGCGCGGAACTCGCTCAACACACTTCCCCCATCCACAATTGCCTTTCGGTGCTTGCGGTAATGTCCATCGACAACCGCTTGGTTGTTGGCTGCCAGCGAAGGAACCAGTACCTGGATTCGCATTCCTTGCTTCGTTAATTTGGCTAGATTCTCCAATCCCTTCTTGGTTGGAATCAAATAAGGGGAAGATATCTGGATCTCACCACTCCGATCCGCCGTCATTTGCCGCAAGTTGGTCATGACTTCACGATCGTCGGATTCCGGATCTGGATCGTCCTGCACGAAGCGAGCACGACCTCGTACCATTTCCTGCTTCAGCCCGGCCAGCTCCAGGCTCCAGTCATAATGCTCAATCGGATAGCCTTTGAGTTTTCCATTCCGCTCTCTCTCCAATGTTTGCCTGAAACCGTTGCGGGCTTCCGCGACCTTTTCCGGGACGTTCTTTCTCGATAAATACTCACCGGGATATGCAGCAGGGTCATTCCAGAATTCGTCGAATCCATCCGATACCTCGGCCACCACGGGGCCGGACGTAAGAACATCGAGGTCGATGAAATTGTATTCTTCATCCATTCCGTAGTAGTGATCCCCGATATTCCGCCCGCCCACAATTGTCATACATCGATCAGCGGTGAAGGTCTTGTTGTGCATCCGCCGATTCAGAGTCGAGAAATTCGCCAACATCTCTGTCATTGACCCCAAGCCGCGAATTCTACCTGGGTTGAAAATCCGAATTTCGAAATTTGGATGATTCCGACAAAGTGTCGCTAGTCGGGCACTATCTGAATTGAGGAGAAAATCATCGACCAGAATCCTCACCCTTACCCCCCGATCGGCTGCCTGAATTGTACGCTCGAAAAGAAGCTCGCTGGATGCGCCGCCATGCCACAGGTAAAGCTGGATATCGAGCGATGATTGGGCGGAGTCGATCAATGCCAGGCGCCATTTCAATGCCTCCCCAGCATCCTCTAGCAGAAGGAAGGAGGAATCACCCTTCGCCCTGCCCTGGGCAAGACTGCGGCTGGCTTTCTGTAAGGATCCTGTCTCGGGAGCCGGCAACGCCATGGATACTGGTTTGTCAGTAATTTTTGGCAGGATGTTACAGCTGCATAGGAATATGCAGGAAAGTGCGGCGAATCCTTTGAGAACTCCAATCATGGTTTTGACTCTTTCCGTATGGGGCTAGCATGACAAGCACGCAAAGCGCTACGAATCATTTCCGTGATTGAGAACGTTTTCAACCTGGTTGAGGATGTCCTGAGCGATTGCTTTCAATGCCATAGGTAGGCATAGAATCCGCCAACAGTCAGTAATGCGGGAAACAGTAGCCGGCATACCCGATCCAGCCAGCGAGCGGTCTCGACCTTGCCCTGCTGTGCGAGACCGGTGGTGATCACAACTTCGATCATCGCCAGAAATACGAGAATCGTTCCGCAGAAAACGAACACGTCGAGCCGGGTGAGGTAGGATATTTCGGGGAGTCTCGAACTTAGCGCTACATGGTAGGCGATCATCGTCAGAAACGAGGTCACCGCCACGCCGAGTTGACTGCCTCCCTCGGAAGGATTCAGCCAGAAAACTACCCACGACAGCAGAACGATCATCAGCAGGGGGGCGACGACTTTCATCATGTAGTGGTTCGACAAGCGCTCGGCTGTGAAGCTCAGCGTGAACGAAGGAATACTCCCTACTGTGGGAATGATCATTGGCTCCGAACTCGTATCGTGCCCCACGATCTTCCAGTCGGCTACGGAGTAGTTCTCGGTAATGAAACTATCGAATTCAGGGTCTTGAATCAGGCTGATCTCATTCACCTCATCTGAACCTGTATACACCACCTGGATACCAAAAGTTTGGGTGTCGAAGGGGAAATCATGAAGATTCATTGGCTGGGAAAAATCTCCCCACGATTGCTGGCGGTAGGTGGTTTCCCCTTCAGGGGAAATCGTCACGAACTCTCCTAGGGAGGACCAGAGTCTTTGCCGGTTAACGAAAAGAAGGTTGGGATGCCAGACCTCGCTCAAGAGCTTCTTGATTTCCCCGTCTCCTCCATGCGCAAGACGCGGGTCCGACCACCGAAACCGCGTGAAAACATTGATTGTGAAATTCTGACTCTCATCACTGATTTCATCGACATCGAGCACGCCGATTATACAATGAATCTCGGTGGCGCCTCCACCTTGCGGAATCGGCCTCTTAAATTCACTGGCTCCAACTGTGGCAATGGAAAGCAGAAAGCCAACGAGCAGCTTCACCATCAGCCTAACGATTTGAGACCCCGACACCTCCATGGCTCCCATCATAACGGGAACAGGAGGTCAGGCAAGTACTTCAAAACCGCAGCCATCATTCGTCGCGGTCTGAGTCCATGGACTCACGCAGATGGATATGAGTCAACTTTCCTAACACGGAGAACAGCAAAGCGGCCGAGACCCCAAACATCATCACTCCGACCGCAGCCTCGAGCCCGCCCAAGAGGCGCCATTTTTCACTCATCACGATGTCTCCGTAGCCTAGCGCGGCATAGTTCACCGACGAGTGATAGAATGCCGTGTGCATGTCACTGAACTCGCCGCACCTGATAAAGCCCACGGCCCATACCGCCATTTGCAACAGATGCCCAACCAGCAAGAGGATGAGAATCACCCCCATCGCCCACAGGTCGTGATAAAATCCTCTGGCGCTCGAGCGTCGGCGGATCTCCCACGCGAAGAATCGGACACTCAAGCCGACCATCGTGAGTTCAATCAGTAGATTGAAGATAATCAGAGCGGTAATCAGGAACAAAAGAATCAAAGCAAGCGAATCATCGCAGAATCCGCTGGGTTTGAAAAGCAAGGATCATTGAATTCAATCCTCACATCCAGTTGCCTACGGATTCTTCTCGTATTTCCGGACCTCTGCACCCGAAATCGTGTAGCTGGTATTGATGTTCGAAGTGCCATCCACCAGATAGAGGCTTTTGGTTACCTCCTTGAGCTTCATCACACCTGTCACCGTTACAGCCTCGAACATTCCCTTCGTCGAAAAGGGCGATTTTGCAGTGATATGCACGATCTGATTCGGCGGCGGGGGAGGTGTGTGGATGCAGGCGCCCACCCAGGGCACCAGTAGGAATTCCGTTACCTTTTTCCCTTCATACTCAAGCGGTAGCACAAAACCAGGAATGGAAATTAGCTGATTGTCCAATTCCTTAACCGTCGCATTCGCCTTCTTCTTGCGCAGCTCGGTAATCTCATGTCGTTTGGCAAACAGGCCATCCACATCAACTCCCTGCTTCCGGAGTTTGGCATCCGCGTCGCCGGCTTCCTTCCGCATGCCATCTGTAACCCGGCTTCCTCCATCCCGTTTCTCAAGTGACTGCACCCTTGCGATGATCCCCAGATCCATCAGTTGCTCCTCACTCAGCTCCGCGAACGGATCCTCAAATTCAAACTCCTCCTTGAGATCATCCCAGCCCACTTGCTGCGGCTTGGCATCTTCCGCCAAGCATACGATCACCATCGTCGCTCCCGCCAGCACTCCATAGAGAAGGCCGTTCGTTCGATTCATAAATTCATTCATACTCTTACTGTTAAACCATCGGATAATGAACGTCGGTAACAAAGCCAGGCTGGAACCAATCCCACCAACAGTCCGACGAGCATCACCAGCCCTATCAATATCAGTTCCCAGGAGGAAAGCATTCCAAAACCGAGCTGCAGACCGGTTTTCTCTAGGACAACTGGCCGGGCAACGAGGAGCATGCCGTAGAGCAGCGCGATTCCCGCTGCAATGGAAGCGGTCGTTAGCAAGATAGACTCAACGACAATCAACGAAAGAATGTGAACCGGTCGCGCACCAACCGAGCGCAGGATCGCCATTTCCCGGCGCCGTTCGTTCAGACTGGCAAGCAGGGAGCTCAGCATCCCAGCTAGCGATACACCCAATACAAACAACGAAATCACCAACAAGGTGGTCTCAACAACCCCAACCACTTGCCACAATTCCTGCAACGCAACTCCCGGCATGACGGCACTGAGAGCCTCGCCTTTGTAAGTATTGATCGAGCGTTGAAGAAAAACCGCGTCCACTCGTGAGTGCATACCGACGAGAAACGCCGTGATCGTCTCGGGCTCCAGAGAGTTCGGATCCTCTCCGGCGAGAGTCGACTCGATCGCCGCCAGTCGATCCATACCGGTTTCATGATCGCCGTGATCATGAGCCGGGTGATTGCAATTCGAATGATCATGGCCGTCGTGATCACCGGAACCATCCCAGCCAACATGAACCGCTTCAATACCTTCCAAGGACACATGCACTGCGCGATCTACCGGAGTTCCAGTCGCTTTGAGAACACCAACCACACGAAACGGCTTGTCCGTATGCTCTACAAAACTCACATCGCCTGATCCGTGTGCCAATACGATCTCATCACTGATCTGGTAACCCAGCTTGCGTGCGACCTCTGCCCCAAGCACCGCATCGTAGGTATCCGCGAAGCGAACACCCTCAGCCATCTCGAGCGCTTGTTTCCTCCCATACCTGTAATGATCGAAATATTCAGCACTCGTCCCCAGCACCCGGTAGCCCTTGTGCGAATCCCCAAGGCTCAACGGAATCGTCCAGGCAACTTGAGGATTCTTCGAAATCTTTTCATACGTCTCCCACGAAATGTTCTGCGTCGCATTCCCGATCCGGAACACACTTGAAAGCAGCAGGGAGACATCACCGGTGCGCGCGCCGACGATCAGATCCGTTCCCGAGATCGTATTCGTAAAGCCTTCTCGCGCCTCACTCCGCATCCGTTCCACGCCCAGCAGAAGCGCCACCCCGAGCGAAAGTGATATCACCGTCAGGGCCACGGTGAACCCACGGTGCCTGATCGATTTCCAGCTCAAGCCCAGTGTCATCATGGATGTCCTCCTTCCAAGCGAAAGCTTTGATCAAACAACCCCGCCAGGCGCGAATCATGACTCACGAAGACCAGGGTCGATCCTGCCGTCTTGCATTCATCAAAGAGCAGTTTTACGAATCCCTCGCTGTGACCCTCGTCCAGGGCGGATGTCGGTTCATCGGCCAGGATTAGTTCCGGACTGCCGATCAGCGCCCGCGCCGCCGCAACCCGCTGTTGCTGACCGACACTGAGCTTGGTGACCTTTCTCTCCGCCAGTTTCCCCATCCCGAGATGTTCCAGCAAGCGCCTCGCCTCCTTGTCGGGATCAGAAACTCGCTTTCTGCGACGTTTCGAAAACCTCAGAGGGAGTGTCACGTTCTCGATCACCGACAAGTAGGGGATCAGATTGAACATCTGAAAGATGTAGCCGATGTGATCCGCGCGAAACCGATCCCGCTCCGCTCCGCCCATGTCGTCAAACCGTTTCCCGAGAACCGTCACCCCGCCTTTTTGCGGAGCCAGTACTCCTGACAACAAACCTAATAGGGTGCTCTTGCCACTCCCACTGGCTCCTTCGATGAACCACCGATCTCCCGACCTTACCTGCAGATCATTGATCACCAAATCAGGCGACATCACGTCACTCCATGCGTAGCGTAGCGAATCGAGAACGATTGCTGGCACTGCGTCGACGTTGGATGATGGTTCGTTCATCGTTAAGAGTTGATTATGGAGTAGGGGATCCGTTGCTGCAAGAGCCGGTAACGACCCGGGAATGCTCATTTGATGCCATTGCCCGGCTCAATTGTTCCCCCTGTCCGCTCGACCGAGAAACCGCCGCCCCCAACCAACAAGGCATGCCTGTGCAACTCCATTCCAAACAAGTAAGAAGCTCGCCAACTGCTAGGAATTTGCTTTTTGAGCGGCGACCCTAAGTGCGCCGTTGAGAGGGGAGAAAGGGGGGCGAATGGTCTTCGTAATCCGCCCTGAGGCGTCGCGAACGGTCTTGCTGTAGACTGAGCCAGGATACGGCGGTTAGGATCAAGGGCGGGGCAGCAGTGGAAGGAGAGCCATAATGGCGCGAGTCCTCAGCTCGGATTCTCTGAGGACTTCGCGGGCAGGGGAATCAACCTTTCGGGGCGGCGCTTACCATGTAGACCACGTCATCGCCACTGTAAAAAGGCTTGTACCAAGTGTCGGAATAGACGAAGTAGGTGTCGGTTCCGACTTTCTTTTCCTCGGCATCCTCGGGAAGCATCGTCACGGTGGCTCCTATGGGTGGCTCGACGACCCGGAAGTTTTCCTCGGGATACTCATCCGGGAGCTCTCCGGGTTCGACGTCCGCGTAGGCTTCGTCCTCTGGGTATTCAAGGGCGTCCTTTCGGTCTGCGTCAGAGATGTTCTTGGCGGCCTCGGCAGCTGCCTGTTGTTCCGCCAAACGCTGTTCCTCGGTCGGTGCCGAGGCGGGATCCTCAGTTTCTTCGTAGAAGGATCCGTTCGCGTAGTAATAGTTATTGGTGACGTTGTTGCTATCGGTGGTGGTGTTGGAAGCCGGTTGCTGCACGGTGACCATTTCATAAGTTGGTGGAGGTGAGGAAACCACCACTCCGGCGGGAGCAGCAACAACAACATAGGTGGATCCATTGCGCTGATAGTAGGCGCCATCCGCGTAGTAATAGGTGACTCCACCATAGTAGACTGTCGTGTAGACGCGCGGTTGGGAGACGTAATGGACGCCAAGAGCCAGGGCACCACCAATGGCACGCCACTTCCAATAGTCATTCCAGTGATCATACCGGTTGTGGTAGTAGTTGTGATGGCTGTGGTGGACATGTCTGCCCTTCCACGCGGTGTGTCGGCTGCCGGTTCGATAGCCAGCACGGTAGGCATTGCGGTTGCTTGGGGTGCCGGGTCTGGTCGTAGGATTACCGGGGCGCCTCGCAGGATTACCGGGACGTGTGGTAGGATTACCGGGGCGTGTCGTTGGATTACCAGGGCGTGTCGTTGGATTGCCGGGGCGCGACGTAGGATTGCCGGGGCGTGTCGTTGGATTGCCGGGACGCGTCGTTGGATTGCCGGGGCGTGTTGTTGGATTGCTGGGGCGCGTCGTGGGGCGTTTCGCAGGAGTGCTGGGGCGCGTCGTGGGGCGTTTCGCAGGAGTACTGGGGCGCGTTGTGGGACGTTTCGCAGGAGTGCTGGGGCGCGTCGTAGGTCTACTGCTCGGACGCGAAGTCGTTCTTTTGGGAGCCGAGCGACTGGATTGCCGGACGCTTCCACCGCCACGACTGCTGGCTCCCGAAGAGCGGCCGCCGCCGCCTCCGCCGCCCCTTCGCGCCATGACATCCTCTGCGGTGAGGGCGAAGATGACACATATGGCGGTCAAACTGACACCGCCACGAAGGCGGAACGAAGTGAAAAAATGAATCAGTAATTTCATGGTTTTAGGTAGGTTGAATTATTTGGGAGCGACCACGGGTGCGAGGTCGAGGAGGTCGATAGTGACAACGCCTTTGGGGGTGGTGGCCGGCTTGAAGACATCCGCCGGAAGCGGCTCCTTCAGCTTTACGCCTGTGAGGGTGGCGGTATAATGAGGTGCCCCCACGTCGTTCTTGTATACAATGACGAGTTTGCGCGGAACCGGTCGCGCTCCGTCCTCGATCCAGAGCTGCCAATCGATAGCCTCCTGACTAAAAGCGAGATGATGACAAGGCACGTCATTGACGTTGGACATTCCCACATAGCTGGCTCTCTCCACTCCATCAGTAAGTGCTTCGTAAGGGTTTTCGAAAAGAAAATCGGAGAGAGGGATCGAAATCTCATAGTGATCCATGAGGTGATCAAGAGCAGGGCCGATCTTGTCGGGAACCGGCACTTGAACTCGGATCATATCGTCGAGGTCTAGAACGGTCACTGTCTTTCCGTCGTACCACATCGTCCGCTCTTCCGTATCGCTCTTAAAGTATGACCGCAGACCATTGGGGCGTTGGCCGAGAAGTTTCAGGTTTGCGGCACGCTGGACTAGCATGCCGGAGTCGAGCACTTCATCAAAAAGAATGTCCGCCTCCAAGGCGAAGGTCTCGGCTTTTGCCAAATGATCACTCATTTTCTTGAGCAGCTTGTCCACCTTCTCGGGCAAAGGATTGGCTTTTTCCTGTGCATGGGCGGAAAAAGCCGTGGCTCCAAAAGCTAGGGCAAGCAGAAGAGTGGGAATCCGGCTCGGGCCGGAACGGGTTGCAGGTCGATTTTTCATAGGAGGGGTCAATCAGTAGAATTAGTCAATTTTCAATCGGAGAGTTGGTATGAGAGTCTGTTGGGCTAGATCAAACCGTTGCGGGGAGCCTCTGCCCGAACGTGGGCAAGGGCACACCGCGGACGAGGACCTTAATTCAGAGAGATCATCAATTTGGCGGCTCCCGTGGAACTTGCGAGACCATAGGTTTTTGCGTCGATGTAAATGACGACACCTTTGCTATTGGTTAGCTTGGATCGTTGGCTCCCCCTGATGATCGTGAAGCCACTACTCACCTGCGTGTAGGTGCCAGGAAAGTCCGAAAGGGCATTGAGGTGGTAGACCTCACCGGTCGCGGAAACCTTTTGTGCTCCCGTGCCTCCGGCACCGACGGCTGAGGCAGAGAAAGAATGCTCCCTACCCATGTAGTTGAGTGTGCCTTTGCCACCTTTGGCGGAGGCCCAGTAGGCGGCTGAGCCACCTTCAAATCTCAGGGTGGCGGAGGGAGGTCCTGTCGGAGCGTTCTTATCTTTCTTTTTGGAGGTGGCACAGGAGGTGAAGGCGAGAGCGACGATGGAGACAAGGATAATAGATTTCATGGAAGTATATTGCTAATTGCTTGGGATTTGCTTTTTGGATGGCGTCTTTGATGGCACCGTTGTGAGGGGGGGGCATAGATTGGGGGGATATGGACTACATTAGTACTACAGTGACGAGTGAGCAGTGGTCAGGCAAGGGAAAAACATAAAACGCTAGAATTTTCCTTTTTGGGTGGCGTCCTTGAGAGGGAGAAAATGGGTATTCTTGAGGATCCGGGCTTTAGCGATAGGTTGCGGGGAAGGTGGTGGCGATGGGTTTGACTGATGGTATTCCAAATGCATCGTTAGATTTACTCGAGAAACTGGTGGCGAAGTTGAGTGAGTTCTTCGTCACCCAGGCCAAGGCCTTTTCGAAGATATTTGTCTAACGATCCATATTGCTTTTCAATTTCGTCGAGTGTGGCGTCGATGTAGCTGGGTTGCAGGATGTAGAAGGCTTCCATGTTGGTGGTGTCGACTTCCTCGACGGAGATGCCCTGGTTCTTGGCTGCGGCCGCGCGCAGTTGGGTGAGGCGTTTTTTGTTCTCCGTTGCCCTTAACGTGTTCGATAGAAGGTAGTCTTTACGGATACTTTCCCACGGCACGCCGAGGGCGCCGAGGATGATCGCGCTGGCGGTGCCGGTGCGGTGCACGCCGTGTGAACAGTGGAAGGCGAGCGGGAGGTTTTCCGGATCAAGCGAAGCTCGGATGAGACCTGCGTATTGCTGTTTCGCTTCTTCGGTGAGAAGGCGGTGGACCTCCGGATTGAAGTCCGCGGGGACCTTTGAAAAATCGCCGGTTTTGCGGGCGGCAATCAGCTCGTCGATCAGGCTGCCGTCGCCGGGGTTGTGATCGATGGGCAGCGAGATTTGCTTGGTGCCGTTCGGTAGTTTGTCGGGGCCGCGACGAGCAATTTCGTTCTCGGTGAGAAAATTCACCACGGTCTTTAGCTGAATCTCGGCGAGGATCTCCACGTCGGATTCGGTGAGTTCCGGGAGCTCGCCGGTGCGGAAGATCAGGCCCTTCTTTACGGTTTTTCCGTCGGTGGTTTTATAACCGCCGAGGTCGCGAAAATTCGACTGCCCTTCGAGTTCGACATGGCGCTGCCAGGTCGTGGTTGAGGCGGCCGTCTCGTCGAAGGTGCTGGACTTCTCGGATTGGCAGGAGGTGAGAACGAGAATCGACCCTGATACCAGTAGCGTCATCGGGATTCGGAGGTTTTTAGTAGTCAAGATTGTCATGATCGGTGGGGAATGGTTGGTGCTGAAACAGGGGCGTATCATTTTCTTACGAAAGCTGTAAGGCATGATGTATTTGTTGTGTTAGCTCATTTGCACTCACGAAGGAGATCAATACCGGCGAACGGCTTGCCAGAGCGCTTCTCATTAGAAGGTGAAGAGGAGGCCGAGTTGAGGTCCAAGGGCGCGTATAGGCTCAATCCAAATTTCCAACTGTCTGAACTTTCCTCGACAGGAACCAAAGGTTCCTTAAAAGTATCGGCTTCTCCGGCCAAGCCGGTCTGCGCGAAAGCGAAGGTAGCACAAAGTAATGCAAGCGATTTGGTCATCGTGTATTCATGGACATTGGAAGCGATGAGGCCGAGAAAAAACTGCCGAAGATCAAAAAACGGCAATGGCGCGAGCCTCTCGACTTGAGGAACCAGAGTCCTGCTAGCCAGATTTTCGGGTGGTTTCGGACGGGAGCTCACCGAAGTGGTTGTCGGATGGGGTATTCTTCAAGAAGCAATTCGCGTTGCCGACATTTGATATAGATCTTTTCTTGTTCTGGTGGGATTGATGTATAACGTGATGATTACCTATCGAAAATTATCAAACTTCATACCCACCACCATCATGATTAAACAATGCCTGCTACCATGTCTCTTAACTCTTGCCGTGCTACCTGCGGTGGCGGAGCTCACCCACGATGCCGATCACTACGTTCTGAAGGCTCAGCATGCGGAGCAGTGGGCGAAAGATGACGCGACCGTGGATGCCAAACTGGCCGCGTTTAAAGCGAAGAACGGCGGTAAATCACCCAATATTCTCTACATCCTCATCGATGACTTGGGTTACGGCGATATGGGGATCCCGGAACTCAACGCATTGCGCGGCTACGAGACCCCTGCCATCAACAAGTTCTCAGATCAGGCCATGCGACTCAACCGCATGTATACGGAACCTTCCTGCACGCCGACCCGCTGTGCCTTTATGACTGGCCGTCAGCCCCACCGCTACGGCATGGGTGATACTGCCGTTGATATCGCCGGTTTCGGACTTCCCGGAAAGGAAGTGACGCTTGCTGAAATTCTTTCCGAGTCCGGTTATAACACCGTTCACATCGGCAAATGGCACATGGGCGACATCAAGGAGTCCTGGCCGAATCACCAAGGCTTCGATTTCGCAGCCTTCCCCATTCACCAACAGGGTCAGCTCACCGTCTTCAATGACGATGCTGCCAAAGAAGGTGTGGCCGTCTCCATCGGACCGGGTCAGTACAATGACAAGTTCACCAAGGACAAGTGGTTCCGTCCCGATCCCGCCGCTATGGCTGTCGGCTGCGAAGGCAAAAAGGGTGAGAACATCCGCGAGGTGCACATGAAGGCCGGCGAACGCTGGACCGAGAAAAAATACGAGGAGATGAACCAGCGCTATCAGGATCAGACCATGGAGCACCTGCGCAAGTTGGCCAAGGAGGACAAACCCTTCTTTCTCCAATACTGGCCGCTCATCCCGCTATCCAATCCGCGTGCGACCAACGACAACTACACCACGCCCAACGGCGGCACCTACGTCGAGAAGATGAAACAGCTCGACGGCTGGATCGGGGACATCCTCAAGGAAGTCGATACCCTCGGCCTCGCCGAAAACACCATCGTGTGCATCATGGGTGACAACGGTCACTTCACCAAATACTCCCCGCAGAGCGGCTTTACTGCCATGATCTTCAGAGGCGGCAAGGCCGACTCCACCGAAGGCGGTGTCCGCGTCGATGCCTTCGTGCGCTGGCCCGGTATGATCGAAGAGGACGCTATTGTGAGCGACATCGTCCATGTGGCTGACCTCTACACCACCTTCTCCCGCCTCGCAGGAGCGGAGGACAAGATCCCAACCGACCGCCTCATCGACGGTGTCGACCAATCCGCGCTTCTACTCGAAGGTGAAACCAAAGGCCGTCGCGACACGGTCTTCATCTATTCCGGCAAGAAGATGGAATCCGTAGTGAAAGAGCATCTCAAGATCAAGGTTCCCGGTCCGGGTGAAAACCCTATCGGAGCAAAGTTCTACGACCTCCAGCGTGACACTCGCGAAGAGTATCCTGTCTCCACCGAGATCGGAGCATGGGGCGGTGCTGAGTTTGTGCGCGTGATCCAACGCCACTTGGCTACCAAGAAGAAATACCCCGACACGCCTGCCGCATTCGGCATGCCCTATGACGGCATCGAGAACCAACGCCCCGAGACTCAGGCAGCAGTCAAAGCGTTCCTTATCAAGAATCGGGTGCTTCTTCAGAAGCCGAAATAATCATTCGGAATTATGAGGTTTCCATTCGCTTCCGCAGCTCTTCCCCTGGGAATTCCCGGACTGGCATGGTGTTCGTCCGATGTTCGAGCCAGTTGGGTCGCCAAGCCTATGATCGACATCGGGAGACACAAAAAAATCAGCGATCGACGCAGAGGACGCGATCCGTCCCCCGCAGTGTCACATTTTCTCTGGAACTTTACCCTTTGCTATCCAGGTATTTCCAGTCGCCCTTGAAGCGTTTGAAGCGAGAGCGTTCGTGAAGTTCGCGGGCTTCAGCTCCTTCAAAGTATTCGGCGAGGAACTCGACCTTGCCGGTTTTATCACCTTTACCGCCCTTGGAACTGCCGATGATCGTCAGGAAGCGCCAGTTGGCGTTGTGGATGGTGGCTTTGAGATGGGATACCAAGTCCGGTTCGCGGGTGTCGGGATGGGTGGTTTTGACGAGGTAGTCGGAGAGGCGGAAAAAGTAGGCGCTAAAACGGGAGCGCATGAGTTGCTCCGCGGTCTCCGGCTTGGCCCGACCGAGATGGAATGGTTCGCAGCAGGAGCCATAGGGCTCCCGGCTCTTGCAGGGGCATAATGACTGGCTCCTCTCCCTCTCAAACTTCTCCGGTGTCTCGCTCATGCGCGGGAGTGTGAAGGGATGCGAAGAAGTTGGCGAGTCATCTCATGTCCTCAGCCCCGGCGCAGCGGATGCTCTCGATTTGCCGGACGGAACAGCGGCACTGGCGTTTCGAGTCGCCGTAGAATCCGCTCGGGCAGGGGTTGGCTTTCAGGGGATCACGAAAAAGAAGCTGTACCGTGTCGCCCAGCTGTTGCTGGCTCTTATGAAACTGGAGTCCTGATCCCAGTTTCATCGATGTCTTTCCCCGGACGCGCCCGGGAGGCTGGTGAGTTTTGGAATGAGGCAATTTGGGATTCCTTTTTCGATCTCTTGGGGGACGTGTCGATGACGGGGCGGTGGGGTTGTTGCCGAGTGCTTCCGTTGTATCGGGGTCAACCGCAAGAGCTGCGGATCACCGCAGCAGTCCAGAGCCTCCGGCGGATGGGAAGGCGCTTTCTGGAGGCACAGCGCCTCACGGATCCCAATCGTCCGTGCGACCAAATCGATTTTCGATTGCGGGATATCGGGTCACTCCTCTTCCGTTCCGCCGAGGGTGACGTTGATGTTGTATTTGTTCTGGAGGTGGGCGTGGGCTTTGCCGGCTTGGCCGGCCTTGGGGAAGCGCTTGCAGGTGAGCTGGAAGGTGCGGATCGCCTTTACCTTCTCCTTGGCCTCCTCGTAGGTGAAGCCTGTCTGGAGGCTGGCCTCAGGCGCCGCGGAATCGACGACCATGCACTGGGCGTAGAGCAGGATCGCCTCCTTGTGTTCGCCGAGCCTGCGGTGGCAGGAAGCCATGCGGAAGTTGTTCGCCGGGAAGCGGTCGACCTGGCGGTAAACGCCGATGGCTTTTTTCCAATCGGAGAGCTTCTCGTAGCAGCCTGCGATGGACCAGAGATATTCGTCGGCGTGGTCGCCATCGATCTCGATGAGCTTGCGGTAGACTTCGATCGCTTCCTTGACCTTGCCTTCCTGCAGATCCATTGCGGCGATGTTTTTCAGGCCGGCGACGGGGTCCTTGAACTCCGCGTAGATGAGGCGGGCTTCCTTGCGTTTTTCGCGTTGCTTGTACCACTCGGCCATTTTCCCGAGAATCCCATCGTCGCGGCCGTAGCGCTTGGCAATCTCCTCGTAAGTTTTCCAGATTTCGGAGGGCCGGCCGAGTGTCGCGTTCAGGCCGACGGTGCGATAGAGGATCGCCTTTCCTTCCTCCGGGCGCTCCTTGATGTCCTGTTCGAGGCTGGCGAGCAACTGGTCGGCGAGGTTGATCGCGGCGCGTTTCGTTTTCTCATTTTTGAGGAGGTGTCCGACGGTTTTCGCCGAGAGGTTGAAGACGTTATCGAAAAGCTCCTTGCCGGAATGGTTGGTGGCCAGTGCCTTTTTTCCCTCATCGAAACGCTGGGCGAAGAAATGGAATTCCGCGAGTTCCCTCGCGGCGGAGGCGCAGGCAGCCTTGGAGGCTTCGGTGCGCTTGAGCTTGAATGCGAGGTCTTCGAGCAAGCTCATGCGTTCCTCATCGTCCTTGTGGAGGCGGGCGTAGTGGAGGAGATCGAGGCGCGAGCGTATCGCGATCTCATGCTCCGGATACTCGCGGATGAGAAAACGGAAGGCTTCCTGGGCGCTCTTGACCTCGCCCATGGTGCGGTAGGCATCGGCCATGCAGTAGGCGGCGATGGTGGCCTCCTGGGATTCCGGCCAGTAATCGATGACGGATTGGAAACCATCGCGGAGCGCGGTCTTGGGTTTCTTGAGGTGCATCATCGAGTGGCTCCACATCAGCTGCGCGTAGGGCGCTCCCGGGCTTTTTTCGTAGAGCGTGAGGAATTTCTCATACTCCGCCAGGGCGGTCTTAAATTTGCCGTCGGTGTAATGCTTTTCCGCGATCCGCATCTGGTAGCGCTCGACCTCCCGCATCGCCTCGAAGGTTTTTACCGGGATCTGCTCCATCGATGAGAGCGCGGCTGCGGTGAGCGGCAGCAGAACCAAGGCGAAAGCGAGGATGGGTGGGAGAAAGGTCATTTCTTTGTGTTCTCGAGCCATCGGTTGTATTCCGCATGGGCGTAGTGGATGATGTTGACGCCGAGTTGGTAGGAGTTTTCCCAGATCTCGTGCGGGACACCGGAGTGGCCGTCGGCCCATGCATCGCCGATGTCGCCGGGATGGTAATAGACGGCGAGCCTGCCGTCCACCACCCAGCCGAGAGCGTTGGAACGGCCGTGGGGAGCGACGATGGGAAGCTTCGGGAGCGGGTAGGGGATGCGGTGTATCGTGTGATCGAGGTAGACGGAGATCGGCTCCACCTTGGGCAGCACCCGGCGCATCATCGAAACGAACTGCCCCTCCCAGCCGGAGCTTCCGCCGTTGTCGGCGAAGAGCATGCCGTGCTTCTCCAGCAGGTATTCGCGGAGGATGCGGATTTCGGAATCGCTGACACGGATGCCTTGCTGACCCGTCATGTAAACCATGGGCGGGCTTTTGCGGGCGGGGAACGCTTTTAGGCGTGCGATCTTCATCGGCTCCGGGCGGTCGCTGACAGGCTGGCCGGTGCGGACGCCGTATTCGGTGAGGAGGTTCAGGTCGGAGCCGCGATCCATGTCCTGCTGCCAGTCGCCGCCGTCATAGATCAGGCGGATGAAACGTACCTTGCCGCGGGTGGTGCCTGCGGAAAATCCTGCGCCGTCGGCCTTGCCCTGGCCGATCTTGTAAAGGTGCTCTGTGACCTCAAGCAACTGCAGCTCCACGTCGTCGATGGGCGGTGGGTTGAAAAGGACGCTGCTGTAGGGGTTGATGACGTATTTCTTCTTGATGACCTTCTGGACCTTCACGATCTGGCGGAGCTGCTTTTCCTCGCCGCCGCCGAGCGGCGCCTCGTAGATCGAGCAGCCGGTGAGTCGGGTGAGGAAAAGAAATAAGAGGCCGTAGATGCAAGTGTAGGTAAGCAGGGTGAAAATCGATTGCCGGAGCTTCGGGTTTTTCTTTCCGAAATACCATGCTGCCAGCCTGCGCGGATCCCAGATTGGTTTCTCTGCAGCGGTAGGATTTCCCCGTTTTGTCTCCCGGTCGATCCACCAAACAGCCCATGTAAGACCGATGAAAAAAGCTCCGAATGCCCCGGCGGAAGCGATGGATGAGGAGAGGGAGTATGCGGAAAAAAGCAGGGGGAAATGCGCGGCAAGCTGCCATGCGGGGAGATAGGAAATGGTGAGCGCGGCGTGGTAGGGGATGGGGGACTCGCCGACTGAAGTCGGCGCTCCCTTGCGGCGTTTGCGGTGGAGGAAGGCGAGCTTGTCTAGCCATTCGGGAGGGATGCGGACGAAAGTCTGCGTTCCATACTTGCTGATCCAGTAGTAGCAGACTGGCAGGGCGGCTAGGAAGACGGTGAAGTGGATACCGGTGGAAAATCGGAACCAAATCTGGGCATCGAGCCATGTGAAACACCACAGAATGGCGAAGGCAATCGTGCGCACGCCCGGCCTGCGGGAGTGTTGTCTCAGGAAGGCGATGACTTTCCGCCAATCCATCACTCCAGGTCTTTGAGGAAGTCGTCGCCCTTGTCTTCAAGCGGGTTGGTGCCGGGCGGTGCTGCGATCTCTCCGCCGACTCCGAGGGAGGAAAGCGGATCCGGCGCGGCGGGTGTTTCAGGTGATGTTTCCGGGGCTTTTTCCTCGGCGGTTTTTTCCTTTGCAGGGACGGATTCCGCGACGGGAACCGGTTCGTCATCGGCGTTGAAATAGGGGATCGCGGTGAAAAAGACGAGCGCTCCCGCGACGAGGCCGGTGGAGATGCAAAGCGAGCGGACAAGGCTGTTGGAGGCCACGGCTCCGAGCATTTCCTGTGGACTCTTGCCTTTCAGTTCGCGCAGAAATGCCTGGATCTCCTGCACCGTCGCTTGGGAGTTGCCGCGCAGTTCGCGGAGGTCGGCCTTGGTGCTGGCCATCGCGCTGCGCTTCGGTTTTTGGTCTTCCTGTTTGATGTTCATTTTGAATTGGTTTCGCCCTCCGGCTCAAGGATGTGTATCAGGTCGCCGCCGGCCTCGCTGATCGCGGCGATCACCGGCTCGAAATGGGTGGCCTTCGACTGCTTGTGGACTTTTAGGAAAACGTTGCGCTGACCAGCGGGGGAGTCTCCGAGTATCTCCGTGAGCCTGCCCGCAATTTCCTGCGGTGCGATCTCCTTGCCGTCGAGGTAGGTTTTGAATCCGGCGTCGATCGTGACGGTGGCAAGCGGTGACGCGGCCATTTTCACGTCATCCATCCGTGCAGGCTCCCACTGGATGTGGCTGTCGTCCTGGGCGCGGGCGAGGATCACGAAGAAAATGAGCAGCAGGAAACCGATGTCGCCCATCGCGAACGCGGGGACGGATGCTGTGAGTTTCTTGCGCGGGAGTTTCATCGGACCTGGATCGTTTTTTCGGACTCGAGCTCCAGGGTGAGTATACCACCCGCATCGTCGATGGCCTGCGAGACGGCAAGCCACAGCGGGTAGGGGGTTTGCGGGGCGCTCTTCACCACCACGATCTTGTCGGTGTCGCGCGACTTGGCCTTGAGGGCGGCGGCGATGCGTGTGGCGAATTCATCGGGTTTCAGCGGGCTGCCGTTGAGTATGATGCTGGTCGGGGTGATCGATACTTCTAGGTTCTGGCTCTGCTCGCGCTTCTCGGATTTCTCCTCGGTTTTCGGCAAGGCCTGCGACATACCGGTCTCCGGATGCACTGCGGCGCAGACGAGGAAGAAAATAATGAGCGTGAAGGCGATGTCCGAGCTCGCGCAGGCGGGCGGATCGATCAGCATTTTTCCCCGCTTGAATTTCATTTTAATCCTTTGTCGAGAGTCAGGCGCAGGGTGACGACCTCGATCAGTTCCGCCGCCGAGGACTCCACCTGCAAGACGAAGTCGTTGATGATGCCGGTGAAATAGTTGAACGCCATGTAGGCAGGGATGCCGACGACCAGTCCGAAGGCAGTGGTGAGCAGAGCGACGCGGATTCCGGAGGCGGCCGCCTCGACGATGTTCTGGGTGCCGATGTTCGCCTCGATGTCCCCGAAGGCGACGATCATGCCCTGCACCGTGCCGAGGAATCCGAGCATGGGCGCGACCGAGGCGATGGTGGCGAGTATGGGTAAATGTTTTTCGAGGGCGGCGACGATGTTCACTCCGTAGGTCTCCATGCTTTTGATTACCTGCTGTTCCATCTGCGCGGGATCGTAGCCGAGGCGGCGGAGGACGAGGTATTTCCGCAACCCGTTGGAAAGGATGGCTGGAACCGGGCCGGTGGAGGAATCGCAGAGTTCCAGCGACTCCTCGACCTTGTCTTCGGAAAGCAGCGCGATCACCTCCGAGCGCAGCGCTCCGGCATCGGTCTCAAGCAGCTTGAGGCTGCGGTAGCGTTCGATGATCACCGCAAGCGCAAGGATCAGCAGTGCAAGGATGGGCCACATGAAGACGCCGCCTTCGAGCAGGATTTTCAGGGCGCCGGTTTCGAAAAATCCGGCGGCTAGGGGAAGTTGGGTGGGGTTCATGGGGTTACGTTGAATCAGGGTGTAAGGGATACGGCGGGAGGTGAAGCTGGAATTTCATTCATCTTGGGGAAAGGGCCACCTCACGTTGAAGATTTAACCGCGAATAACCGCGAATGGCCGCGAATCAAGAATTGAAATGAATGGGTTTCGTCCGCGCTCCCCAATCATTTCGTTAAATGACGTAAATTTACGCAGATCCGGAACGATGAAACTCGACGGCCCAAGGAATTTCCAAATTACCGCAAGAACCGATGATGAATTTTAACCATCATCTTCTTCAACCTGCGTTAATTCTGTCCATTTGACGAAATAATTTAGTTTCCAGTTCGTCTATGTCCGTTGCGGTTGAACTTCTTCGAATGTGGATACTCTGAATCTTAAGGAAAGGAGATCTTGACGATTGCGCGGTGTAGAAATATGGTTACCCATATGAAGACGACCATAGAGATTGCGGATAATCTTCTGATCCGGGCAAAGAACCGGGCGAGGGAGAAAAAAATCACGCTGCGTTCATTGATTGAGGAGTCTTTGGCGACGACACTCGACCAGCCTCTTGCTAGCACGAGGGTGGTTCCGGTGACATTCAAAGGCAAAGGGATCACCCGGGAATTTGAAGGCGCATCGTGGGACAAAATCAGGGACGCGATCTACTGATGATTGCGATCGATACGAATATCCTGGTCTATGCCCATCGCGAGGACTCGCCGTGGCATGGAGAAGCCTTGGAGTGGGTGACTCACTTGGCGAACTCTGGAAATCCGTGGGCAATCACTTGGGCTAGCGTCCATGAGTTTCTCGCCATCGTTACCCATCCGAAGATTTACAATCCACCGACACCTCTGGCAACCGCACTGGATTCAATGCGCGCATGGATGGAAAGTCCCGGCCTGAGACTTCTTGGCGAAGGCTCGGGTTACTATGAGATACTTTCCAAACAGGCGACCAAAGGAAAAATCAAGGGGTCGAGAATTCATGACGCCCGGATTGCCTCGGTCTGCATTCACCACGGAGTCAAAAAGCTCTGGACGGCTGATCGAGATTTTTCGGCTTTTCCGGATCTTTCCTGCGAGAATCCGCTGGTATGAACTTTGACTGACTGACTGCTAGGAATTTACTTTTTGTGGGAGGCTTCTGAAGCAGTCGTTGCGCCGGGTTGGAGGGAGAAAAGGGGGAGGACGCCGACAGGCGAACAACCGGGGAATCCCTCCATTCGCCCCGAAATCAGAGGCGAGCCGGAAAGTGGAGCCACTCGGCGGAGAAAGAAAACCGTCCTCCCAGTTTTCCTTTCAATGCGTGATTTCATAGCGCTGGGGTTGTCCGATCTTCTATGAAAAGAATAAGTGCCTTGTCCACACGGAGGCGATCTTTTGCAGAAAGTTTGAAGTAAGTCTTCTTGAACGGCTTCGTGAAATTGACTTCCATTGACGAGTGCCCTGAAAACCTTAATCTGACGGATGGGGATTTTTAAGGTCTTGAGAAAAAGGCTTGCGATGGTCGCGGAGGGTCAGAAAGCTCGACGCTCTTTCCCAATCGCTGCGTTGCGCGTCGAGTCGTGAATCTCGATTGCCTGTGCTCCTCTCCGGCCAAGCGGCGTGTGCCCTCCTCCTCCGTAGCCCTGAGGATTTCTTCCTCCTGCTCAGGAGTGAATTCCGGCTCGACTCTGAGTGGAAACGGAATGCTCTGCGTATTCGCTACCCTCGAATAAAACATTCGGACGGCGGTGGTTGCATCCAAACCGATGTACGCGAAAACTTTTTCAGCGGACTCCTTCAGTTTGCGGTACATACGGACTTGTAGTTAGGCGGGAGCTTCATTCATGGTGCGAATGCAACACAATTGACTATTCGTTGAGATTCGCTTCACGCTCGAATTGCGCAAGCAGCTCTGGGAGGGCGAGGCGTCCGCGGGAGTATTTTGCGGCGTCGGATTCGGGGAAGTCCCAGCGGCAGCGGTTGTAGCGGCGGAAGGCTTCGGGGATTTGCTTGCCCATGCGGTAGCTCTCGCCGGCCCAGAACAGCGCCTGGGCGGTGAGCTCTTGCTCGGGGAAGCGTTTCACGAAGGCATCGTAGGCGGAGCCGGCTTTGCCGTATTCCTCGAGCTTGTATTGGCACTGGCCGATTCGGAATGCCATCTTCGGCGTCCACTCGTGGTTGGGGAAACGCTCGACGAATTTCGACCCGACCGAGGCGGCGATGCCGAACTCCTCCTTTACGTAGAAATGCTCGCTGATGCGGAGCATGACATTTCCGATGAGCGGGTTTTTCGGGTAGGTCGCGGCGAGGGTGACGTATGCCTCCAGCGCCTCGTCGAGTTCGCCCGCTTCCTCGTAGCACTGGCCGAGCTTGTATTGGGCGTCGGGCGCGAGGCTGTGTTCAGGGTGGTTGCGGACGATTTCTCCGTAGGCGGCGATGGCCTCGTCCCATGACTCCATTTCCTGCGCGAACTGGCCGAGCAGGTAGGAGACGCGGGGCGCGTATTTCGGATCCGGGTAGTCCTCGCGCAACTCGCGCAGCACGCGGCGTCCGGCATCGAGATCGGTGGCGGCCTCCTCCTTCTGCTCCAGTTTGCGGTGCCCCTTGAAGAGTTCGAAATGGCTTTCGGCGATGTGGAACTGAGTTTGCACCGCGAGCTCCTCGTTTTTGTAGACCTTGCTGAAGGCGGCGAGCTCGCCATCGGTGCCGACCGCGACCGGGATCATTCGCTCGATGATTTTCAGTCCGTCGGGAGTCTGCGGGACGTTGTCGAGGTAACCGGCGGTGATCTCATCGCCGAAGAAACATTCGATGCCTCCGTCGAAATTTCCGGAGACCGGCTTGGCCTTGATGACGAGTGGGAAGGAAGCGCTGAACACTCCGCTGTGGGAGAGCGTTTCCTCAAGCGCGATGGTTTCGTCCTCGCCGGAAGCGGTGAGGACGCGGACCAGCGCCTTGTCGCGTGCGCCGGAAAGATCCAGATCGGGATCCTCCAGCAGGAGATAGAGCTTGGTGCCGACATGGGCGATCTCCGCGTTCTCGAGATACTCCTCATCGGTGATGCGGAGCTTTGCGGCCGAGGCGAGGGAGGCATTTGATTCGAGTGTCTGGCCGCTCGATTCGTCGACGTATGCGGCGGTGAAAATGCTGTCCCCGGTCATGTTCAGGATGCGGATGCCGGTCGGTTTCCCCGTTTCCGGGTCAGGTGATTCGTCCAGGACTTCGCCGAGTTCCGCATCGGGCAGTGAGCCATCTTTCGGAACCTGCATCACGGCCACCGCATCGCCCAGAAGCAGCGGGATCTGTCCGACGAAACGGCCTTCGAAGAGCGCCGGGTTGCGGACTGCCTCCATCGCCTCGTCCGCAGGTGCGAAGGCACGAGAGAGCTGGCATTTGATCATTGCCTTCGCACCCTGGCTGGTGGTGACCTCCACCGTGACCGAGCTTTTCGAATCCTTCGCCTGATCTGGATCGATGACCTCGACGGTGAGCGGTACGCGGTATTCGAGTTTCGCGATGTGATCCGGCTGCCAGTCGGGCGGCGCGGAAAGGATGCGTGGCGAAGCTCCGGCAGGGGTTTCGCTTTCTAGAATTCGGGCGAGACCGTCGGTGGGGCTGTTGAGGTAGACCACGGTCTCGCGATCCGATGCGTGGCCCGGGAAGGTGTTCTGCGTGTCCTTGTAGCGGAGGTAGACCTTGTCGCCTTGTTTGACGACGAGCTTGGTGCCGTCCGGTTCGGCGGCGGTATCGATTTCCGCGAGGAAAACACCCGTGGATGCACCGGTTTCGGTGGCTAGGTATTTCAGGGGCGGATCGGCGTTGACCTGCACCTCGATCTCAATTTCGTCGCGACCCAAGCCGGTATCGAGATCGAAATCGGTGACTTCCGCGACGATGCGCTCGCCGGGATCGATGCGGAGAAGCTCCTTGCGAGAACCCGAGACGGATCCGCTGCCGCTGCGCTTGAAGTCGTAGGTGATAGGAATGATCTCGCCGTTGTAATAAGTGGCGGTGAGCGTTTTCGTGAGCAGGCGGTTCGGCTGGATGCCACCCGCCGTCAGCTCGTCGAGGTAGGAGACCTGCACGCTGTCGCCGGGGGCGAGCTCGAGTATGTCGTTGTCGGCGAGTTCAAGGACGTCCTCTGCGGGCGGGATGTGGCGGTTGCCGCCGCCGGTGATCTCAACATTGCTCACGGCGACCGCTTCGCCCCGGTATTCGAGGAATTCGAATTCGATGTGGCGGAGCTTGCGGGAGGGCATTTCGAGTATCCATGTGTTGTCCTCCTTGGTGATCTCATGGGTCGTCGCATCGCCTGCTTTGGTAAGCCCTTCGATGGCGGCGGTATCGAAATCGGTGGCATGAAAACCGCGCATTGAGACAGCGGAGGAGTTGCGGTTTTCGCGGGCACGGCTGACGGTCGCGGTTTTCTCCTTTGGATCGGCGATGGAGAAGACCGTCAGCTTGTGGATTCCCCGTGTCACGAGGAGATCGACGCTGCGTCCGCCCGGGCCGGGTGGCAGCTCCAGCTTGCCGTCGAGCATTACGGCGGTCGTCTTGCCAGAAACAGAGAAGCGCATTGCTCCGTCGCGCTCCTGCACGAGTGGTCCCGACCAGATCAGGAAATGAGCGTTCTCGTCCTCTTCGGGAGCCGTCCACGACATCGATTCGACCTCCTCCTTCGAAGTCGGCTCGAGTTTCTTCGCGATGTCCGCGATCTGATCCCAGGTGTAGCTTTCCCGGAGATCCTTGGCGGGCAGTTTGTATGTCCGCAGCAACATACCTTTGTCGGGAAATGAGATTTTCGCTGCCGGCGGGGGAGTTGGCAGATCCGCGAGGCGGAACCAGAAGCGCCCGTCGTGGCTACCGCGCACGCCCATGCGGACGGGAGCCTCGTTCTCCGTGTCGGGGGATTTGAGGACGATTTTCTCCACATCGCGGAGCTCCTTCATATCGACCGAGAGTGACTTGGGGGCCGCGCCGTCCGGCTCGCTGCGCCACGAGCTGTCAGGGTCGTGGTCGATGGCCATCAGCGGGCTGTGATCGAGCGCCGAGTCCGATGCAGCCGCGCCTGCGGGGAGTTCCCCGGTGCGGACCGTGTCTCGGAAAATCCCGCCGTGGGCGCTTTCCTCGGAAATGTTTATCTGCACCTCGTCGCCTCCCGAGGCGGTGAGGAGTATCCCGACCGTGTCCGGCTCCGTCGTCACATCGCGGTCGCCGTCCTTTACCTGGATGAAAATGAGGTTACCGGGTTTGATCTGGTTGGACGGGCGGATCGCGGCACGCGGTTTCTCCTCCTCCACTTCGTCGACTTCCTTCTTGAGATCTGCGGTGAATGAATCCTCCTCCTGATTCGCGATCTCGTTGCTGGCGACCTCAAGGCTGCCGTTAGATGCGATGCGCAGCCGGGTGTTGCCGGGAAAGCGGAACTGGAACTGCTTTTTGAAATTATCTGGGTAATCGACGGTGATCGTATCCGCGCCGGTGACCTGAAGGACGCCGTCGCCGGGTTTCGCCACGCCAAGTATGGTGGGGATTTCTGAGAGGAAAATTCCCTTGCCCGCTCCGCCGCTGCTAAGGAAGGAGTGTTCCTCATCGTTGCCCGGCTCAGTGCGGACGACGACAGGGATGCGGGTGTCACCGCGGCTGATGCCGAGGTCGGGATCCTGGACGACGATGGGAAGCGCGTTGCCCGGGGTCTGCCATTGCTTCGATTCCTGACCGAGGCGTCCGACCGTGCGCAGGGTCTCGAGTTGGGTCAGGAAGCGCTGCTCGATGCCGTAGACCTCGGCGAGGTTGTAGAGTGTCTCGTTGGCTAGATCCGCGTCGGGTGAGTTTTCCAGGACGGAGAGGAAAATGCGGCGGGCGTTCTCATTGTCCTCCTGCCGGAGCGCGAGCACGCCGAGGAGGAAATTTGCGCGGATCGAGATCGCCGGAGCGGAGCTTTCGGCGAGTTCCGTGAATAGCTCCGATGCCTGGTCGTAGACTTTCTGCGCCATGTAGGTCTCGCCAATTCCGAAGCGCGCCTCAATTGCCTCCGGTTGATCTTTGTAGGTGTTGAGGACGGTGGTGAACTCGGCGCGCGCGATGTCGAACTGCAGCGCCCGCTGGTAATTCCGAGCGAGCAATAATTGGACGCGAGCCTTGTCGCGGACGTCGACGTTCTCTGCTTCGCCGAATTTCATCATCCAGCCACGCAGGATGTCCTCGGTGCGCTCGTGATCCGCGGGGGTGCCCTGTGCGATGTGGATTTCGGCTCCAAAGAGCAGAAGCTCGACGGGTAGTTCGTTGCGGTGGGCGTCGAAGAGCCCCTTGTTCTTGTAGTAAGCTTCCTCGGCGAGTTCCGTTTCTCCGAGGCGCAAGTGGAGGACGATCTGGAGCAGCGGCGCGATTGGGCTGTCTGCGGGGATGTCCGCGCTGAGGCCACCCATTTCCGCGTAGGCCTTGCGAAGCAGCGTCCGTGCATCCGTCATCTGGGCACCTCCGACAGAGCGGATCGTGTTCACCAGACCGTTAAGAATTGCGGCGGCTAGGGGTGGATCCTCCTTCGCGAGTGCGGCCTGCGCGAAGGGGTAGAGCCGTTTCCATGATTCGTAGTGCGGTTCGCACATCAGGATGAGTTCCTGGGTGTGGAGCAGGCGTGCGAGGTCGTGGGGCGCATCGTCGATGAGAAGCATCCCGGCTTCCGCGCTCAGTCGGCCGAGCCGGAGATCGAGTATCATTCGGTAAACTTTTTTCCTGTCCGCGTCGGGCAACTCCTTGGAGTTTCGTGCCGCCTCAAGCCAGTTTCTCGCCGGCCACTCGGCTATGCCCCAGTCGAGGAACGGATTCACATCGGCGGCTGTGCGGGATTTCGAAAGGGTCTTCGCCATCGATGTGTAGTCCCCGGCCTTGAACTCGATGTCGGCGATCGCGGCGGCGTACAGGCCTTGGTTGGCGGTGATGGTGTTAAGGCGTTTTGCGAGAAAGCTTTTGGCTTGAGCTGGCTGCATGGCGTTCGCGACCCGCAGTGCGCATGAAATGGCATCCCGTTTCGCGGAGTCGATATCCATGCGCGAGCGCCACCATGCGATGGCTTCCTTTTTCATGCCGATCTCGGACATGATGTCGCCGATGCGTGTGGCGTGATAGATGGGGTTTGTGGTTGCGGCTGCGGAAGCTCTGATCCACGGGATCGCTTTCCGGATGATGCTCTCATCCTTCGTTTCACACAGGCGGATCCAGTTGTCGGGATGCACGGCGATGGGTGGCAGGCTCAGCATATGTCTTGCTGCCGTGAGCTGCATTTCCTGGGTTGAGTGGATGGCCGCCTCCAGCCAGCGGGCTGCGGCATCCGCGTCCTTGGGGAACTCTTTGCAGAGCGTTGCGTAGTGCCCTGCGGAAACCTCCCGGGATTTTCCGCCAAGGTGATGGCGGTAAACGTATGCGAGGCGGGAGAGAAGATGATGGCGGATCTCCGAAGGCCATTTCTTGGCTAGGAGTTGCTTGCAAGCCTGCCCGGATTTCCCGCCCTTTTCACGGGTCTGCCGCCAGAGCTTGGTGACGGAGTCTGACTGGTAGGCGCGCTTCGCCTTCTGCCATTCGCGGTTGCGCTCCTTGTCCGCGGGTGCGGGGTTCCACACGCGATCCTGGAAGCCGGCCAGATGCGGGAAAGCCCTAGCGCTTTCGGAAACCTTTTGTAGGTCGTCTCGGAACGAATCGGAAGTGGTGGAGGAATCGTAGAGGAATTTTACGACCTCCTCTGTCGATGCGTCCTCAGCGGGGGAGGCTTTCAGGAAGCGCAGGGCGGCTTTGCGCGCCTTGGCGGTGTCCTTGATCTGGTCGCGATAGGCATCGAGGGCGAGAACCGCGCGCAACCGTGCCGCACCGTTTTTGTTCGCCCCGATGGCGGCGCTGAGTCCGCGCACGACCCTGTTGTGATCATCTCCACACCATCCGACGTAGTCGCTGGCGATGTCGCGGGACATCGCATCGTATTTCATCACATCCTCAGCGATACGCAGGGCTGCTCCGGTGTTACCTGCCTCTGCGGCGGCGTACGCGGCGCGGGCAAGGGGATCGTAGCGGTTTTCGCGTTGCGGAAATGCCTTGGCGTAGCGGCGAGCTTCGGCCTCGGTATCGGCAGGCGGGCTTTTTGCGGCGACCATTGCGGCGATGAGATTGCGGTGGCGCTCGTCGTTTCCGGTGACGAGTGATTTCCGGAAAGAGGCGACTGCGTTGCCATGCTGTCCGAGTCGGGTTTCACAGACGCCTTTGAGAAAGGTGAGCCGCTTCCCCGTATCCGCATCCATCGGCGCTTTGCGGCGGGTCAGGGCGTTCGTGATACGTAAGCCTTCGGCAAATTTCTCTGCAAGCAGGGCGGATTCGATTCCGCGCAAGCCGACACCGGTCAGTCTGCCGTCGGCGGGAATCTTGTCCGCCATCAACGCGGCGAGGCCTGTGGCATCGGCATACGAATCGGCCTTGTCCCTAGAGACCCATAGGCGAATCGCCGAGATGCCCTGTTCGACCGAGCCGCCGTTCTGCCAGATGAGGCTGCGCTGGTCCGCCGCCTGGGTGACGCGGCCGGTGCGCTCGAAGGCGGCGGCGACGTAATCTCTGACTTCGTTGGTCAGGGCGTTTTTTGGGAAAATATCCAGGAACTGGCGGGCGGTGGTGATGACATCCTCATGACGCGCGGCGGCGGCGTAGCCCTTGATGAGATCCAGCGTGACCTCCGCCCTGCGCGGATGCTCCGCCTGGGAGCGGGAAAACTTCGATGCCGTCCGGATCAGTCCGAAGACTTGCCCGTCGCTCTTGTAGAGGTCGATGAGTTTCAGCATCAGCTCTGCTGCGGGTGGCGCTGCCTCGGCGGTTTCTTTCAGGCGGGCTTCAAGCTTCGCCGTTCCCTCCGCAGGAGCGCCGGAAAGTGGCAGTGCGAGCAATAAAGCCAATACGATGTATGCGGGTGGTTTTTTCAAAATCCTGCTTTGGTGAGTGCTTGGACGATCTTGTGGGCTTCCGGGGAGATTTCGCTTTCCGGATAATCGTCGATGAGTTGTTCGAACCTTTTCCGCGCCTCGGGCTTGCGGTCGAGCTTGTAGAGGCAGCGGCCGTAGTTGAAGAGGATGACATCGAGGAAATTCGCGTCAGGATAGTCAGCTAGGACGTTTTCGAAGACATCGACGGCGCGGGCGTAGTCCTCTTTCTGGTAGTAGAAGGCTGCCATTTTTGCGACCGCATCGCCGACTCGTCCGGAGTTCGGGTATTGGTCGAAGACTTTCTGGTAGGCGAGGAATGCGTTTTCGAACAGCCGGCTGGAATCGCGCTGACCCACCTGGAGTGCCATCTGCTCGTAGCACTCGCCGACAAAATACTGGCCCTCGCCGCGGAGCGGGCTGTTGGGCAGCTTGGCAACGCTGGAATAGAGGCTGATTGCGCGGGCGAAGTTCTCCCGCTTCCTCTCGACGTGCGCCTGTTGGAGCATCGCCTCGTCGACGAAGGTGCTGGTCGGGAACTCCGCGAGCAGGCGCTTGCTCATACCGAGCGCGAGATCGAGTTCGTCCATCGCAAAGTAGATCCGCCAGAGCTGGACGTAGGTTTCCTCGAGGAGCTTCCCGCCGATGCGTTTCGAATCGGTGAGTATGGTTTCGCAGGCGTCGAGCGCTTCGGTGTATTTCAGGTCAGCCTTGTCGTTGAGTCCGAACTCCTTGTAGTGATTGCCGACTTCGGTGAGAGCGGTTGCGGTGCGCAGGCTGGTTTTCAGGCTGAGTTCCTCGTCGGAGATCTCGGTGCGGGTGACGCGCATCTCGCCGAGGTTCCCCTCGATCACGCGTGCCTCCGCGCTGCGGACGAGCGTGCCTTCGCCGAGGTGGCGCTCGTCGCGGTAAACGAGGCGGATGATCTGTCCTGGCTCACCCGTTAGGGCGTCGCCGGTGCTGCCGGAAAGGAGCGGGATCGCACTCCGGAATACACCCGGTTCTTCGGATTCGGTAAGTTTGACCGTGAGGCTGCGCAGCAGCAGCAACGGATCGATCTTCGTTTTCATGTCCTCGCCGTCGGGTCCTTCGGTGAGTTCGCCGCTGGCAACGCCGCGCGCGACCTCATCATCGATTTCATCGGGGGTTTTCTTGCGGAAAATTTGGATTTCTGAGCTGAGTTCGTCGGCCTTCGCGCTGACGTCGAGGTCGGCGTCGGTCACTTGGAGGTGCAGGGGTTTGCCTATCACCGCCGCTTGCAAATCCTGGGCGTATGATCCGTCGGTGATTCTCGCAATGCCGTTGCCGACGACCATGATTTCCTTGGTGCGTAATTCGTCGAACGCTTTGGATGCGGTGTGTGCGTCGGTGTAGCTGACGCTGACCACGTCGCCGCCGCGGACCTCGAGTATGCCGTTGTCGGGGATGGGGGAGCCGGATGCGGTCGCGATGCTACCGAGCGTGAGCCGCGGGTGGCGGCCGACGGGATCGCAGAGGACGGTTTCCTTGTCGCCGCTTTTCGTGGTGCAGACGGCGGTGATTTTTGCGCCGGGCGGGAGGATTGCAAAATCCTGGTCGTCGATCTTGATGTAGAGCCGCTTGCCGGCCTCCACTTTGCTGTTGTGTGAATCGTCCGGCGAAACGGCGGTGCCGACCTTTTCAAGCGCCTCGATGGCGCGGCTGTAGTGGCCCAGCTTGAAATGGCCGAGGCCGATGTAGTGGTAGGCTTCGTTGACCTCCGGGGAGGTGGGGAAACGCTCGATGACATCGCGCATGATGGTGAAGCATTTTCCGTAATTCCCCGCCTCATAGAAACAGGCGCCGATGTTCAGAGATGCGTGGGCGCGCTGGGTGTCGTCCTCGTTGGCCTCGCTTGCGGCGGCCTCGAAGTGGACGCGAGCCTTGTCGTAGTTCTTTGTCTCTTTAAGTAAATGGTCGGCGAGGCGGAGATGTGCCTCGAAACGAATTTTGCTGCGTGGGTATCGCTGCGCGACGGATTCCCAGATCTCCAGGGCTTTCTCGTTTTCGCCGAGTTCGAGACGGGTGTCGCCGGCTTGCAGGAGCTTGCGGGCGGCTCTATCCTCGATGATCGAACCGCGCTCGGCCTTTTTCTCCTGGGCTTGGGAGAAGGTGGTGAAGACGGCTGCAAATATGAAGATTTTTAACCACAGATGCACCCAGAGGGCATAGCAAACGCAGATGGACGCAGATGAAGAGAAGAGGATATTTGGAATGGATTTCTGTCTGAAAAAGATTCGCGTGCATTCGTGTTTGCTATGCCCTCTGGGTGCATTCGCGGTTCGGATCTTCATGCGAATAGTTCGGCGATTGGTTTGGCCTCCTTTTGGAGCAGCCGCATGGGGCGACCCTGCGGGGTGATGACCTCTTTTTGGAGATCGATGCCGAGGGCGTGGCAGAGGGTTGCGTGAAGGTCGTGGACTTTCACCGGACGCTCGGCGGGATCCATCCCGTCTTCATCCGAGGAGCCGACGATGGTTCCGCCGCGGAGTCCGCCGCCGGCCATCATGGCGCTGAAGCAGCGCGCCCAGTGGTCGCGTCCGCCGCCATCGTTGATGCGGGGTGTGCGGCCGAATTCGCTGAGTACGACGACCAGTGTCTTGGAAAGCAGGCCGTTGGCTTTTAGGTCGGAGATGAGTGAGGCAATCGCCGGATCCATCACCGCGCCGTGGCCGCGCATGGCCTCGAAGATATTGCCGTGGTTGTCGAAGCCACCGCGGTTCACCTGGACGAAGCGGACGCCCTTTTCCACCAGCCTGCGGGCGAGCAACGCACCGCGCCCGAATTCTGAGTCGCCGTAGCGGGCTATCGTCTGCGGCTTTTCCTCACCGAGTTCGAACGCTTTCAGCGCCGGGCTCTCCATCAGGTTTACGGCATCCTTGAGTGCCGTTTCCGATGCCTTGAGTTCGGATGCGCCGAGGGCTCCGGAAGTGCGACGGTTCATCTTTTCCAGCACCTGCAGTCGCTGCATTCCGCGGGCGTGAGTGATTCCTTCGGGAAATGCGAGATACGGATCCTTGTCGCCGGGGCGGCCGACGTAATATGCCTCGCACTGCTGGCCAAGATATCCGGCGCGTGCGGGCTGGCCGCTGATGCTGATGAAAGACGGCAGGTCGCCCAGCGGTTCTCGTTCGTTGACGACGATCGAGCCCAAGCCCGGATGGAGAATGTTCGGTGATTGGTTGAAGCCGGTCTGCAGCTCGTACTGCGCGCGGCCGTGGTCGCCGTTGGTCCCGGCGATGGATCGGATCAGCGCGCCGTGGTGCATCTGCTTGGCGAGCTGTGGGAAAATTTCCGAGATCTCCATGCCGTCGACCGAGGTCTTGATAGCCCCAAACTCGCCCTGCACTTTGCGGCCGGGTTTCGGATCCCAGGTATCGAGATGGCTCATGCCGCCGCTGTTCCAGAAAAGGATGACGTGTTCGGCGTGTCCTTTGCCGGGGATGGTGTCGGCCATCAGGCGGCTGATTGGCATTCCGAGCATCGACGCACTGAACATTTTCAGCATTCGGCGGCGGGTGATTTGGTAATCGGTGCAGGCGTTCATGGTATGGAGCGCGGCTTTTTAAGCCGCTATCTGGTGGACGTTTTTGGGTTTGGGTCGGAGTGCAAGGAAGCGGGTTGGAAACCCGCGCTCCATATTCCCTATGGCAAGAAGCGGAATTCGTTGCTGTTGAGGAGTGCCCAGCGGAGGTCGGCCATGCCTTCGTGTGGGTCTTTGGAAAGGAGTGAAAGGGCGTCGGATTTCTCCTCGTCGCTGGGCGGGCGGGTGAGGATTTCCTGGTAGGCGAAAACGACGGCCTGCGGCTTGTCCTTTTCGAGGACGCGGTGGAGCGGTTCGAGCGAGCCGACGCGGGATGCCTCATGGGTCATGCGGCCGTTGAGCATCATCAACTGCTGGCGGAGTGAAGAGGACGGGTCGCGGAATTCGCCGAGCCCTGTGCGGGCGGGCTGCCCGAAGACGCGAAGGAAATGGGCCGGCGGTGCGGGCGTGGCCATTCGCATCGCGCTGTTGAAGCGTGGGTTGTCGTCGAAGGTTTCGGTGATGGTTTCCGTCCGGTATTTCATCACCTTCTTGTCCGTTTCTTTCTGCATCGCGGCCATCTCACGCGCCTTGATCTGTTCGTCGGATTCCTTGCGCATCGTTTCGATCTCATTGCGCTCTTCGGAGGAGAGGATGGAGTTGAAATCGAGTTTCAGGGAGGATTCGAGGTCGTAGCCGTCATTACGCATCTTGGGTGCGGCGGATTTCATCTCGGGTGCCGGTTCCGCGCCGTTTTCCACCATGGTGAATTCGCCGGTGGGGACTTGGATCTGGCGGCTGACCTCTTTGTTGTTCGCCCCGGCGGGCCATTTGAAGTCCTTGAGGTGGCCTGCCACCACGATGCTGTCATACAGCACCTCACCGAGCATGCGGCGGGCGGGGGCTGCGGTGAAATTTCTCTCGCTCTGTTCGCGGATCGTCAACGGAACTTGGGCGGTGAGCTGGGAGCGGCGGTAGGCGTCGGAGAGTGTGATCATGCGGATCAGGTGGCGTATGTCGAAGCCGCTGGCGATGAACTCATGGGAAAGAAAATCCAAGGTCGAGGCGTGGTTGAGATCGACGTAGGGCGAGAAATTGTCGAGCGGCTCGACGAAGCCGTGGCCGATGAGCTCCGCCCACACGCGGTTGACGAACGCCTGGGCGAAGAAGTCATTGCGGGAATCGGTGATAAGTCCGGCGAGCTTGTTGCGCAGTTCGCTGGCGCGGTAGATATCGCCATGGACGTTGAGCAGTCGGCTGTCCTTTTTTGCCTCGGCGAGAACCTCGTTCTGCTTGCGGCCGACCAGCGGGCCGGGTGCATCGAGAAGGGCGTCGAGCGCCGCCTCATCAGTGGTTCCGGATTTCTTCTCCTCAAGCGCGGTGCGCGTCTTTTCAAAGCGGCCGATGTGAGTGGGTGTTTTCTTTTCGACCTTGGCCTTGAAGGGGTAACGTGGGCGAACGGCCTCGCGCTTTTCTTCCTTGGCCTTGTCCTCCGGCGGCCACATCACCGCCATCTTGTCGCCCTCCGTGGCGTAGACCATGCCACGCCTCTGATTGCCGACTTTCTTGGTTTTTCCGAAAAATGCGGCGAGGTCGTAAAAGTCGCGCTGCTCCCAGTCGTCGAATGGATGGTCGTGGCACATTGCGCAACCCATGCGGACGCCGAGGAAGATCTGTGCGGTGGCGGCGGCGAGTTCCATCGGGTTCGCGTCGTCTCCGAGGATGAAGCCGACGGCGGGGTTCGAGTTCGCGCGGCCCGATGCGCTGATGAGTTCACGGGCGAGGATGTCGTAGGGTTTTCCTGTCGCGAGGGAGCCGTTGACGTAGGCGAGGAGCTGGTTTCCACCCTCGATATCGGAGCGGATCCGCAGCATATCCGACATGAAGATCGTCCAGCGGTCGGCGAAGCGTTTGTGGGACAGCAGGCGGTCGATGAGCTTTTCCCTGCGACCTTCGCCCGAGGTATCGAACTCGCGGATTTCTTGCATCGTCGGGATGCGGCCGATGATGTCGATGGTGGCGCGGCGGAGGAAGGCTGTATCGCTGACGGGTGGTGTGGTGATGGACTCCGAACCGGCGTTTTCACGGGCCAGGATGTCGTCGATAATGGTTGCGGCATCGGCAGCGGAAACGGGGATGCGATCCGGGATTGGGACGCGCTTGATCGGCTCGGGTTTCTGCGCGGTGAGAGTCACGCCTTTCGGCCACGGCGCACCGGCTTTCATCCAGGCATCGAGCAGGGCGACCTCGGCAGGCTCCAGGGCGCGGCCTTCGTCGGGCATCACGCCCTCGTCGATAGGACGCAGGTGGATACGGACGAGAATTTCGCTGGCAGCAGGGTCACCGGGGACGATGGCATCGGCGGTGTCGCCGCCTTCCATGATCAGTTCGTGGGTGTCCATCCGGAGGCCGCCCTTGGTCTTGTCGGCGTCGTGGCAGCGCACGCAGTTCCGTTCCAGGATGGGCTGGATGTCCTTGACGAAATCCGGCGCTGCGACCGCCGCATGGGTGGCCAAGGCCATAAGGGCTGCAGAACAGGAAAAGGAAGCTGATTTAAGCACGTCAGGGATGGGAAATGGGGTTTTGCTACATCGTAACGTCGGACAACTGTAAGGGAAGGGGATTCCCCCAAAAAAAAGCCCGATAAGAGCCTACGGCGAGCGCATCGGGTATTTTACAAAGGAAAAGCATTTTTGTGCAATTGGGTGAGCTCGTGGCGCTTGCGGACTCCAAGGTGCGGTGCGAACCGTTGGTTTTTCCCTTTCCCACATTCCCGGCTTCGGTTATCCTGAACTATGAAAAGAAGGAATTTCCTCAAGGTCACCCTGCCCCTTGTGATTGCAGGTAGGGCGGGAGCCGCCCCGACGGACACGCCTGAGCTCACCTTCGGAGTTACTGCCGATCCGCAGTACGCTGACGCCAATCCGGCGGGCAGCCGGTTCTATCGAAACTCCCTCGAAAAGCTCGAACACGCCGTCGCGGATCTCAACACGAAACCGTTGGAGTTTACCGTCACACTCGGAGATCTCATCGACAGGGATTTCAAGAGCTTCTCCTCCGTGATGCCGATTTACGCGAAGCTCAAGGCTCCCCATTTCCCGATTTGCGGAAACCACGATTTCTCCGTCGCAGATGAGGACAAGGGCAAGGTTCTCGGCGCCATGGGCTTGGAAAAGGCGTATTATTCACAGGTCATCAAGGGTTGGCGCTTCGTCTTCCTCGACGGCACCGAAATCGGCACCTGGAGGTATCCGACCGCTGATCCCAGAACGGCGGAGGCAAGAGCGATGAAAGAGGAATTGGCCGAAAAGTATGACCGCGAGATGGCGCCCTGGAACGCCGCTATCGGCGCGAAGCAGATGGAATGGCTGGAGAAGGAACTCGCCGCCGCAAAGACCGCAGGCCAGAGCGTTATCCTTTTTAATCATTATCCCGTCATGCCCGTAGGGGACGGCCATAACCTTTGGAACGCAGAGGAGCTCGTCGCCCTGATCGGGAAATATGACAACGTCGCAGCCTATATGAACGGCCACAAGCACTCCGGCAATTACACCAAGTCCGGAAACTGTCACTACGTCAATCTGAAGGGTATGGTCGAGACTGAGGCGAAGACCGCCTACGCCACCGTCAAATGCTTCTCGGATCGCATTGAAATCGATGGTATGGGCCTGGAGCCCGCTCGGAATCTGGACACCTGACCCCGGCGTGGCCATGTCCGGCTACGGCCGCCATCCCGTCCCGCCCGCACTCAGCGGAATGCCGAGGGCGGCTTGCCGAAGCGGGTGCTGAACGCTCCCGAGAAACTGTGGATGCCACTGAAGCCGACTTTCCGCGCGATGGTCTCGATCTTGTCGCCGGTGGAGGTGAGCATTCGCATCGCGAGCTGGAGCCGGACGAAGGTGAGGTGCCGCATCGGGCTGCGACCGAGCTCACGGAGGCAGAGCCTGCGGAGGTGCTCCGTGCTGACGCAGGCGATGGCTGCGAGGGCTTCGAGCGTCCAGTCATGGGAGGGTTTGCGAGCGACTTCGTTCCAGAGCCGCCAGAGTCGGGCATCGAGATCGGATGGTTCGGCAAAGCGCATCACGTAGTGGTTCACGAGGCTACACCATTGATGGAGCGCGGCGGGGGTGTTGCCGCCGGTGCATTCGCCGCGGAGGCCGCGGATGGCTTGGGCTAGGCAGTCACCATCGTAAGATCCGGTGACCGGGGAGACGGAGGATACGATAGGTTTGGCGTCGCGGGGCTCCTCGTAGCGGACCCACGCAAAGCTCCATGCCTTCCCAGGAACACATTTCAGGGAGTTCATCACGAAGGGAGGGAGCAGGCATGCCTGGCCGCCGCGTATCGCCTTCCATGATCCGTCGACCATGATGACGCCTTCGCCTCCGAGGCAGGCAAGCATGAAGGTGCCTGATTGGTCGGTGCGGACGATCTCGTAAGGAGACTTTGCTTCCATGATGCCCGTGTGGCTGATGTTGCACCCGCCCAGCAAGGGGCACTCGGGCTCCTCGCTCAGCCAGCTGCGCTCACCACCTCCCGGGCCACACACGGCACGGAATTTCGTCCCTTTGCCGATGATCTCATGATCGGAGGTAGGCGCTTTGCTTTTCGTTTTCAATGGGCGGATGTGGATTTGACTTAAATGCTGGTGCAGGATTGCCCCTTGGCTCAAGGGCAATCCGCAGTCACTTTCAATCCATGCCCAATCAATGGACCGGAAAAGGAAACCCGTATACCCGCACGGAAGTCATCGAGCGCCTTCAAGACACGCTCTCGAAAGGGACGGCGATCATCGCTGCCGGAGCAGGTGCCGGGATCAGCGCGAAATTCATCGAGAAGGGCGGAGCCGATCTCATCATCATTTATAACAGTGGCCGCTTCCGCATGATGGGTCACGGCTCGACTGCCGGGCTGATGGCCTATGGCGATGCAAATGCGATCGCGATGGAGATCGGCGAGTATGAAGTGCTCCCGGTGGTTGAGGAAATTCCCGTGATCTGCGGGGTGCACGCTACCGACCCGCGCCGCCGCATGTGGCACTGGCTCGAAAAGGTGAAGGATATGGGATTCTCCGGGGTGAACAATTTCCCGACACACACCATCGTGGACGGCCATTTCCGGGGGGTGCTGGAAGAGACCGGGATGAGTGTGGAGAAGGAATACGAAATGGTCGGTATCGGCCGGAAGATGGACATGTTTTCCATCGTTTATGTCGCTTCGCCCGAGGAGGCAGTGAGAATGGCGGAGTCCGGTGCGGATGCGATCATCGCGCATGTGGGGACTACGGTCGGTGGCTCGATCGGGGTGAAGGATGCGGTGGTGAGCTGGGAGCACACGATCAAGCGGACCCAGGACATCATCGATGCGGCGAAGACCGTGCGTGACGATATTTTCTACCTCTGCCATGGCGGCCCGATCAACACCCCCGAGGATGCGGATCGTGTGATCCAAGCGACCGATTGCGTAGGCTTCGTCGGAGCTTCATCGCTGGAACGGATGGGCGTCGAGAAATCGCTGACTGATCTCACCCGGCAGTTCAAATCGATTCAGCTGAAGAAATGAGCGCGACAATCGCCGTCCTCGGAACCCTAGATTCGAAAGGTGCGGAACACGCCTTTGTCGCGGAACTGATCCGCGGCCACGGCTGCAAGGCGCTGCTCATCGATGTCGGGACCGGCGGAGAACCGACCGTTGAGCCCCATTTCAGCAGATACGATGTCGCGGCGGCCACGGGCGTGAACCTGGAGGAAATGATGGAGCGGAAGGACCGCGGCGAATGCGTCACGGCGATGTCGGAGGCCGCTCCGGTGTTCCTTTCAAATCTGCTGTCCGATGGGAAAATTGACGGAGTGATCTCTCTCGGTGGGGGAGGCGGAACGGCGATCGCAACCGCCGGGATGAGGCCGTTGCCGATCGGTTTCCCCAAGCTAATGGTGTCGACTCTCGCCGCCGGGAACACGGCGCCCTACCTCGGAACCAGCGATATTACCATGATGCCGAGCGTTGCGGATGTGGCCGGGCTGAACCGGCTCACCCGCACCATACTGACGCGTGCCGCCGGTGCGATTTGCGGGATGGCGAGGACGCAAGTGCAGACGGAAGGGGACAGCCCTCTGATCGTGGCATCGATGTTCGGCAATACCACCGAATGCCTCACCGAGGCGAAGCGAATCCTTGAGGAGAACGGCTACGAAGTCCTGATTTTTGCAGCGACCGGTGCCGGCGGGAAAGCGATGGAAGCGGTCATCGCCAGCGGCATGGCGGCGGGTGTGCTCGATCTCACGACAACGGAATGGGCGGACGAGCTTTGCGGAGGAGTTCTCGCGGCGGGTTCGGAGCGGATGGATGCTGCGGCCAAGGCGGGGATTCCCGTAGTCATCGCGCCAGGCTGCCTGGATATGGTGAACTTCGGCGAGCGCTCTTCGGTTCCAGCGAAGTACGAGGGACGTAGTTTCTATATCCACAATCTGCAGGTGACGCTGATGCGCACCACGCCCGATGAGTGCACAGAGCTAGGCCGCATCATCGCGGAAAAGGCGAACGCCTGCGCCGGAAGCTGCGCGATCATGATCCCTGTGAAGGCGATCAGCGTGATCAGCGCGCAAGGCCAGCCCTTCCACGATTCCTCCGCCGACGAAGCTCTTTTCTCCTCCATCCGTGCGCACGCGGAGGTTCCTGTCCTTGAATACACCGAGGAAATCAACAGCCCTGTCTTCGCACGTGCCTGCGCGGAAAAATTGCTAGCCCTAATGGAGCGCTGACTTTAGTCGGCGTGTCCACATATCACTCGCCGACTGAAGTCGGCGCTCCATTCACCCCACTCATGAAAACTCTATTTATCCTTCTCCTTGCCTGCTTGCAACTTACGCAGGCCGCCGAGCCGCTCCGCATCTTCATTCGCTCCGGCGCCAAGACCCATGGTCCCGGCTGCCATGACTACCCGGCTTTCCTCCGTGACTGGACCAAGCTCCTCAACGAACGCGGTGCGAAAGCCACCGGGGGCAACGATTTTCCCACGGCGGAGCAACTTGCAGAAACTGACGTGGTCATCCTCCATGCATCGGAAGCCGGGAACATCAAAGGCAAGGAGCGCGAGAATTTTGAAGCATATCTCAAGCGGGGCGGCGGGGTTGTCGCGATCCACGGCGCCACGGTTTCCCGCGATGCGGATTGGTACAAGGCGGTGATCGGCGGTTCCTGGGAATTTGGGAAAACGAAATACCGGGAAGGTCACATGTCGCTCTACTTCACCGACCGAGAGAACCCCATCACCCGAGGTGCCTCGAACTTCGATCTCGAGGACGAGATTTATTACGACATGCAGATGATGCCGGAGGCGAAGATCCTCGCCGCCGCTTATACGCCGAAGCCGAAGGACGGGTCTTCCGGCAGGCGCAAGCCGGTCAACATCTACGACATCCAGCCGCAGATCTGGACTTATGAGACAGGCAAGCACCGCGCCTTCGCCTTTGTCCCGGGTCACGTGTATGAAAATTTCTCCCACATCTCGGTGCAGACGATACTCCTTCGCGGGATCGCATGGGCGGGAAAATCCGAGGATGTGGATGCATTGCTGGCCGATAGTGAAAAGGCCGAAAGCGATCTTCGCTACCCGGTTGGCGGCCCGACCCGCCCCGAGGAGGCCGCTGCGAAAATCGAGATGCACCCGGACTTCGAACTCTCGCTGGTTGCCGCCGAGCCACTCATCAACAAGGCGATGAACATCGACTGGGACGAGAAGGGCAGGATGTGGGTCGTCGAGACGCCCGAGTACCCGAACGGCCTGCGCAAGGCGAACACCGATGTTTGGAAGGACAGTGGATCGGTGAAGCCGGGTGATTACGACCGTGCTCCGCTCGACCAAATCAGCATTCTTTCCGATACCGACGGCGACGGTCGCATGGACAAGAAGCATGTTTTTGCTGACAAGTTGGAGCTCGCCACCGGTTTCGTTTTTCACCGCAACGGGGTCATCGTTTCGGCCGCCCCCGATATCTGGTTCCTTGAGGACACGGACGGCGATGATGTGGCAGACAAGCGCACCAAGCTCTACACCGGTCTTGGCACTTTCGATACCCACGCGGTCATCAATAACCTCCGCTGGGGTCTGGACGGATGGATCTACGCAACCCACGGATACTCAAGTGGAAAGGTCAAATGCCTGGGAGATGCGGCGAAACCTGAGGTGAAAATCGGCTCCGGCGTGATCCGTTTCAAATCCGACGGGACGGATATCGAGATGTATTCCAGCAAGGGTGGGAACACCTGGGGCCTCTGCATGACGTCCGATGGCCAGTGTTTCTGGACCCAGCCAACGAGCGGCACGATCCTCTTCCATACAGTGCTGCCCGAGCATGTCTTGGCGAAGGGAAAAATGCCCGGAACCAATGGCTTTCATGGGATGATCACGAGGCAGAAAACCTTTCCACTGATGGATTGGAAACAGGTCGCCTACAAGCAGATCGACTACGTCGGTTCCTACACGGCGGCCGCCGGATGTGCGATCTACGAGGGCGGTGGATGGCCGGAACGGTGGAACGGCAGCTACTTCGTCACGGAGCCAACGATCAACATAGTCAGCCACTATTTCATGAAGCCGGAGGGGATCACCTACTCCGCCGCGAAGCAAGAGGGCAGGGAGGAAACCGAGTTCATGCGAAGCGGAGACCTGTGGTTCCGCCCCATCGAGACAAGGATTGGCCCCGACGGGGCGTTGTATGTGATCGATTTCTACAATCAGGCGGCCATCCACAACGATACCCGCGGCCCGCTCCACGGCCCTGCCAACGCTGCGGTCCGCCCGGACCGTGACCATTACTTCGGACGCATCTGGAAGGTTCAGCACAAGCAGGCGAAGACCGTTGCTGTGCCTGTGATCGACACCTCCAATGCGGAGTCTTTGGATGCCGCGCTACGAAGCCCCAACGCCCACACTCGAATGACGGCGATGCGGATGATGAGGGAGGCCGGCCAACTTCAGATAGCGAAGAACGGTTCTGCCGCCCTGAAAACCTACGCAAAGTTCAGCGGTGAGGAGGGCGTCGGATCGCTCGTATCGGAATTCGCGAAGGCGGAGGATAAATGGACACGCTCCGCCCTTATCGCGGCCTCCAACGGCAGGGAAATGGAAGTTGTTTCCGCCGCGCTGGCCTCCCCGCAGGCGAAGAAACTCAAGCCACTTGTCGTGAGTATCCTCCCCGCTGTGCTGAGACCGGATCCTTCCGCCGCCGCCGGAACGCTCCTCGTCGCAGTCGCCAAGGCACCCGGGTCTGCGGACGAGATCAAGACGGCGATTCTTTCCTCGATCATCGCAAACAACCAGGCGCAGCCCGCGCTTGGCAAGGATGTCAGCGACTCCCTCCGTAGCATGCTTGCCGATCCCTCGACCGCTTCGTTCGCGCTTCCGCTCATTGCCCGTTGGGATACCGAAGGGAAAATGGAAGCTGTCGTGCAAAAGCAGATTGATGCCCTCGCCGTGAAGGTCGAGGACTCCGCTGTGTCAATCCCGGTGAGAGAGGCCGCCGCTCGCGCTCTCATCGCCGTCGGTAAGCAGAATTCGGTGGCTCCCGCGCTCTCGATTTTGCGGAACTCAAACGAGCCCCGAGAACTCCAGCTCTCCATCGTTGAAATCATCGGCAGCAGCGGCTTCGCGAATCATTTGGTGATGCTCTTCAGCGAAGTCAGCCCCGGCATCCGCCCCGCTGCCTTCGATGAGATTGTGAAACGCCCCGCCGCAGCACTCGCTTTCCTCAAGGCGGTGGAGGAAGGCGATATCAAGGCTGCGAAAATCAGCCCCGGCGATGCGGCTCGCCTGCGAAGCCATCCCGACAAGGCGGTTGCCGCCCGCGCTAACTCACTTCTCGACAAGCTCATGCCCGGCGAGAAGGAGAAGGCAGCGGTTATTGCAAAATTCCTTCCCGAGGTCGCCAAGCCGGGTGATGTCGCGAACGGCAAGATGATGTATGCCGCCGCCTGTGCGGTTTGCCACCGCTTCGGCGATGTCGGGAAAGCGGATGTCGGTCCTGCATTGACGGGGATGGGCAGCCACGGCGCGGAGCAACTCCTTGTTCACATCATCGATCCGAACCGGGAGGTTGACCCCAGTTTCTGGCAGTGGAATATCACCACCAAGAAGGGCGACACGCTCGCCGGTATCATCACCAGCGAGAATAGGGCCGGCCTGACACTACGCAATCAGGGGGGCGATACGGAGATCCGCAGGGCGGACATCGCATCGCGAGTGAACACCCGCCGCAGCCTGATGCCGGAGGGATTCGACGGGCTCGGCCCGGAGGTCATCCGCGATATTCTCGCCTACATGTCCGCCACCGATGCGGAAGCCGGCGAACGGCTGAAGAAGCTGCCGCCCGGAAGCACTTCTGCAACCGGCCAGCGCTTCGCAGAGCCCCGCAAGCGAGGCGGTCTTCGGGTGCTCATTGTCGGTGCTGGAAGCTCCCACAATTTCCCAAGGGACTTCATTTTTACGGATAGGGAAACGCTCTCCGCCATTGATCGCGCGGATGTCATCGGCACGATGAACCTAGCCGAGGCGCTCGCCGCCATGCCGAAGGCTGACGTGCTGGTTTTCTCCGGCAACCACGGCCAATGGGGCAGCGCAGAGTTCCAGAAAGCGCTCCATGATTTCGCCGATGCGGGCAAGGGGATACTCCTGCTCCACGCCGCGACATGGCAGCATCCATGGAAGGGATACAACAAGCGTTTCGTCACCGGAGGCACGCGGGGTCACGGCAGAGGTGCCGTGGTGGCGGAGTCCATCCGACCGGGCAAGCATGCCATCCTCAAGGGCGTTGCTAAGTCATTCACCATCGCGGACGAGAGCTATCACTTTAAGTTCACCGAAGGCGCGAAAAGCACCGTGCTCGTCGAGAACAAGCCGGATGGGAATAGTCCCGATTCACATCCGGCACTTTGGATCGTGAAAGATCCGAAGGCACGCATCGTCGCCTACACCCACGGTCACGATGATAAATCCCATGCGAATCCCGCTTACAAAGCCATCATCACCAATGCGGTGAAATGGCTGGCCAGAAAATAGTCGGCCCTGAACACTGTAAACTAAACTCCAACCGGAGCTCAGCGGAACCGGAACGAAGTGGAGATAGCCGAAGGCAAATAGAGGGGCATAAGAATAATAATCCATCCCTCAAATCAGGATAGGGAAACGGCCGGGCGTGTGTGCTGGGGTTGCTGGGCAGCAGAATGCAGCCTCTCCTTGAGGTAAGAAACGGCGATCGAAGATCGACGCCAGGCTCAGTTGTGGGCGAGTTGCTGGCAGGCCTTGATGTCGAGCTTGCCGGAGGCGAGGAGGGGGATTTCCTCGATCGGGATGATGAGCTTGGGGCACCAGAAGGAGGTCAGGCCGTGATCGAGGAGCTTGTAGCGTAGGTCGATGCATTCCTGTTCCAGCGCCTGGCCGGCGATGGTTGAGAGCAGGACGATGGCCTCGCCCTTCTTCTCGTCCGGCATGCCGACGATGGCGACCTTGCGTTCGGTTTCGCTGTCGAGGCCGAGCACCTGGTTGATCGCCGCTTCGATGGTTTCGTGAGGAACCATTTCGCCGGCGATTTTTGAGAAACGCGAGATCCGCCCCTGGATGTGGAGGAAACCGTCGGCATCGAGAAAGCCGACATCACCGGTGCGGAACCAACCGTCATCGGAAAGGACTTCCTTGGTGCGCTTTTCGTTGCGGAGGTAGCCGGGGAAGATGTTGGCACCCTTGAGTATGATGATGCCGGGCTTGTCGAGAGGGACGGATTTTTCCGTGGTTGCATCGATGAGCCGGATCGCGATTCCGGGGAGCAGTTGTCCGACCGTTCCGTTGCTGCGGGCCGGCAGCAGGTGCGTGTCGGTTTCCTCGGCCGGGTCGGGCATGTTGACGTTTGTGGCCGGCGATGTCTCGGTGAGGCCGTAGCCCTCCATCGGGCGAACCCCGAATTTTTCCTCGAACGCATCCGCAAGGTTCAGCGGGAGTTTTTCCGCGCCGGTGACCACGAGGTTGAGCGACTCCAGTTGGGCTGGGTCGATGCGTTTCATGTAGCCACGGAGGAAGGTCGGTGTGGAGAGCAGGACGTTGACTTGGTGGAGTGAAATCAGCTCGGCGAGACGTTTGGTTTCCAACGGCGAGGGGTATGTGATGAGGTTGATGCCCTCGATCACGGGATACCAGAGAGTCGCGGTGCAGCCGAAGGAATGGAAAAGCGGAAGGCAGCCGAGGATAGACGATTCGCTGCCGATGTTCAGGCGGGAGGCAAACTGGGTGACGTTTGCGAGGACGTTTCGGTGCGACAGCGGGACGCCTTTCGGCTCGCCGGAGGAGCCGGAGGTGAAAAGCAGTACCGCTTCATCGCTGTCGCGGCGTTTGTTGAGGCCGAGTATCGCTGCGATGACGGACGCAGGCAGCAGTTTGGTGAGGAAGGCCCATTTCACGATCGACTTCTTGAGCTCGGGCATCGTGCGCTCAATGAAGATCAGGTCGCGGTTCGGCGGCCAGGGGAAGCTCGATACCTTGCGGACGAAGGGGTCTGCGGTGATGAAGCGGTCGACATCGGCCTGGCGTATGGAAGAGCGGATGGCGTTGTGGGAGGCGGTAAAATTGAGGTTCACCGGAACTTTTCCGGCGAAGAGAACCGCGAGGTTTGCGATCAGCCCGCCCTTGCCGGGTGGCAGCACGATGGCGACTCTCTGCTTGTCGGTTTCCTCCCGGATGTGTTTCGAAAGTGCGATTGCGACGGGGAGGATTTTCGAGAAGGGCAGGACCATATCGTCCGAGCCGTCCACAAGCCTGTCGTTTGGATTATCCTTGAGGCCAAGCAAGAGAGCGGTCGCGAGCGAGCCCTTGAGAATGGTGCGGCTCGAGTAGGCTTTCTCGAATGCATCTAGCATATGGGCCTGCAGCGACGCGACGGAGGTGTCCGCGGCAGCGACTTGCTGTCCGTATGCGATCACCGCGACCGGCAGACTGTTGATCTTCTCAATGCCAAGGCAGGACTCGCGTGGGCAGTCGATGGCGATGGGAAGCAGCGGCAGGTCGAATGCGGTGAGGATACTCAGATGGGAGGATGGGATGCGGATCGGGGTGGCTGGCAGGGCGGCGGCGCGTCCCGGGACGAAAAGCAGTATGCCTCCGTCATTGAGGAAATTGGAAAACTCCTTGCCGGCACCAGCGGGGTTCTTGTCGGAGAGGGAAAACATCGCCCCGGAGCCGGATTTCTCCATGTGGTTGCGCAAGGCCGGATCGTGGTGATCATTTTCCTCGATGAGGTAGGTGATTTTCCTGTCCTGAAACTGCTTTTCGAGATGCAGGAGTTGGTTGAAATCGAGACGGCCCGGGACGGCAAGGAATCCGGTATCCGGGATACGTTCTTGGTGAAGGACTTGGATGGCTGACATTATCTAAAAAGCTATACGGCGGATTGATGAGGATTTTTTCGGGAGTTACACGGATATAATCGTCATTCGAACCAATTTTCGATTGTGAGGCCCTGCACACGGGAAAACTCGCGGACGTTCCCGGTGACGAGAATGAGTTCGTGTTCGAGCGCATGGCCGGCGATCAGGGTGTCAAGTGGGCCGATGGGTGTGCCAAGGGTCGCTAGTTTTTCCCTGACCGCAGCGGAGTGTCTGGAGGATTTCGCGGTGAAGGGAAAGATTTCTAGTTCAGAGCAGAAGTCGTCGAGGCTATGCAGGTGGCGGCTCCGGTTCATACCGGAATGGAGGGCACTATATCTAAGCTCATGGTAAGTGATGGAGGAAATGAATACTGAACCGGGAGATAGCGCGGCGAAAAAATCGATAATGGGCGCGCTGCCTCTCAGGATATGGATACAGGTGTCGGAATCCAGCAGCCTCATCACCAGTTGATCTCACGGTGTTCCCCCTGTGGGTGGCGGATGAAGTCGTCGCCGACCGCGTTTTCCCTGATTCTGTCGATGTATCCTTCGGGCCAATTTTTCTCTTCTGGAATGGGGGTTAGGACGAGTGACTGACCCCGTCGTTCGATTTCGACGTGTTTGCCATCGAGACGGAACTTTTTCGGGATGCGGACAGCTTGGGAGCCTCCGGAGGTGAATACCGTGCTTTTCATGGTTGGATATACGTATATCCTTTGTGAGTTATCAACGCAAGAGTGGGTTTCCTGGATATTCCCTATCAACATATCGTGATTTGATGATTTGAAACTTGAATGGGATTCGTGTGGGGATAGGTTTACCGCATGGCGCAAGAGGATTTGACGGTGGAACTGGAAAAGAGTCTCGAAGAGCGGATTCTGGTTCTCGACGGCGCAATGGGAACGACGATACGGACATACGATCTGGACGAGGCCGCGGCGCGCGGGGAACGGTTCAAGGATACCGACAAGGACCTGTTGAACAACGGTGACATTCTTTCGCTGACGAACCCCGATGTGATCGCAGACATCCACAAGTGCTTCTACGAGGCGGGCTCGGATATTTGCGAAACCAACACCTTTTCGGCGACCGGAATCGCACAGAGTGAGTTTTTCGTCGAAGACCCCCGCGAGAAGGGCGGTCGCAAAGATCCGGAGTTTTTCCAGAAGATCCTGGAGAACGATTTTCTCAACGATCTTGCGTGGGAGATGAACGTCGAGGGCTCGAAACTCGCCCGCAAAATGGCGGATGATGTGGCCACCGACACGGGAGTGAAACGGTATGTTGCCGGTGCGATCGGCCCCCTGACGGTTTCCCTGAGCAATTCGCCCGATGCGGAGGATGCGGCATTCCGTGTCGTGACTTTCGACCAGGTTCTGGAGGCATATCGCAAGCAGGTGAGGGGACTGATCGAAGGCGGCTGTGATATCCTGATGATCGAAACAATTTTCGACTCACTCAACGCGAAGGCGGCTGCGGTTGCCGTCCGCGAAATTTTTGACGAAGACAAGGTGAGTCTTCCCGTGATCATTTCGGCTGCGGTCGGGCTGGGTGGGGAGACGATGATTTCCGCACAGAAAGTGGAAGCGCTGTGGAATGCGTTCGCGCATATGAATCCTCTGGCGGTTGGACTCAACTGCTCTCTGGGACCCGATCTGATGCAACCGTTTCTTGAGGAGTTGTCCGACATTGCGGGGACATACGTGTCCGCATATCCGAACGCGGGTCTGCCGAATCCGCTGGCTCCCACGGGCTTCGATCTCGAACCCTCGCACATGAAAGACTTCATGAAAGGCTTCGCCGAAAGCGGGCTGATCAACTTCGCCGGAGGTTGCTGCGGCAACACCCCGGAACACATTCGAGCGATCGCCGAAGGTGTGAGAGGGGTGACCCCAAGACGGCTTCCGAAGTGAAAAAGATTTACCGCAAAGGCGCAAAAGTCGCTAAGGATCGCAAAGAAAGAATATGAAGGAGCATTTGAATAAGCTTTCCAATCAGGTCATTGGGGATGCGATCGAAGTGCATCGGGAACTTGGGGCAGGTTTGCTGGAAAAAACTTACGAGGTTTCATTGTTGCATGAACTAGGGTTGCAGGGAATCTCATCCGAGAGCCAAGTGAGTCTCCCGATAAATTACAAAGGACTAGTGGTTCCGGAGGCTTATCGAATCGATTTACTCGTGGATAATTGTCTGGTTGTTGAGATCAAGACTGTCGCTAATCTGGAACCAATTCATTCGGCACAGTTGCTCACCTACCTACGCATGTCCGGCAATCATCTCGGTCTTCTGATCAATTTTCACAATCTCAAGCTGGCCGATGGATTGAAAAGACTCGTCCACAATTTTCCATCTTAACTTTGCGCCCCTTAGCGACTTTTGCGGCTTTGCGGTAAATCTCTTCCTCTTCCTCTACCTCTTCCTATTTTATGAAATCGATCAAACCAGCTCTCAGGCTCTCCGGTACGGAGGCATACAACCACGACGAGGGCAAAGGTTTCCTTATGATAGGTGAGCGCACCAACGTGGCCGGCTCCCCGAGGTTCGCGAAACTAGTTCGCGCAGATGATCTTGAGGCGGCGGTCGAGGTGGCACGCCAACAAGTGGCCAACGGTGCGAACGTGATCGATATCTGTTTTGATGACGGCCTGATCGATGGCAAGGCGATGATGTGCCGCTATCTGGATCTTCTCCAGGGTGAGCCTGACGTAGCGAAAGTGCCAATCATGGTGGACTCCTCGAAGTGGGAGATCCTCGAGGAAGGTCTCAAGCACCTTCAGGGAAAGGGGATCGTGAACTCGATCTCGCTCAAGGAGGGTGAGGAAATTTTCAAGAAATCGGCGAAGCACGTCATGAAATACGGTGCTGCCGTGGTGGTGATGGCCTTCGATGAGAACGGCCAGGCGGCGACCTACGACGAGAAGATCCGGATCTGTGAAAGGGCGTATCGCATGCTTGTCGATGAGGTTGGCTTCAATCCGAACGACATCATTTTCGATCCGAATATCCTGACGGTCGCGACCGGCATCGAAGAGCACAACAATTACGCGCTCGATTTCATCAATGCGACGCGTTGGATCAAAGAAAACCTGCCGGGTGCGAAGGTTTCAGGGGGTGTTTCGAATATTTCCTTCTCTTTCCGTGGCAACAACAAGGTGCGCGAAGCAATGCACTCGGCCTTCCTCTATCATGCGACGAAGGCAGGGATGGACATGGGAATCGTGAACGCCGGGATGCTCGAGGTGTATGATGAGATCCCGAAAGATCTTCTGCAGTGCGTCGAGGATGTCTTGCTGAATAAACGTGAAGACTCAACCGAGCGCCTGCTGGATCTTGCCGAAAGCTACAAGGGTGTCGGCGGAAAGAAGCTTGCTGAGGATCTCTCGTGGCGTGAGGAGGATGTCGAGAAACGTCTCGAATACGCGCTCCTGAAGGGGATTGATCGTTTCATCGACGAGGATACGGAAGCCGCTCGCCAGAAATACGGCAGGCCACTGAAAGTGATCGAAGGGCCGCTGATGGACGGCATGGGCGTGGTCGGTGACCTCTTCGGCGCGGGAAAAATGTTCCTTCCCCAGGTGGTGAAATCCGCCCGCGTGATGAAAAAAGCAGTTGCTTGGCTTTTCCCCTACATGGAAGAGGAGAAGGCGGAAAACCTCGCGGGAGACATCGCTGCAATCCAGGAAAAGAACCCAGGCATGTCTTATGACGACGCATTGAAGCTCGCCGAACGTGGAAACTCCGCTGGGCGTTTTCTGATCGCCACCGTGAAAGGCGATGTTCACGACATCGGGAAAAACATCGTCGGCGTGGTGCTATCCTGCAACGGCTTCGAAGTCACCGATATGGGCGTGATGGTTTCCTGTGACAAGATTTTGGCAAAGGCCACCGAAATGGGCAGCGACGTGATCGGGCTCTCCGGGCTGATCACACCTTCGCTGGATGAGATGGTGCATGTCGCCAAGGAAATGGAGCGGCGTGGATTCACGATTCCTCTGCTCATTGGCGGTGCGACGACCTCCGCCGCGCACACCGCAATCAAGATCGCCGAGCACTACAGCGGGCCGGTTGTCCATGTGCTTGATGCCTCGCGCTCGGTGCCGGTCACCACCTCGCTGTTGTCGAAGGACGGGCGGGAGGGTTTTGTGAAGGAACTGCTCGAAAAGCAGCAGAAGGCACGCGAGAATTTCCTCGGTGGTCCGAAGAAGGAAACGCTTTCCATCGAACAGGCACGCGAAGCGGCGCCGAAATTCGATTGGGAGAGCTATCCCGCTCCGGTGCCTTCCTTCACGGGCACGAAAACTGTGGAAGCGGAGATCGGCGATCTCGTCGATTACATCGACTGGACTCCGTTTTTCCATGCATGGGAGTTGCGCGGCGTTTGGGATCGAGAGAAGAAAATTCTCAAAACCAAGAATGAGGCCGGAGCCGCCGAAGCGAAGAAGCTTCACGACGAGGCACTCGAATATCTCGAAAAACTGGTTGGGGAAAACCGCCTTCAAGCAAGCGGAATATACGGTTTCTTCCCTGCGAAATCCGATGGGGACGACATCACCGTATTCAACGACGACGGCAGCGATCGGACCAAGTTTCACACGATCCGTCAGCAGTTGAAGAAGACCTCCGGCAAACCCAATGTGGCGCTCTCTGATTGGGTAAGGCCGTGTAGTGGTGACTTTCAGTCGCCACTCACCCCGACCTACCTCAAAGGCGAAGAACCAATCAAAAAGTCCAAGCCCGGAAACCTCCCCCACTGGACACAGGAAGGCGCAACCTACGCCGTCACCTTCCGGCTCGCCGATTCATTACCGAACGCGGTGATCGACGAATACACTGCGGAGAAGAAGATGCTTTCCGAGATCATCAACAAAGCGGAAAAGGAAGGCGAGGATACCACCGCCAGAGATGCCCGCGCCAAGCTGGAATCTCTCTACTCGGAGAAGATCGAAGAGGCTCTTGAAGCGGGCCACGGGGAATGCCATATGCGTCGCAAGGAAATCGCGGAGATCGTCCGTGATGCGATCCTTCGCTTCGCGGGTGAGAGGTTCGAACTCGGAGCTTGGTGCGTTATGCCCAACCACGTGCATCTTGTGATCCAACCGAAGGAGGGGCATCTACTTTGTGAAATATTACAGGGGATGAAGGCTTTCTCGGCGAAAATGTCGAACCAACTTCTTGGCAGGGAAGGGGCTTTCTGGCAGAGGGAATCCTACGATCATATCGTTCGGGATCAGGAGGACTTCGCCAAACAACGGAAATATGTGCTGGCGAATCCTGTGAAGGCTGGATTGGTGGATTGGGAATTTGTTGGGGAGGGCGCGGACGAGTGGCGACCGAAGGTCACCACTACGTCTGATTACATCGGCGGCTTTGTCGTGGGCATCCATGGAGCCGACGAGTATGCGAAGGAACTCGACGCCGCGAACGATCCCTACGGGGCCATCATGGTCAAAGCCATCGCGGACCGGCTTGCGGAGGCCTTTACCGAAAAACTTCATCACCAGGCACGGATTGACTGGGGCTACGAGGCGGAGGGGGAGCTTACCAAAGATGCGCTGATCCATGAAAAATATCAGGGCATCCGCCCGGCGCCGGGCTATCCTTCACAGCCCGACCATACCGAGAAACCGATCCTCTTTGAACTGCTCGGTGCAACCGACGCAACCGGCGTTTCCCTCACCGAAAGCTGCGCGATGCATCCGGGCTCGGCGGTTTGCGGCTTGTATTTCTCACATCCTGAAAGCCACTACTTCGCGCTTTCCGAACTCCAGAAAGACCAAGTGGAGGACTACGCGAAACGCAAGGGGATGACCCTTACGGAGGCGGAGAAATGGCTTGGGCCTTGGCTTGGGTATGCGAATTAGTGGCTAGTGCCGAGTGATCAGTGGAAGAGTCCCTATGCGAAGGCTCGGAGCCTCGCGATGGTTCTTTCTTTTCCGAGTATCGTGAA